>SBGZ01000045.1 GCA_006226415.1 Alphaproteobacteria bacterium
AACTGATACACGCTTGAAGCACAGCATATATGGGGACCGACATTAAAACAAAAACCCCTCCCTGCAAAGCCGAGCAAAAGGAGAGGTTTTGGTGTCTAATACCCGTTTGAGGGGTGGTGTTAGTCTACCGCAAAAGCATCCTTCAGGCAGGCCACAAGTGCCCGCTCTGTCAGTCCACCCTCACCGCGTGCATCCTGTTTCAAGATGAGGCGCATCGCCTCAATTGCCTTTTCAACAAGGGCCATCTCTTTAGACGAGCCCTCGACGCGGCCACTCAGGAAAGCGCAAATCATATCGCCAATTTCCGAGATAAGCTCAAAGTTATACGACCGCCCCTGCCCTGCCAGGTTTTTCAAAATCACGTGAATCGATTGGACCGTCGCTGGGTCCATGTAGCCCTCTGGCAGATCCGTCAAAATATGGTCAACTCGATCCAGATTGCGTAGCGCATTGGTGCGAAACTCTTCGACAAACACACCGAGCGCATAATCAAGTCGCTCCTGGCTTTCTGGCTTAGGGGAAACGGCCTCATCGGCTGCAAACAAAAATTCAGATTCTGGCAGAGAACTCATGACGCCACCCTTTCTTCCGCACGAGCAAGACGCGGGTGCGCAGAGCCCCCCAGCGCCTCGATTTCGCTCATCACCCGATCAAGGGCAATTTGGTATTCACGAAACCGGGTCGATGGATTGACGACCTTGGTTGATGACGGACCCGCTTGAGATCCTCGCCGACTTTGTTCTTGCACAATCATTCCCCCGTTTCAGATCACACCAGTATGCCAACAAGGCGCCTGACTTCATCGCAAGTATGAGATCAGTATCCTTAACAAAAATGTAACAGGATCAATGACTTAACGGAACGCACGCCACAAGACCTTGTGTGTCCAGCCTGACAAACCACAAGGCGCGCGCCCGATTGCTCTTTTGTTCTGATGTTCTGGAAAGCACCTTAACAAATCAAAAGTCCAAAACTTTTAACTCTAAGGCGCTGCCCCCTTGCCTCCATCAAAAGCCCCCCTATGATCTGATTCAGAGGTCGTACCAAACCACGCGTCTAACTCCGGAAGGGCATCATACATGCGTTATCTTCTACTCCTAGGTTCAGCATTCCTCCTTATACTGAGTATATCGACTTCCAGTTTCACTCAAGACGACTCGGCTCCCGCACAACAGGGCGCCAAGGGAGAGGTTGGAGACAAGGGCGAAGCCGGTGACAAAGGCGAGCCTGGCGACAAGGGTGAGGCCGGTGACAAAGGAGAGCCAGGTGACAAAGGCGAGGCCGGTGACAAAGGTGAGGCTGGCGACAAGGGCGAGGCCGGTGACAAAGGACCTCAAGGTGATCCCGGACCTCAGGGCCCCATTGGAGAGCAAGGCCCGATCGGTGAGCAAGGACCTGTTGGACCAGAGGGAGCACAGGGCGCACAAGGACCAATGGGACCTAGTGGACCGCAGGGCCTGCAAGGACCTCAAGGCGAACAAGGCCCTATAGGCGAACAAGGACCTCAGGGGGAGCAGGGCGCCATCGGCGATCAGGGACCCATCGGTCCACAAGGACCCGCCGGGCCAGACGGGCCACAGGGCGCACAAGGGCCAATGGGTCCTGAGGGCCCGCAAGGCGCGCAAGGAGATCCCGGCCCCATGGGGCCGCAAGGCCCTGCTGGTCTGCCCGGACCACCAGGAGACAAAGGGCCGGTTGGTGATCAGGGCCTGCGCGGTGAACGCGGGCCGCAAGGGGCCCTCACCCCAAACAGCGTTCACATCCGCTCTGAAACCTCCGCTAAATCCGATGTCAGCCCCAAAACGGTGGCCGCGCTCTGCCACAAGGACGAATGGGCGGTCAGCGGCGGTTATGCCTTTTCCCCGGTCACAGAAACAAGTCAGACCGCGGTCAATGGCTATGTCACGGAAAGCCGCCCCGAAAAATCTCCCGACAATCAATACAGCTGGAAGGTCACGGCTCATTTGCCCGATACAGGCATGGGGCTCAAACTCAATTGGGCACTGACGACCTATGTCATCTGTGTGCCTTACGATTAATCTTCAGCCTTGGATCACGTGGGGCGGTGCGATCTGCGCGCACCGTCACACAATTCCAAGATCAAACTCCCCTTGCGACCAAGAACACTGGTCAATCCAAGTAGCTCGTGTAACCTTCTCTTCGGAGGAGCTCTTTAAAACACCAGCGCATGACAGCCACAAAGCCCAGTTTCACGGACCGATATTTCAATGGCGGAACCGCCCTGCCGGACGACAAACCGGTTCCGGGGCGCGTGCGCGGCTTTTATGGACTGGGCCAATCAGCCGAGGCCATCAAGAACTGGGCTTTCGGCACGCTGCTGTTGATTTATTACGTGCAAGTGCTGGGGCTCTCAGGCTCCCTGGCAGGCCTGGCCATCGCCATTGCCCTTGGCTTTGACGCCATATCCGACCCGGCGGTTGGTTCCCTTTCCGATAATTTCAAATCCCGATACGGGCGCCGCCATCCCTTTATGCTGGGGGCGCTTCTGCCCTTGCCGCTTTGCTTCTTTGCGCTGTTTTGGCCGCCAACGGGCTTGACCGGGTTTGGGCTGTTCCTCTGGCTCACTTTCTTCACAGTCCTCACGCGGACCGCCCTCACCTTTTTTAACGTGCCCTATCAGGCCCTCGGCGCAGAGCTCTCCCGCGACTATCATGAGCGCACCGTCATTGTGATGTTTCGCATGGGCACAGGCTATGTGGCCGCCCTCCTCATTGTCTTTATCGCCTTCACCTTTTTGTTCGTCTCGTCTGAGGCCACTCCCGATCCGCAGCTCACACGCGACCCTTACTTCAATTTTGCCATTGTCTGCGGCGGCGTCATGTTTTTAACCACCGCCCTGAGCACATGGGGCACACGCGGCACCATTCCGGCGCTTGTGGCACGCGAGAAAAAGAGGCCGCCGCAACCCTTTAGACTGGGGCAGATCTACAAGGACCTATTTCAAGCTTTCGAGAACCCATCCTTCCGCGCCCTGATCATCGCGGTCTTTCTGGTATTCGTTTACCTCGGCGTTCACTCTGCTCTTGCCACACATTTGAAAACTTTTTTCTGGCATCTGGACACCAATGGCATTCGCGCCTGGCAAATGGCTTCCATTGTCGGGGCCATCGCCGGCCTTCCTTTCGCGCCCCGTTTCAACCGCATCTTTGAAAAAAAGATGACCGTCATCATCGGTATTGTCGGCGCCACCGTTTTCAGCACCCTGCCTGTGCTTATGAAACTCATTCATCTGTCACCTCAGAACCCTGACACGCTTCTCATCTTCCTCTGCGCCTGCGCCCTGATCGGTTCTTTTGCCAGCATCCAGGCACTGATCTCCGCAGGCTCCATGATCGCCGACATTGCCGACGAGCATGAGCTCACCCACGGTCATCGCCAGGAGGGCATTTATTTCGGCGCCCTGTCTTTCGCCGCCAAAAGCACCTCCGGCCTTGGCAACCTCATTGCTGGTGTGGTGCTCGACCTCATCACCCTGTCGACCTTTACGGACCCTTTAACCGTCCCCGCCGATGTCCTGATCCATTTCGGCTGGGTCTATACGCTGATCCCCATCATTTCGATCTTCTCGCTTTGGGCCTTTTTGCCTTATCATCTGGACAAGAAACGCCACGATGAAATTATTCGCCAGCTGGAAGCCACCCACTGGCGGGAAAGGCTGGAGCAAGATTTTGTGACGGAACTGGTCCCCCACGCGGATCACTCTTCCGCGTCGACCTACAAGCTCGCAGCCGAAGCGCACCGGACAGCGCCAGGCCGACTTAAACTGAAATTTCACCTGACCGGAAATATCAACGCGCTGGAGATCAACGAGGGCGCACCCACCCGGCAAGACAGCCTCTGGCAGTCCACCTGTTTTGAAGCCTTTATTTCCGGGGTCGATCCCGATGCTTATATCGAGATCAATCTCGCCCCATCCGGCGCCTGGGCGCTCTACACCTTTAAAGGCTACCGCGCGGGCCAGACGAGCCCTGAAGGCGTTCACGCCCCCAACATCACATCAGAAAGAACAGGCCACCACCTGACCCTCTCCGCGGAGCTTGACCTGACAGGCCTCGACCTGCCGGAAACACCCTGGCGCATGGGGCTCTGTGCCATCGTGAAAGAACAAAGCGGGGCAACCCACTACTTTGCCCTCGCCCACGCCTCAGAAGAGCCAGACTTCCATCATGCCGATTGCTTTGTGATGGAACTTGAATTAGCAACAAGACCATGAAATTTGGCATCGACCGTCTGATCCGTGACCCGGCCCTGCGCGCGCCCTTGAAAGGCAAGCGCGTCGCCTTGCTCGCCCATCCCGCTTCCGTCACCGAAGATCTCACCCACACCATGGATGCGCTCAGCACTTGCGACGACCTGCGCCTTGCCGCCGCCTTCGGGCCGCAACATGGGCTGAGAGGTGACAAGCAGGACAACATGGTGGAGACCGAGACTTACGAAGATCCAGGTCTCCATATTCCCGTCTTCAGTCTTTATGGCGAGGTGCGCCGCCCCTCAGAGGACATGATGGAGAGCTTTGATGTCTTGCTCATTGATCTGCAGGATCTGGGCTGCCGCATCTACACCTTTGTCACCACGCTGCTTTATGTACTTGAGGCCGCCGCGCGCCATGGCAAGGAGGTTTGGGTGCTCGACCGGCCCAACCCGGCAGGCCGCCCCATAGAAGGCCTGACCCTGCGCCCCGGTGAGGAAAGCTTCGTCGGCGCCGCGCCGATGCCCATGCGTCACGGCCTTACCCTCGGCGAAATGGGTCATTGGTTTATCAAGCACTTCGCCTTGGATGTGGCCTATAAAGTGATCGAGATGGAAGGCTGGCGGCCCGATGCCGCGCCCGGCTTTGGCTGGCCGCAATCGCGCATCTGGATCAACCCTTCCCCCAACGCGCCCAATCTTAATATGGCCCGCGCCTATGCCGGAACGGTGATGCTGGAAGGCACAACCTTGTCAGAAGGGCGCGGCACCACGCGGCCCCTTGAGCTTTTCGGCGCGCCGGACATCGAGGCCCGCAAGGTGTTTAAGGAAATGCAGCGCCTCGCCCCTGAGTGGCTCGCTGGCTGCATCCTCCGCGATTGCTGGTTTGAGCCCACCTTTCACAAACATGTGGGCACGCTTTGCAACGGCCTCCAGATCCATGCCGAAGGCCCGACCTACGATCCCTTGGGCTTTAAGCCCTGGCGCTTGCAGGCCCTTGCCTTCAAGGCCATTCGCAATCTTGATGCGGACTACCCGCTTTGGCGGGATTTCCCTTACGAGTATGAACTGGAGCGCCTCGCCATTGATGTGATCAACGGCGGCCCGGCCTTGCGCCAATGGGTGGATGACGCAGAAGCCGCCCCCGCCGATCTGGACGCCCTCACCGCGCCCGACGAGGCGGCCTGGGCCGATGAAGTGGCTTCATTGAAGCTCTACTAGGCTACGCGCCGCGCCTTCAACGAGCCCGCAGCGATCCATCGCCGCATCAATCACCATCCGCAGAAAGTCGGCATAGGAATAGCCTGCCATTTCCGCCATCAGATTCATTTTACCGTCCCAGCACCAGCCCGGATTGGGATTAACCTCCAAAAGCTTGATGGTCCCATCCGCCCCCCGCCGGAAATCAAACCGCGCATAGTCACGACAACCAAGTCGCTCAAACAAACGCGCCGAATAGCCGGTTAAAAGATTTGAGTCTTGCGAAGAAATTTCCGCCTCCCGGTAGGTGATCCCCGTCCAATAGGGTGATTCCGGATGCCATTTCGATTCGTATCCCAAAATGGCGGGCAGATCACTTGGCAGGCCAGAATAGTCGACCTCAAGAATGGGCAGGGCCAAAAGATCGCTCCCCGGATTGCCAATCATGGCGACGGAATACTCCGCGCCACTTAAGAACTCCTGCACCAGGATCGAGCGCCCCGGGACGGTCTCTCTCAGGTAATCCATATAGCGCACCATTTCATCTTTCGAGTGCACCACCGCCTGGGCGGTAATGCCAAGAGAGCTGTCACCCGTATTGGGTTTCATCAACGCAGGAAAGGTAGAAGGCAAAGTGAAAGCCGCATCCATGGGATTGACAAAACTTTCAGTCGGCACGGGAATGTCAAGGGCCGAGGCCACCGCGCGCACCAGCGCCTTGTCGTAACAAAAGGCCAAGGTGGAGGGTGAGCCTCCTGTATAAGGCACCGCCAGCATTTCCAGAAGCGCGGGCACATGCAGCTCCTTCATGGCGTCATTTTGATAACCTTCGTCACACAGATTGAAGACGAGCTTCGGGCGATCACGCCGGAGCTTGTCAATCATCGCGTCATGATCATCCAGATAGGTAAACTCATAGCGGTCGAGCCGCCCAAGCGCGGCTTTCAACTTATTGATTGTTTCAAAATCCTCGTCATTAAACCGGCCGCCCCGCTTGACCGGGTCCGGCAGGCGCGGATCTCCCAGCAACACCGTCACCGCCGTGCGCCCGGTTGGCCCACTCGGGCGCACCTCCCGCATCGGCGTGCGGGCGGTCACCATGAGCCGCTGCGCCATCATGCCAAGGTCCTGCCCGCGATCAGACTGAGACAGAAAGGGATCGTGAAACGTGGGGGCTTCAAAACCGGCTTCCTTGAGAAGTTCATGCAGGCGTTCGCGGTCATAAAGACGCTCAGCATAGAACTGATCGGCAATCACACCGCGTTCCGTATGCGTCACCACTTCCCGGCTGATCAGCCGATCCCCGTCTTTCGACAGGGATCGCTCGCGGCAGACAAAATGCTGCTCGTCGATCCACTCCCAGCTGCGTGGCTCATAGCTCTGCCGCATCCAGGCCCCATCGCACAGGTCAAGCACAAGCATCCCGCCCGGCTTAAGCAGCTCCATGACCTTTGCCAGCACCTTGAGGTCTTCCATCTCCGAGGCAAAATAGCCAAAGGAGTTGCCCATGATGGTCACCGCCGAAAACTGTCCCTTGGGCAGGCGTACCTTGCGGGCGTCTCCTTCCTTAAACTGAATGCTATGTCCTTGGGTGCGCGCGCGCCGCCGCGCAAGCCGCACGAGATATCGCGACCGGTCCACGCCCGTGAGGTGTTGAAACCCGCGTTCCGCCAGCTCGATCAGGTGGCGCCCCTGGCCGCAGCACAAATCAAGGATACGGTCGTTTGCTCCGAGAGGCGCAACCTCCAGAAGCGTATCCACCTCTGCCTTGGTGGCAGCGGCGTTTTCAACCACATCGCCATCGGTCTTCAGATAGATGGCATTGAAGAGTTGTTGCCACCAGTCATCGGGCAGGTGGCGTTCCAGATCGGCCACAGGGCCAATGCTCCGCCCTTTGAAGGCCGGTTGCGTGCGAGGGATCGGGGACATGTTCTGTTTTGGAGGTCCTAGGGGCGCCGTTTTCCCGGGCGCCAGGTCAAGAGGGAGTGTCGGCTGCGACCACTCGCAAATCCGCGCCATTTAGAAAGGGTTTTGGACCCCATTTTCAAATGAGATTTTCCGATAGTTTCTATCGGCAAAGGAAATAGGAAGCGGCGGAAGGCACGGCGAAAGCCTATTCGTCAATGAGCCCAACCAGCGCCTCCGGTGTTGTCAGACGCAGCCCCAGAGGCGGGATGGGGAGCCATGTGGTCGCCTCTTGATGGTTCTGGATGTAATCGCGCACCTCTGGGATGGCCGCGATGCGCAAGACAAAATCGTTGAGCTTGGGATGCTGCGCCTTAAACCGCTCCGGATCAAAGGCCTTGTACCAATTGCACAAGACATTGAAGGCATGAAGGTCGGCGACCGAAAGCCGCGACCCGACCATGAAACCGCCAGCGTTATGCGCATTGGCATCGAGGTAATTTTCAAACGATTTCAGATTGCGTCCATAGCAACCGCCGACAATCCCCCAGGGCGGACCGTCCCCTAAAAAGGCCTGCAGGCGCGCCTCCACCACACCATCGGGTACATTGATCTTGGCAATAATCGGCAGGAGGCCGCCCCATGAAAAAAGCGCGTCATAGGCATGCGCCATAACTTCCTTGACCCCCCAACGCTCTGCTGGCGTGTCCCCCATCAGCCCATGCTTGTCGCCCAGATATTCCAGGATCGACAGGCTTTGGTTAAGCGAAACCTCACCATCCACATAGAGCGGCACATGGGCGTTGTTGGTGGCTTTGCGCAAGATAACCTCACCGCCCTCATCGGTTTGTAGCCAAACCTGGATCGGGATTGAAATCAGCTCATAATCTATTTGCTTAAGATGCAGAAGACAGCGGATCGGCCATCCGATCCCGATGAGGTCCAGATACGCAAAAACAGGTTTGTCGGCCGACCCCGTAGAAAGGTTTTGAAGGCGTGCGGCAATCTCTCGCGCCTGCCCGGCAAGATCATCTGACATTTCTGGCTCCCTTCATCTTGGTCAGGAAATCGGAACTTCCGTTGTTTCCTTGATGCACTCCATCGAAAAACTCGAGCTCACATCGCTGAGCGGCACGATGGCGATGAGTTTCTTATAAATGCGATCATAGTCAGAAAGCCCTGAAATAGCGATCTTGATAAGATAGTCGATCTCGCCGCTCATGCGGTGAAACTCGATCACCTCCGGAATGCGCGCGACCCCTTCCGCAAACTTTTGCAGCCAGTCTTCCGTGTGGGCATTGGTCTTGACCATGACATAGACCGTCTCGCCGATCCCCAGCCGCTGCCGGTCCAACAGCGCCACCTCCTTGCGAATATAGCCGGCCTGCCGCAACAACCGGATCCGCCGCGCGGTAGGGGTCGGCGACAACCCAATAGCATCGGCAACTTCCTGGACCGACCGGTCACTGCCACGCTGTAATTCTCTAAGAATCTTACGGTCAAACTCATCCATTTACTAATAATACCACTAATCTTAGTCTAAATATACCACTTTTACCAAATATCAGAGATTTTTTGGTTACATCCGCCATGCAAACCAGCTCAATCTGATCGCCATGATCAATCAGACTTTCAACCGCCTATTGACGAAAACTGAAGCAGGCGGCCTGGCCTATCTCCGGCGCCAGGTCATCGGCCATGGGCACCGGCTGACAACCCCCATCGGCGCCGCGCCTCTGATCTATGCCGACTACACCGCCTCGGGCCGGGGCCTTAAATGTGTCGAAAAGGCCATCACGGAATTTTTGTGCCACTACGCCAATTCCCACACCGAGGATGACCATACCGGCGAAACCACCACACAGGCGCTACACGAGGCATCGAATATCATTCGCCGCGCTCTGGGCGCCGGTGAGGATTACGCGGTCCTGCCCTGCGGCACCGGCGCGACCGGCGCCATTGATCGATTGCAGAATATTTTGGGCGTTGCCCTGCCGCCCGCCACAAAGAGTTCCGTCGATAGCGCATTAAAAAACGATGACGCCCGCGCAGCCTTCTGGCAGCAGCTCCAAGACGCCGCGCCTGTGGTCTTTGTCGGACCTTATGAACATCACTCCAACGAAGTCACCTGGCGTCAGGGCCTTTGCACAGTGGTATCCATCGGTCTCGATGATAACGGCCAGATCGACCTTTCCCAGCTGGCAAGGGAGCTCGATCGACCGGAATTTGCCGATCGCCGAAAAATCGGTGCCTTCTCCGCCGCATCCAACGTGACGGGCCTGCGCACCGATGTGGGAGGGATCACTCATCTTCTGCATCAAAAAGGCGCCATCGCCTGTTTTGATTATGCCGCCTGCGCGCCCTACCTGGATGTCAACATGACCGTGACCGGACCGCAAGGCGACCCTTGTCAGATCGACGCGGTCTACTTCTCCCCCCACAAGTTTTTGGGCGGACCCGGCGCAAGCGGACTTCTCATCCTGAAAAAGTGTCTTTATGCACGGCATCTCGCGCCCTCCATTGCTGGTGGCGGCACCGTGAGTTTTGTCGATCAAAGCGAGCACGACTTTCTGGACGACATCGAAGCACGCGAAAATGCCGGCACCCCGGGCATCACCCAGACCCTGCGTGCCGCCATGGTCTTGGCTATCAAGGAGACCCTCCCGGGCAATCTGATCGAACACCGCGAGCACGCCCTTTTGCAAAAGGCCTGGGCCGCGTGGCAAGCCCACGACAATATTGAAGTGCTCGGCGACCCTGACCCCTCAAACCGCGTCGGCATCGTCTCTTTCAACATCAAAGATCCACGCGGGCGTTATCTGCACCCAAAATTGGTCACCCGACTGCTCAACGATCTCTTTGGCATTCAATCGCGCGCGGGATGCTCCTGCGCCGGGCCCTATGGGCACCACCTATTAAACGTCGACCCAGACACTTCCCTGCAATATCGCGAGGCCGTGGGCAAAGGCCTCGCCGGCCTCAAACCGGGATGGTGCCGGATCGGCCTTCATTACGTTTTGTCAGACGACGAAATTGACTACATCATCAAGGCGGTCACCTTCATCGCTGATTTGGGTTATCGCTTTGCTCATCTTTATGACTTCGACATCGAAACCGGCAACTGGGCCTTTAGTGCCGAGCGCCGCAGCTGGTCTCAGTCGCGCCGCGCATGGTGGGCGGAGGCCTTGCTGACGTTTCTACCCATGCGCCTGAAGCTGCGCTATTGCATGCGCCGCGCCATTACCCTGGCAGAGGCTCTGGAGCCCCATGCGCCCAAAGCGCTCAAAGCGCTGGACCCCAAGCTGGAAAAGCTGCAGTATTTTTCCACGACCTGACACCGCTCGCCGGCACACCTCTGGGCAGGGCCCGCAGGCCTGCGGGCAGCAACCCGTTGAAGGAATACACTGCGCGCCATGGGATTGTTCCGAAGGAAAAAGAAGATGATCACCGTTCACCACCTCAATAACTCTCGCTCACACCGCATTCTTTGGATGTTGGAAGAACTGGGGCTGGATTATGAACTTGTTATCCATCAGCGCGACAGCGAAACCAACCTGGCGCCGCCGGAGCTTTTAGAAGTTCACCCGCTCGGCAAGTCACCCGTTTTGATCGATGGTGACAAGACCCTCATCGAATCCGGCGCGATTTTGGAATATCTGGCGCGCACCTATGGCAAAGGGAAATTTGCGCCCGCGATGTCGTCGCCGGAATACCTTCAATACTCTCAGCTGATGCATTACGCCGAAGGGTCGGCCATGTTGCCGATCATGTTGCGCCTTTACGCCGGGCGCCTGGGCGAAGCCGCCGCGCCGCTGATGCCGCGCATCGATAGCGAAACCCAAAATCACATGAGTTATCTCGACAGCCTTGTGGCAGGACAGGACTACTTTTTGAAGTCAGGATTTTCTGCCGCCGACATTCAGCTCAGTTTTGTGCTGGAAGCCGCCAATGTTCAAGGTCAATTACAGCCGTTTAAAAACCTGCAGGCCTGTGTGGCCCGCAACAAAGCCCGACCGGCCTATCAGCGCGCGCTGGAAAAAGGCGGCCCTTACGCCTTTTAAGAGGCCGCTGCTGCACACGGGCCGTCGACCATCACTGGCAATTGCGCAAAACTATACAGTGCCTGTCACGCCACCTGATCGCCGCAGGTTGCGATAGTCGCTTGCCGGCACGCCAAAAAACTTTCGGAAGGCGCGCGAAAAGGACGAGGGCGAATGATAGCCACAGACAAATGAGATAACCTCGATCGGATCGTCGCCCTTTGAGAGCATTTGCGCCGCATTGAGAAGTTTCCAGCGAATCGCATATTCACCCGGCCCAAAAGCCAAATGCCGCCGGAAAGCCAGAGCCAGAGCCGAGCGCGACATGCCCGCGGTTCGGGCCAGCATTTCAAGCGAAGGGGTTTCAGGGAAAGCCTCGTGAATAGCCGAGATGCATTGGGCAAGGCGCGGGTCCCGCAAGGCGGCGTAAAACCCTCGCGCAGGTTCTGCCTCTGCAATATGGGCGCGCAATATCGCAACGAGGATGGCATCTGACAGCCGCTGGACGATGGTTTGCGATCCAATCGTCGGTTGGTTGGTTTCCCGAATGATGAGCCGGAGAAGAGAAAGCAGTGTTTCAGCACCCAGAATGTCCGACGATCTTAAGACGAGCCGGTCGGGCAGTTCAGAGACAAGTGGATGTTGATACGAAAGATCATAGCTGAAGTGACCGCAGATCAACCGGGTGCGGCGACCCCCGTCAGAAAAAACCGGCACGCCCTCCAGAACCGCGCCCACCACCTCTCGGCCTGCCTGCACAGGGCTCTCCACACTGTCACTGATGACGTGGGGCGCGCCCGTCGGATAGAGCACGAGATCGCCGGTCGAAAGTGACTCAACAGAGCCATCTGCGTGGCTCAGCACCGCGCTTCCCGACACAATCATATGAAATTGGGCAAACCCGGTCCCGGCAACCTCCATGCCCCAGGGTGCACAGAAATCCGTTTGAAAATAGACCGCCCCCTTGGCGCCGATCATTTCAAGAATGGGCGAAATCGTATCTTGCATGTCAGTTTATAGTCATTTGTCACGCAAAATGTCCATATCCGTGGACGATCTGCACAGTGGTTTGGACGACCGGCAATTCCGTTCTTCAGGGCAGTTCGACATCTTGAGCATGCCTGGCGTCGATGGACAGGCGAATTGAAAACCACAGAAAGGACGAACAAATGAAACTTCCCACTCTTGGACTGGTTGCCATTTTAGCGACCACCACAGGCGCCGCCTATGCGCAGGATGCCGTAAAAAATACCGTGGTGCCGGAGAGTGCACGGGAATTTTTCGTCGCCGCAGATCCGATTCAATTCGCGGTCGTCTCCGGCGACCTTGAAAAGGGGCCGCAGGGCACATTTGGTCGTTTCCCGGCAAATTTCGAAACCCCGATGCACGTCCATTCCCATAGTTATCGTGCGGTCGTGATTTCCGGCGTCATGACAAACCCCTTCGAGGGCGAAGAGAACCCGCCAGTCATGAACCCCGGCTCCTTCTGGTCGGTTGCCGCAAACGCCAAGCATTCAACAGCCTGTATCTCCGACACGCCCTGCGAATTCTTTATGTTTGCCGACGAAGGTTTCGATTTTACACCGGTTGAATAAACTCTCTTGGAGAGTAAAAAGAGATCGGCGCGGGACAACAAAGCCCCGCGCCGGTCCCTTACAACAATTGTCGAAAAACTCTAGGCGGATTCAAGATACTCAATCAACACACGCAGCGTGTCGCGCACATCGAAGACCAACGAGATGAAAATCGTCGCGGTGAGCAGCACCGCCCAGACACCAAAGGGGGTTCGAAGGTTAAAGTTGGACCCACGTATTTCGCGCGTGAGCAAATAATAGAAAAGCGGCGTCCATAAGATAATATGCGCCAGTCCGATGAGGTGAATCTTGCCGCTCAAAGTATAGAGAACCACCGCCGCCGGAATGGTCAGAAAAATTACGATCAAAGCATAACGAGCCGCCGGGTGTTTCCACGCAAATAAAACGGACGACAAGAAAATCACCATCATCCAGTTAATCCAAAGTGTGACAGTGGCAGACGACCCCGCCTCGATTGCGGCCGTCATGGCCTGAAAATATTCAAACATGGTTTTGCGTCCTCTCGAACCTGACTTGAAACGAAAGATTGACACAGATCCGCTCATGCGCTGAGTAAACTTCTGGTGAGGATGATTTTTAACCGGCTGCCCCTGACCCTCGCCTGCGTCTAGCCGTGCGCCCTGTTGCGCCCCATGACATGTCACGCCGGAGCTATCAACCTCACGGGATTGTCATTTGAGCGCACGAAAATTGTTAGCTAAAGGTTGATTTGACAACATTCGGCCATGGACGG
Source organism: Alphaproteobacteria bacterium (assembly GCA_006226415.1). GTDB lineage: Bacteria > Pseudomonadota > Alphaproteobacteria > M2410 > M2410 > M2410. The sequence continues at coordinate 13,683 of SBGZ01000045.1, forward strand.
ATGCTTCTACGGGAAACAAGCTCCGCGTGATTTTTGAACTTCCCGCAGCGGGCCTTCGTGGGTACAACATTGTGTGAAGGTCGATCGTTCGAATGAATAAAAACAAGACGTGACCAATAACGTCAGCGAGGAAAAGATGACGGTGGAAGAGCACAAGAACGCCCCCTTAAAGTATGAACCGCCCAAGGTTTGGAAATTTGACACGGAAAACGGTGGTAAGTTTTCCAAGATCAACAAACCAACTGCCGGCGCGACCCACGAAAAGGAATTGCCGATCGGCAAACACCCACTGCAGCTTTATTCGCTCGGCACGCCCAATGGCGTTAAGGTCACCGTGCTTCTGGAAGAGCTGCTGGCCAAAGGACACACAGGCGCCGAATACAATGCCTGGCTTGTCAACATTGGAGACGGCGATCAATTCAGCAGTGGCTTTGTGAGCATCAATCCCAACTCCAAGATCCCGGCACTCCTCGACCTGTCCACACCAACCCCGACGCGGGTTTTTGAGTCCGGCGCGATCCTTCTTTATCTTGCGGAAAAGTTTGGCGAGTTCATCCCCGAAGACCCCACCCAGCGGGCCGAATGTTACTCTTGGCTGTTCTGGCAAATGGGCAGCGCGCCATTTCTCGGCGGCGGCTTTGGGCATTTTTACGCCTATGCGCCGGAGAAATTTGAATACCCCATCAATCGCTACACCATGGAGGTCAAGCGGCAATTGGATGTGCTGAACCAGCACCTGGCGAAAAATGAATATTTCTGCGGCGACACATATACCCTCGCCGATATTGCCATTTGGCCCTGGTACGGCGCCCTGGTAAAGGGTCTGCTTTATAATGCGGGTGAATTTATCGAAGCGCATAGCTACACGAATGTTATTCGCTGGACAGATCAGATCGCCGAGCGTGAGGCAGTCAAGCGTGGCCGCCGCGTCAATCGCGCCTGGGGTGACCCGGCAAGCCAACTGCCAGAGCGCCATCATGCGAGCGATTTTGAAATCGCCATGTCAGACGAAGCCGTTTAGTCGTGTCTAAGTTCGGTTGAGGTTGGTTGGGAGCGGTTAAGGCTGGCTTTTGACCAACCACATGCCGGCGGCAAGGTTCACACGGTCAGCCTCAACAAAGGGCGTCAGCGCTGTGCTCATGGCGTCCACCGCGGCTTCAACAACCTCCTTCGGCTGACCCCGCAACCAACTATTTACGGCCCCGATTTGCGTCGTTTGGTCGATTGCCGCTTCCAGACCGCCACCTGCGGCAATGTCGAGATCGACATCAAACCTTTCGATTTGCGGCGACGACCAGCCAGCTTGCGTCAGAACCTCGGCAATATAATTTGGGTCCGCAAAGGCAAACATGCCCGGCGCATTGGGGACACCGGCCGGTCGCGGCGGCAGATGGGGCCGCACCGCATCCATCGGCACCTTCATCCAGGGATTATCATCGAGCTTGCGCCAACAAACAAAGGCCATGCGTGCGCCCGGCTTGGCGGCCACACGCATTTGCCGGAAAGCGGCCACCGGATCCCCAAAGAACATTAATCCAAAGGCCGAGGTCAACAAATCATAGGGCGCGTGATCTGCCTCGGCAGCATCGGCCTTGACCCATTCTATGTTGTTAAGGCCGGCTACCTTTGCGCGTCTCTCGCCCTCTAGGAGCATGGGCTCGGAAATATCGAGGGCCACAACCCGCCCCTCGGGTCCGACCGCACCGGCAAAATCAAGGGTCGTCGCGCCGCAGCCGCATCCGACATCCAACACCTGTTCGCCCGCACGCGGCGCCGCACAGGCAAGCAAGGCCTCAGAAACCGGCGCCAGGGTAATGTCCGTGTGGCTTTGCCGTGCCACCCAGATATCCCCTCCCTGCCCATTCCAAAAGGCAAGCTGATCCCGTTTAACCTCTTCCGAATTAATCAGTTTTGTCATGGAGCGTTTCACCACAGTTTGAGTTGAGGCTAGCGCCGATCATGACGCCAACCGCCCAGGCAAAACGATAACCAATATCTGCCATGCGCAAGGGATTGTACGCCTTCACCCCTCACAAGAAACAAAAAAGTCTCTTATAGGCAGCAATTCATTGCAGGCAGTCGATTCTTGATAGACCTAGGCCGTCTTGCCAGACGCCTTTTGCCATTCTTTTTCTTTGAGTTCCTTGCGACGAATTTTACCGCTGATCGTCTTGGGGAGTTCACTTACAAATTCGATTTTGCGCGGATATTTATAAGGAGCCGTCGAGGATTTCACAAAGTCCTGAAGCTCCCGGGCAAGATCGTCGGAGCCCTCATGCCCTTTCGCCAGGATAACAAACGCCTTGACCACCTCGCCTCTTGTTGGGTCCGGGCTTGCGACCACAGCCGATTCTGCAACGGCCGGATGCTCAAGCAAGATGCTTTCCACTTCAAACGGTCCGATCCGATATCCAGAAGACAAAATGACATCATCGGCTCGGCCGACAAACCAGAAATAGCCGTCCTCATCCCTAATGGCCCGGTCCCCTGTTAAGTACCAGCTTCCCCGGTAAACCGCGGCGGTTCTCTCTTCATCATGAAGGTATCCGGTAAACATACCGACGGGTTTTCGGCCATCAGCAACGTTTACCGCGATGTCACCTTCCTGATTGGCCGGCAGCAGGTCGCCGTTTTCATCAATAACTTGCAGGTCGATGCCCGGCGCTGGAAGCCCCATGGATCCGGGCCGAATTTCCATACCATCAAAGTTGCCGCACAAAAGCACGGTTTCGGTTTGCCCATACCCTTCGAAGATTTCCAGTCCGGTCGTACGCTTCCAAACATCAATAATCTCTGGATTGAGAGGCTCGCCCGCACTGACACAACGGGTCAGCTTCATCGGTTTAAACGCTGACAGGTCATGCTGCGCAAACATTCGATAGGCCGTTGGCGGTGCGCAAAGCGTGGAAACCGGGTACTTGCCCAAATACTCAAGGGTCTGGTTGACGTCAAAGGCGCCGCCATGAAAGGCAAACACGCCAGCACCGCAGATCCAGGGCGCAAAGAGGCTGCTCCAGGCAGCCTTAGCCCAGCCCGTATCGGACAGGTTCCAGATCAGTTCTCCAGGACGAGCCCGCAACCAATAGCCGCCAGTACCCGCATGGCCCATGGGATAATCACATCGGTGAACGGTCATCTTCGGTTGGCCGGTGGTACCGGAGGTAAAATAGCAGAGCGCCGGATCAGAGGCGGCAGTGTCCGCAAATCTGTTTAAGGGCATAACGACGGAGCGCAGCTGACTGTAATCTTTCCAGTCACCGCCGGGAGCCGCGTCTGAACAAACTTTCACACCCGGCCAATTGATCTGAGCGGCTGCCTTGTCTGCGCGCTCCACATGCTCAGACGTTGTAATAAGAGCTTTCGCATCGGCCGCTTCGAGCCGATAGGCCATATCCTTGGCGGTGAGCTGCGTCGTGCCAGGGGAAACAACGGCGCCGATCTGTAAGCAACCCAGAACGATCTCCCACCAGTTTTGCTCGCGCGACATGACGACAATAACCGTATCGCCTTTTTCAACGCCAAAGGACGTGAGAACCATCGCTGCCTTGGCAGCATCATCCAGAAGTTCCTGAAAAGACCGCTGGACCGCATCACCTTCGTGGTTAGTCCAATAAAGCGCAGTCGCAAAACCCTGCTTTTCAGCCCAATTTGCAAAAGTGTCTTTGACAAAATTATAGCGATCAGGGCGGTCCCATTGGAAGTTCTCTCGCTCTGACAAATATGTGCCGCGATCTGGTGCCATGACGGCCTTACTCCAATCTATTTCTCACACAAAGAGGGGGAGACGTCCATCTCCCCCTCCCCGTGAGTTCATGTCATCAGCTTTCAACGCTGCATTCATCAAATGCAGCTTTTACAGAATCACTGCCGGCCTCATAGGCCTCTGAGTCGTTGCTCGCAGTTTCTGTGAGGCTGGTAATTTCGTCAGCCAGGCTCTGATCAGCCGCTGCCTTTTCAGCCAGGCAAGAACATTGCGATGCAACGTCGCCAGTGCTTTGCCACTCATCAGAAACTCTCAGGCACATCTCTTCAAACGATTCGGCAGATGCGGAACCTGCAATCATCATTGACGCGATACCTGCAATCAAAAACTTTTTCATTTCACCCTTCTCCTGTTTAACTGGGGTTTTCAGATTATCGTTTCGCAACATTCAGAACCTGAACCTGCGTGTACTCGTCCAATCCTTCGAGGGATTGCTCGACGCCAATGCCAGACTGTTTAAATCCGGCCATCGGAATATGCGGGCCAATATTGATGTGTTGGTTTACCCAAACGGATCCACTTTCAATGCGTTCCGCCACATCGGTGGCACGCTTGACATCACTTGACCAGACAGAGCCACCCAGGCCGTATTCCGAAGCATTCGCCCGGGCGACCACATCGTCAATATCAGTGAACCGGATCAAGGGAAGGACCGGGCCGAATTGTTCCTTATCAACAATATCGTCGCCCTCTTTAACGTCCCGAACAATCGTCGGGCGAATAAAGAACCCTTCTCGGTCTTCGACCTGTCCACCTGCCGCAATCTTGCCGGCCGCGCGCACGTCATCAAGAAAACCCTTGACCTTTTCATACTGCTCACGGTTTTGGATCGGTCCAATATTGGTGCCTTGTTTCAGGCCATCATCGGTTACTGTGTTTTCTGCAATTTTCGACAATTCGGCGCACATTTCATCGTAAATGCTGTCATGCACATAGGCGCGCTTAATCGCCAGGCAGACCTGCCCGCAATTCAGGAAAGCCGCATCGAAAATCTTCTGCGCCGTTTCCGGAACATTGACATCGTCAAGAACAATCCCGGCATCGTTCCCGCCAAGCTCCAAGGTAAGCCTCTTGAGCGTATCCGATGCGCTGGCCATGATTTTCTTACCTGTGGCCGTCGATCCGGTGAAGCCAACTTTGGCGACGTCGGGATGTGTGGTCAGGTATGGCCCCAGATCGTTTTCATCGGTGATGATATTGACGACACCTGGCGGAAAGATTTCAGAGCAAATCTCCCCAAGAGCCAAGGTCGCAACCGGCGTGGTTGGCGCCGGCTTCAAGACAATCGTATTACCGGCAATGAGCGCGGGAGCAATTTTCCAGCAAGCCACCAGAACCGGGAAGTTCCACGGCAGAATACCCGCCACAACACCGAGCGGCTTGCGCCGCATTTCAATGAAGAAATCCTCATCGTCCTGAATGACGCGGTTTTCCACTTTGAGTGTTGCAAAATGCCCAAGATAACCTTCCGTCCAGGCCATCTCTCCCATGGCTTCTGCAAGCGGCTTCCCCTGTTCCTGTGTCAGGAGACGTGCCAGCTTTTCAGCATTCTTGGCAACTGCCGCTGACAGCTCTGCCAATTTTGCCTGCCGTTCTTCAATCGGGGTCTGAGACCAGGCCGGAAAAGCAGCTTTCGCCGCAGCAACCGCCGCGTCCACGTTCTCCTTGGTCCCCTTCTCTACGGTCGCAAAGGCCTTTTCCGTCGCAGGATTGATCACCTCAATCTTGCCAGCACCTTCGACCCACTCACCTCCTATGAGCATCTTATAATTGTCCATTTCTATCCTCCTTACTGAAACAGCTATGCTGTTTTGATTTCCTTCAAATTCATTTGCTCGACCACGGCCTCACGCATCAAAAACTTTTGAATCTTGCCTGTGACGGTCATGGGGAATTCATCGACAGTTTGAATCATCGCGGGAACTTTGTAGTGCGCGATCTTCCCTTTACAGTATTCCCGGATCTCTTCAGGGTTCGGCGCTTTTCCATCAACGCCTCTAATCCAGGCCACCACGATCTCGCCATAGGTTGCGTCTGGCACACCAAAGACCGCGGCTTCGGAGACCTCAGGATGGGTAAACAAAAAGTCCTCGATCTCGCGAGGATAAATATTTTCACCACCGCGAATAATCATGTCCTTTTTGCGGCCAACGATATTGGCATAGCCGTCCTCATCAAGAACCGCCAGGTCACCAGTATGCATCCAGTTTTGCTGATCCAGCACATCGGCGGTTCGCTCTGGATCTCCCCAATAGCCCTTCATGACGGAATAGCCGCGGGTACACAGCTCACCGGACTCACCTCGGGGCACGACTTTGCCATCGTCATCCACGATCTTGACTTCCAAGTGGGGATGCACACGGCCGAGGGTCGAAACGCGCTTTTCAAGGGGATCATCTACTGCGGACTGGAAGCTGACCGGGCTTGTTTCAGTCATGCCATAGCAGATGGTGACCTCAGGCATATTCATGTCTGAAATGACCTTCTTCATGGTTTCAATCGGACAGGGCGCGCCCGCCATAATGCCGGTCCGAAGTGAAGAAAAATCCGTGTCTTTGAATTTTTCACTCTCAAGCATCGCGATAAACATGGTGGGCACACCATAAAGCGCGGTACATTTTTCTTGAGCGATCGCCGCCAGTGTTGCATCCGGCGTGAAAGCATCCGCGGGATAAACCACACAGGCGCCGTGAGACACAGCCGCAAGATTGCCCATGACCATTCCAAAGCAGTGATAAAGCGGGACGGGAACGCAAATGCGATCCTCATGCGTCAACTTAATCCCTTCACCTACGAAATATCCATTGTTCAAGATATTGTGATGCGTAAGCGAGGCACCTTTCGGGGAACCCGTCGTGCCGCTGGTAAATTGAATATTGATGACATCCTCAGGCTGAAGCTCCGCTTGAAGCCGCTCGATCTCCTGAAATTCGTTGGCGCCACCCAGTTCGGAGACATCTGAAAGTCGCCGCACACCATCGTGCTTCGTTTCTGAAATGGCAATGATGTGCTTCAAATGCGGCAGATTATGGGAGCTGAGAACCCCATCCCCCTGGCTGCCGATTTCGGGCGCCAACTCGCGCATCATTTCAATGTAATTGGAGGTCTTGAACTGGTCAGCGAGAATGACGACCGAGCATTGAACATTGTTCAAGACATAAAGCACCTCACTGGTGCGATAGGCTGGATTGATCGTTACCAGGATCGCGCCGATCTTCGCGGTCGCATATTGGACGATGATCCAACCCACATTATTAGGCGACCAGATACCCACCCGGTCTCCCTTTTTAACGCCGAGGGTGATCAATCCGGCGGCAAGTTTCGTGGCCTGCTCGTCCAGTTGTTGATAGGTCAAAGAGACCCCTTCATGGCAAGACACCACGGCTTGACGATCAGGATAGGTCTCGCTTGCCGATGTCAGTGCATCCGAAATCGTCTGGTAGATGAGCGGCTGTGCCGACACGCCAGAAACATAACTAAGAGGCTTCGGAGCCATCGCCATTTCCTCCTCCAAAAATCGGCGCCCCCTCCATCGCCTCCCACCTCAAGAAACCAAAAGGCTTATCAAGATGGGAGACGACCAGGGGAGGAACAGTTAGAAATTGGTCTTAAACGTGATCGACCACATACGCGGACGGCCGTAGTACTGTTCGATCATGCCGAAGAAACCACCCGAGGCGAGCGTCCCGGACAGATCAAACGTTTGAACGAGGTATTCCTCATCCGTCAGATTGTCGACCGCAACACGAACCGTCCAAGGCTCATCCTTCGGTAACCAGGTCACGGATGCATTTGCCACCGTATAACCATCTTCCGTACCGGCCGGAAGACCAGCAAGATTGAAGAAATGCTCCGAGCGATATTGGAAGTCTGTCTGGAAGGCGAGACTACCCCAATCGGCACCTTGCGTTTCATAACGCACCAGGCCCGTTCAGGTTCCACTCAGGTGTCTGAACCGGGCGGATATCCCCTGTCCGGAAGGCCGGCGCAATGACAATCCCGTCCGAATCCACGGCATTGACGTTGACACCTGCCACATTTGAAACCTGGGCGTCGATGTAGCCGGCACCAAATGTGATGTCCAAACCATCCATCGGAGAAGCCTGGATTTCCACTTCAAAACCGTAGTTTTCGGAATCCGCGTTCAGGGTAAATGTATCCAACCCAATGATCGAGAAAGCCTGGAAGTCCTGGTAGTCATAGTAATAACCCGCCGCATTAACGCGCAGACGTCCATCGGCGAAAGTCGACTTAACCCCAACTTCGAAGGCGTTGAGAACTTCCGGGTCATAGGCATAGAAAGACGCGTCTACAATCCCTGGCAACAACGGGGCATTAAACCCGCCACCACGCACGCCTCGGTTCCAGCCGCCGTAGATCAAGAGATCGTCATTGACCTGGAAGTTAAGCACAGCGCGCGCCGACCACATGTTGTAAGATTCATCGCCCCGGAACTCAGGTACCAAGTCCGGAACAATAACAACCGTGCGGTTGTCATTACCGCTCGTGGCTTCATCATCGAAGAGAACCGCATTATCATTGTAGAGGAAGTCTTTCTCTTCAACGATATAACGCCCCCCCACGGTCAATGTGAGTCGCTCTGACAGAGAATAGTCAATCTGACCAAAACCAGAATAGCTCGTTGTGCTTTGGTGATAAGGATTGTGAATGCCGTTAAAGGCGCCAACAGAAGGCGGATCAACTAATCCAAGGAACTCATCAATAAAGCCCTGCGCGATACCGCCGTTCGTGTCATCGACCTGAATATCAATGACATAAACACCAGCAACCCACTTAAAGTCTTCTGTATCACCAGAAAGCCGCAGCTCTTGCGAGGCCTGCTTGGCATCGGTGGTCAGGAAGAAGTTGAAGTAATTGACCGGAGAAGCATCCGAATCTTCAATGTAGTCACGTTCGACAGCCTGGTAGTCCGTAATACTGGTGAGCGTGAGATCATTGAAGCGCCAGTTCATGGTCGAGGTCGCACTCCAGGTTTCCAGGAAATTCCGGCCCGGGAAGTCATAGGCGCCAGCATAGACATCCCCATCCAAATCCACATAGCCACCCAGTGACGGGTTTGGCGTGGTAGGCTGAGGAACACCAGTTGGATCTGGCGCACTGACATATTCAAAGAAACCCGTGCGGATATCCTGCCGCCCATAACGTGCCGCAAGAAGCCAGTCGAAATTTTCAGACGGCGTAAACAGGAACTGTGCACGCAGAGCCGCATCATTGGCATTGTTCAGATCACGATCCGGACGGTTCCGGTTGGTCACATAGCCATCACCCTGATGCGTTGCAAAGGAAACACGCGCCGCGGCGGTTTCACTGATCGGCATATTGATCGCGCCTTCGGTACGGACCCGGTTGAAGCGACCAAAGGAGACACTTGCATATCCACCAAATTCATCTTCCGGTTTCACCGAAATGAAGTGAATAAGACCACCCGTGGCGTTCCGACCAAAAAGTGTTCCTTGCGGGCCCCGCAGAATTTCAACACGTTCTGTGTCGAAAAGCTGGAAGCCACTGCCAGAAGATTGACTGATATAGGTTTCGTCAACATAGAGCGCCACCGGGCTTTCCACATTTGTCGTGAAGTCACTATTGGCAGCACCACGAATAGCCACAGCATAATTTGATTCACCGTTTGGCTGAATCGTGCTGACACCCGGCGCCATTGCCGTGATCTGTTGCGCGTTTGAATAGCCCAACGCTTCCAATTGATCACCGCTCACCGCCGTAATGGCAATGCCGACACGCTGAGAAGACTCAGCCCGCTTTGTCGCGGTGACAACAATTTCATCAAGGAAAACTTGAGCCTTCGCCGTTTCAGGCATGTTGGCCAGGCAAGCAGCCAATACGGCAATTGCACTCGTCCCCTTCAATTTAGATTTTTTCCTCAGATGCATACGACCCTCCTCTTGGATGTATTCTGATTGTTATGACCGGCGGCCAATGCGCCCCGCATTTTACAGCGCCGATCACTCCCCTGTTGCACACGCCAGACCATCTGACGCGCCCGAATCGCCAAGTTTTGACAATAGTTCCGCCCGTTTAAGGTGGGCATCCGTTACGAGAGCCTTTTTGCGCAGAGCTCCCACTTCCACGGCATCATAGCCGCGAAACTCTGTCGGCAGCGGTTCGCATGTGAAAGTCAGCATCACCCAGTTGAGCAAATCCGCGAGGTCTGCATCATCAAGAGGAGCATTTACGACACCCGGCACCCGTGCCAGATATTCTCTTCCACCATCTACCGATAACAACTTTGACAGGACGCCCGGCATGGGCGGTGCGCCCCCTGCGCTGCCATAGCCTTTGACGCCGTGACAGCCGCGACAATTAACTTGCCAATGAAATTGTGCCTTCTTGGCATCGTGAATATCCAATTGAACAGGATCATCCACCAAAGCCAAGGCACCCGACCCCAGCACAGCCCAGGACAGAGCACTTGCGATGACTATGTCCTGAAACCGTTTCACTGAGCGTCTCCCTTGGAGGCAGATTCCTCCCCAGAGCTGCTCAGCGCATTTGTTCGCAAAGGCAGCATTGTTTTATGGGTGTGGGACTTAGCCGCTTGACTGCGATAGGCCTTGATCTCTTCAGATGTAAAGAGGCGCGGCTCGGCGACCTCATGAACATCGTCGTCTTCTAGATCGGGCTGACCCGTTGGCGCAACCTCCGAGACGATGTAGTTAAGCAGTTCAGCAACAGCTTGATCTTCTAAACTGCCACCAATCGCCGGCATAAATCCGAAATAGGTATTGCCTTCAACCTCAATTGAGCCCGACATACCTTTCAGCACCACAAGGGTCAGGTAACTGCGCCCCTCATCGGTTTCCGCCAAGGCCATCACATTACTGCGCAGTGGTGGGAAAGATCCCGGGACACCCGCGCCATCGGTCAGATGACATGCGGCACACTTGCCAAATTCAGCCTTGCCAGCATGTGTCTCACCCGCCCAGGACAAAGTGGGATGCAGAGCCAGCGCGAATATGATCGCAAGATATGTCCAAGCAAACCTGACCATAATTACCCCTCATCCAACCCGATGATCACCGCAGTTGAACAGTTGTAGACCGTGCTTTCCGATCCAACACACCAGTTAATGTCATTATTGGATTGTGGCCGCACCATCGGCGTATCGTTTTCATTGCGGTTGCACAGGCAGCGACCGCAGGAATTAATTCCGCAACAATCGTTGTAGGAGATGACATATCGCCGGCCGTCACCGGGATTAAGGCAAGTGCCAACCCAGGTAATGGGCGACATTTCAGTGCCGGGCGGACAGCTGCTGGTAGAACCGCCGCAACATGTGCAAAGGAACCCATCAATCCCGCAATAACGCCAATAGTCACAGCCGGTCGGATCTCCCGGGTCTTCAGGATTATTCGTCGGCCGATCCGTCACCCCATCATAACCATTACCATCCGCACCGCCCTCAGGGGTCATGGCCGCCGCGCGCGAAACCGGCAGCACAGGAATGGCGAGTTGGCCAACCAGAGCGCCGCCAAGCAACCCCATAAATCCACGCCGAGAGGACCGTCTGGCCACTCCCCGGACCAATTTTTCTGTGAGTGAATCAAGTCGTTTCATCTGTCTACCGCTTATGCTCTCTTCGTCAGGTAATCTTGAATTGAAGCGACATTTTCGATCTTCGCCTCAAGCAAACTTTCCAAATGCTCGCGATTGTTGACCAGGCCAAATGCCGCGATTTTTCCATTCTCATCAATCAAAACGCCATACGGCAGTTTCGACACCGCAAAGGCCATTCCGATTTCATCAGAAATAATATAGTCAGAAGACGGAATATGATGCTTTGCCGCATTCTCCTCATGCCCGGCTTCCTGCCCGCTCCCGATATAGAGAACATTGACTTGCGCTGACTCATGTTTTTGGAACGACTTCAAAGCCGGAAGTAGCTCCTTACACACCGGACAGTTCACCGACAGGAAGAACAACAATGTGCTTTTGCCATCTTCGGACGCCCGCCCCACTTGAAGATCTTTTCCCGACAGACTCTGCAAATTGAAGTCCGGGGATTTGGTGCCAACTTCCAGGCGCGAATTCATAGACAAGGCACCAGCCGGAGCAACACGCTCAAACAGCACGCCGAGTTGGCGCAGCATCGCCGCCATAACCAACACCAGACCTAAAAATCCAATCCAAAGCAGGATTTGGGAAACCAGTACAGTCGTGCTCATCGCGAGGCCTCCAATTGTTTCATGTGAATAAGGGCATCTACCAGGAAGTAGAGACCCGCTGTAACGCAGGCAAAAAGCCCCGCGTTGATCAAATCAAAGACAGAAAGGTCTCTGACAGCCTGGGGAAGACAAAGCGCCAGACTCACGACCACTAAAATGATGTTTCTGATGCACAAATCAGCGGACAGGCTCGCGCTCTTTATCCAGCTGCATCCACAGTCAAATGCCGTCCGACCCGTCATAAGCTGCCGCCAAATGATCCCGCCATAGAAGCCAAATAGTAAGGCAGCCGCCACACCGGCGTGGACAGCCGGACCAAACACAATAAGCGCCAGGACAAAAACCTCACCCGCCACAACAGACCAGGCGCCCAGCGGAACAAGGCGTGCCGGCAGGACACCGTAGTGCTGCACCGTCGTCTTCAGCGCGGCCAGATCCTTCAATTTATGCACGATCGCCGCGCCCAGGATAATGGCCAACACAAGCCGAACCGCGATATGGAAAAGAGGATCCACCATCATTGCACCGCGTAAAGTGAAAACGGTGTCGCCGGGCCCCATCCACCAATTTTCCGCAAATGCTCGCCGGACTTCAGGTCATAGATGTCCAGATGCATTTCTTCACTGGTCGCAACCAGCATGGGGTTGCTGCCAAGGGTCACCTCGATTGAGATGCTGTTGCTGGCGAGTTCATACTCCCTCACAACAGCGCCTGACTTTGGATTGTAGACCCAGACGTAAGAGCCGCCGGATTTGTGATCGCCGGGCTTCGCATCGGGGCGCATCAGGATGTAGACCTTGCCCGCCGCATCGCGGGTGATCACCTGCCACCCCGCAGGGCGCGCATATTGACCATGGTCGGTATTACGCACAGCGCCGGTCATATATTTTTTAGCGCCAACCACGGGCGCGCCGCCGGCCAGTTTCACAGGTTGAATACGTCCCTCAAAGGTTGGGAAATAAGCTGTCTGATTAACAATAACCGCTTTCATGAAAAGAGGATCAGCGTCAATGTCATTAAAGGGCTCGGTCCGAAATTCGCCGGTCACCTGCCCCGTTTCATCAAGGTCAAAAGCCATCATGGAGCCATCACCGCACAGGGTGGCAAATCCAGATTTCCCATTTTGATAAATCATGCTGCAGCCTGGGAGCTGAATCTCATTGACCAGGTCATGCGTATCCAGATCGAGAACAGTGACGCTTGCAGCGGGTGTGAAATTATAGACAAACAGAAAACGGCCATCGGCGGACTGCTGCAGAGCATTTTTCTGGGTCACAGTCTGCGCCCGCTTACCGCCCGGCAACTCGACCTGAGCCTTCGGCAACAGTGTCTGGGTGTCATAGATCGTTATAAAATCTGATCGCTCCCCGCGCATGCCTCGCGAATAAAAGGTTTCGCCCACATAAAGCTCATGGCGCGCCTGAGAAAACGAAAATGTCGCAAATTGCCCTGCGTCGACCATGCCTTGCACGTCTCTGCGCTTGGCTGTGGGATCAACAATGTAGACCCGCCCGGTCACCAGGCTAAAGAACGACAAGTCCTGCGCGAATATCCAGTTTTGTGGATAGACCTCCGGCAGCGTTCGTGTGCTGGGAACAGGCTCTATTGGCAATTGCGCGTGAGCCTTCAGCTCACCAAAGCAAACCAACCCTAAGAGTAAAACTAGTGATCTCAATGGTACCACTTTCACTTAAAGCCTCCCTCCGCTCGCCCGCAAGCACTCCTCTTGTCTTGCTGGCTGTGAGATTTAACCGTCTCCCTGTTAGACAGTTCCGCCTATTTAGACGGTGTTGCCTATTTAGGCGAAACCGCCTATTCTGTCAAACAGAAATCTCGGGGCAGCAGTGTCGGAGGGCTGCAACGACCGCAAAGGCAGATCATCCACCGTATGGCAGGTCAGGCGGGAGCAGCACTCTGACAAAAAGTCAGGTAACGGGTGGGTTTTCAAAGGAACTGAGACGGAATAACTGGATTCTTAAGGTGTTCGTGAAATAAGAAGAATCACAGATAAAAGAGCGTACTTTCTTCATTATAACCGCACAGAGAAACTCAAGGTTTTCAAGTCAAATGAGGCATCTAAATCTTTCGCCGGAAGTCAAAAACCCCAAATCCTCCAAGGGTCTGGATACGCGGCGAACTATTTTGGAGGCCGCGCTCGAAATTTTTATCGAGCATGGCTATGGAGACTTTAGTCTTGAGAAAGTTGCAGCAAACTGCGGCCTTTCGCGTGGCAATGTTTGTTACTACTACCCGACAAAGAACGACATGCTGCACGCTCTTTTGCAGTCTGTGGTTCAAGGTTATCTGGATGAGTTCGACGAGGTCGTGCTTGACCAAGGCCTTTCCGCGGAAGATAAGTTTTTGAAGATTGTCGAAATGATTATGTCTGACCTCGGCACGGAGGAGACGTCAAAATTTTTCCCGGAGCTTTGGGCGCTTTCCAACCGCAACAAGATGGCAATGAAGGAGATGAACCTCCTGTATCAACGCGCGCGCGAACACCTCAACGGCTTGTTAGCGGAAATCAATCCCGACCTGACACCCAAGGAGGTCGAACTGATCGGCTTGTTTATATCTGCCTCCATGGAGGGGCAGACACCCTTCGTCGGAAATGGCAAAGAATTTCAAGGCGAAATCGTTCCCCTCACCCGCATTGCGGCGTTTTCCTTTTTAACGCTCGCCAAAACCATCACCACCAAAGATATTGATGCCTAACTGCATCTGTTGATGCCGTCTACCATGACAAGGCCAAGGTGGCGAAACCAGGATCATTACACCGGCCAAACCTATGGCCGAGCCAAGGCAGGGTCCCTCACTCTTCAAGGCGATCCTGAAAGAACGACGTTGGCGCAAAAAACTTGAGGAGGGAAAATATTCCTCCGCTCGCGATTTGGCGAAGGACATTGGTGTCATTCATCGCTTTGTCGGTCGCCTGATGAGACTGGGCTATCTCGCGCCCGACATCATTGAAGTCAATCTCCGACGGCGCGCAGCCCGAAATTTTGACAATTGAAGATCTAAGACATCCCTTCCCAGATGATTGGGATCAACAACGCGCTCAACTTGGTTTTGAATAGAATTAGCGACCTTCAGAGGTGTCGCATGCTTCGATGAATGCATGCCCAAGTGCCGTTAGAATAACATTGGTTTGATCAGTCGCAAGAAATCTAGTCGTAATGACACTCAACGCGTCAAAAGTGCCTTTTCTCTCATCAGCAATCAATCCAAGTCTAAACAAGTTGTATAAAGAAACACGAACTTCACTCTGATCAACACCGACATCTTCTGAGATCTTCTCGAGCGTAAAATTTCCAATCATTATTTCCGGATTACTAGACGGCGCAGTCATCCAGCCTTGCTTCGAAAGATGAAGTAATATCTTTGCGTCCAAGGGCTCCATCTCCGAAAGTATTCTAACGGCCAACTTGGCAACACTATGTCGACTTCCACCCGTCATCGCGTTTGCCAACAGCCCCGCCCACAAATCCTGCAAATTTGGATCATCCTCGAATGAGGCTTGTTGTATTGTCAGAAAAGCCAATCCTGGTGGAATTGGGCTGACCGCCGCTTGTAGGCCTTTTTTGGCCAACAGCTTCTCGGTCTTTTCGGCAATTATGGTCCAATTGTGCATGCGCCAATATCGAGCCCAATCTCCTGCGATCTCTCCAATTTGCTCAATCGAAGGGCCGACCAATTTCTTCACAAAATCTGGAACCACTGTCAGCCAGCCTTCACTTGGGTGATTTTCGTCATTGTTCATTTGAAGGATCCATATTTGTGGCAAACGAGGTTGGTACCATTTTCGCTCTAAACAAGATGAACTACAACAATTGCCTAATCTGCGGACGAAAGCATCAGCATTACGAAGTATGGGTTTTCGGCGGCCACTCCTTGCAGGCGAACCAGTCTCTGAAGTTTCACTGTATGTTTTATGGGGACCGGTAAAATCGCCTGCAGAGAATTTTGGGCAATTTGCCCCGAAAGCAGGCCCAAAGACATTCTCTGGTTCCCGAAACGACCTGCCAAACCAACCACAAGCATTTGAGTTCTGTAGGAGAGGGACCAACGCCCAAGCTAATCGGGAGTTCGCAACCGACGGCGTGGCGGTGTCTGCAGTCGGCAGACAGGATGTCTCACCTGATTTCCCCTGAAAGACAGGAAAGACAGGGAAAACTTCCAAGCGAACAGGATAATGATATCAAAGTAGCAATTCACACCCCACAAGTTGTTACACGACGCAGGCACCCACAGTGATCTTCTTGAGCCTTGACACTTCCTTTCTCTTTGGCCAAGACGCAGCACACGGCCAATTAAAGGGAGGCATACCGATGACGGCAGAGAAGATACGCCAGCGCGACAAGGAAAAGACCCGTGCGGACATTCTCAGCGCTGCAGAGAAGCTCTTTGCGCTGAACGGTTATGCCGGCACCTCGCTTGAGAAAATTGCCCGTGAGGTTGGCGTCGATCGTGCACTCATTCCCTACTACTTCAAGAACAAGAGCGGGCTCTATCGCGCCATCATCGCAGAGAATGTCGCGATAGTACGCAATCGCGTCGAGCAAAGTCTCTTTGAAACAACATCCGCGGAAGATGCGCTGCGCACCTATATTCGCGCCCTTATCGAAGCGATGAGTGAACGCACCAGTTTTACCTCAATGATCATGCGCGAACACATTTCATCTGCGTTTATGAACGACCAGGAATCGGCCGCCGAACTCCTCGGCTTCTTCAAAATCACGCAGGGTCTGCTCGATCGTGGCCTGAAAGAGAAGAGTTTCAGGAAGGTCGATCCACATCTCTTCCACCTCAGCCTTGTCGGTTCCATCATCTATTTCGTGACCACCGAGCGGTTCCGCCAGAGTGCCTCGGTCGATGCGCCGGGCCTTGTCATGCGGCCGGACCTCGACACGTTCATCGACCACACCTGCGCGCTGTTGCTTTCGGGTCTCTTGACGGACACCTGATTTGAGCGTATCTCATTACTCAACACTTGTTGAATTATTGAATGGCAGGCGTGCGATGAAACAATTTTTGGCTTCAGTGCTGGCTTTTGGCCTGACTTTGCCGCTGATCTGGGGGACGGCAGCAGCAGCAAACAATGCGGAGGTGACAGCGATCCTCCAGACCTATGCCGACGATTACGTCACCGATGTTGAGCTTCTGGACGCGACCTTCGGCATCAAAGTGGCCAACGAAATGTGGCATGTGACCGCCCGCAAGGCGGACGGCGATACGCCGGCGAGCGTCACCCTTTCGGAAGGACCGGCACCCGAACCGACCTTCTTCTATTCGGTCGATACGGTCGAAAGCCTGACGAAGATCCACAAGGGCGAGATGAATGCGCTCACCGGCGCGGCGCGTGCGTTTTCATCGGACTATGCGCCGGTCGATGTCGATGTGATGGAGGGCTATCAACCCGGCGAGACCTTTATGGCCGACATGTTCTCGATCCTGTTCCACTTCTGGACGCGTGGCACGCCGGAAATTATTCCGTTTGGAGAAGGCCTGACCCGCCAGACCCATGGCGCGGACGTCGCGGTCTTTTACTATCAGCCCGGTTTTCGTTCTGCCTGGGTGCGGATGGAAAAAGGCGCTCATGTAAACGAGGACGAGAAGTCACGGACCAATCCGTTCCCGACACTTCTGATCATCACGCGCGGCAAGGCACGCGCCCTGATCGGTGGCAAGGAAGTGACAATCCGTGCGGGAGAAGCGATGCTGATCCCGGCGGAGGTCACGCATGAGTTCTTCAATGACCGCAAAGAGCCGGTCGAAGGCATCCTCCTCATGTTCGGCGAAGGGGCATAAGCGACAATCGAGTCCTTGCAGCCTTTCCCTTGCAGTTTTCAAGCCTCGGCGGCCAGAATATCATTCGCGACCGCCGAGCAGCTGTCTCGCATCCGGTAAATCCAGCCTGCGACGCTGCAAGCCTTTGAAATGTTAAGAGAATGTCGGGGGAGATCCGGGGACCGGCGGTTCGCAAGCGACTGCATGGCGGAGAGTGAGGGATTCGAACCCTCGGTACCCATAAGGCACAACGGTTTTCGAGACCGCCCCGTTCGACCACTCCGGCAACTCTC
>SBGZ01000093.1 GCA_006226415.1 Alphaproteobacteria bacterium
AGTTCGAAGATGCCGCTGGTAACGGTCGGGTCTCCTTGCATCCACGCCTGAGCGGCGCTTATGTCATCGGCGGCGAAGATCATAATGCCGCGCAATCCATTTTCGCCGTCCAGTGGACCGACGAGTACCAGATCGCCTTGCTCGCGCAATTTTTTGATATTGGCGAAGTGTCCGCGGAACAGGGCAGAGCGTTCGTCTTTGTCGGTGATGTCGGCGTCTTTTGGACCCGTCTTGAGCAAGACAAAAATATAAGAGCGCATGCCGTAGTCATCGGCGCCGAGTTCATTTGCGAGCGCGGCGTCGTAGGTGGGGACCGTTTCCATCGGCACATCCTCCGCCAGTGAAGAGGGCGCGACCAGGATGGAGACCACGGCCAGCGCCTGAGTAATTTTATGAGCGAACATCATGGGCCCGATCCTAGAGCCTCCTCAGGGAGGGGACAAGGCTCGTGCGCCTTAGAAGGCGGATCTCATGTAGACCTTCAGGCGCTGGCCGGGCTGTAGCACTTCTTCTTTGCGGAAGGAGCTGTGATTGCGGATATCCGCGTCCAACAGGTTGTCCCCGGAAATACCGAAAAGGATCTCGTGGCCGGAGGCTAGCTCCCGTCGATAGGACAGATCAGCGCTCAAATTGACATAGCCGGGGGTTGTCGTTTCATTCAGAGCGAGATGCCTGGGGCTTTCCGCCCGGAGCGCGGCCAGGCGGGCTTCCCATGGCCCTTCGGAAAGGTTGAGGGAGGCGCCATAACGGCGCACTGGGATGCGCGGGAGGTTTGAGCCATCGCCGAGCTTTGCGCGCACCTGGTCGGCGCGCAGTCCCAAAGAAAGCTCTCCTGTGCCCCAATCAATAGCTCGCCAGGCAAAGCTTGCCTCCAGGCCTTTGAAGGTCGCGTCCTGCTGGCGGTAAATGATTTGCTTGAGTTCGTCGTCAACGCCAGCCTCGCCCGATGTGCCGCAGGTGTCAAAATCATCGCCGCAGACGAAACCGGTTTCGTGCTTGTAGAGGAAGTCCTTGAACTCAGAATGGTAGATCGCAAGATCGAAGGAGAGCGCATGTTCATCACTTTCCTCGCGCCTGAGGTTAATCTCAAAGGAATGGGCTTTTTCTTTATCGGCAACAGGCAAGCCGATCTCGAAGGTTTCTGAGGCTTCATGAGGTCCCTTGGCAAAGAGCTCCAGGATATCGGGGGCGCGCTCAACATATTGCCAGGTGAGCCCGGCGTTGATGCCCTCCAAGTGCCCCGCAGGGTGTCGGTAGACAAGACCGGCTGAAAGACTTGCGGGGGTGAATTTAGGGGCGACCCTTTTGCCATAGGTGTCGAGGGGGAGCCCCAGGGTGACGCCTTCGGGGGTTGGCGCCATGACGCCGATCCCTTTGAGTTCGGTTCGCTCAATGCGGGCGCCAATTTCCAGATTGAGCTGCTCACGCAAAGATATGTCTTCGTAAAAGAAGAGCGCGACCGAGCGCATGTCCGCCGGGGCCAGCAATTGGCCTCCTTCGCCTTTGGCCGCAAGGCTTCGATTGCGAATTTGAAAGCCAATGGCGCCAGAAAAGGGGCCGCGATTTTCATGCAGTCCCTCCACGCGAATTTCGGCTTCATCATTTTCAAAGGTGGAACCGATGTCGCCGGTCGCCATTTCAAGTTCATGGTGGGTGTATTCAGAGTAAGCGCCTTCGAACTGAATGTGATCGGCAAGGGGGGCAGCAAGGTCCCAGGCTCCGGAGAGCTGGAGTTTGTCCTGGGTGATGTCGAGGCTGATATCCCCATGGATCGCAGGCGTGGTCAGTGAGGCAGGAATGCCGTAGTCGCTTTCAAAATGCGACCAGGCGAGGCCGATGTGGCCTGTGTTCAGAAGCCGGGATCCGCCAATTGCAAACCCCTGCGAGGCGACGGCTGAATTGGTCTGTTTGCCCGGGGTTGTGGGGATTTCATAATCATCGGTGTCGCGCTTGTAAGCGTCCACATGCCAACCATAGTGGCCGGTGCCGCCGTCCAGCAGCAGGCCAAGCTCATAACCGTTGTCCTGCGGACTGGCGGCGAGGGAGAGTTTGCCGGATAGGGGCGCGTTTCCTTGGCTGGGCACTCGGTCATTCAAGACCGAGACCGCGCCGCCAATGGCCGCCGAGCCATAGCGCAGCACGGCCGGTCCCCGGATGATCTCGATGCGCTGAGCAGAGAGAGGGTCGAGGGGAATGCCGTGGTCTTCGCTCAAGGCTGAGACGTCCTGCGCGCCCGCGCCATTTTCAAGAACCCGGACGCGAAAGCTGTCGAGACCGCGAATGATCGGCCTGCTGGCGCCAGGGGCAAAGGAGGAGCTGGTGACGCCGGGCTCGTTTTGCAAAAGTTCGCCAATGGTCGCGCCACTCGCGCGCAAAATATCATCTGCGTTCATGGCATTGTTGCTTGTCACCATTTCATCGGTTGCGCGGGCAATCGGTTTGGCGGTTACAACGATCTCGTCCGGATTGATCTGGGCGAGGGCGGCGGTTGTCAGGCTGACTGAGGTCAACAGTGCCGCAGCAATGGCGGGTTTGTAATTCATGGAGGCGACTTCCCAAGCGCGGAACGTCGTGTTCGCACGCAAAACAACTGATACTTAAAGGGTGAATGGATCAGCGCGCCGGGGGCGCACGGGTGGTGGGAAGAAGAAGAGGGGGCCGCGTCAGGGCCTTGGCAATTTGAGCCTGAGGGGCTTCGAAAGCCCCATTACAAACGGGAATGACCTGATCGGCTGCCAGATCCAGGTGACTGCCATTTTCAACCGCCACCATGATGGTGCAGGGCATGCCGTGGTGCTGGTGGTCCTGAAACTCAAATTTGGCGGCATGGGCGAGGCCCATGGACTGGAAGCATATCAGCGCGATCGCCGCAAGGATGGCGCGCGCAGGATATCTTCTCAATGTCAGCCCATGACGGTTCATAAGGTCAATCTACATGAGGTGGGCGCGTGTCGCCAGCCTAGATCATCGTTTGTTATGCGACAGATTGCCCTCGGGGGTTCAGACCCGGACAATGCTACCTCGAATGTCTTTCGCGCGGGCGTCGAAGGCCTCGACAAGACCTTCTTCGGTCTGGCAGGTGAGGATGCCGCCTCCCGCCTCAATGACTTTCGCGATGTGGGGCCACATAACCTCTGGCGATTTGGCCTCGTTCCAGCGGGTCGCTATGGCCGGGTCTATGTGGCGGGCGCCGCCAAAGCGCTCTGGCCGGGCCTTGGCGCCGTCCCAAATCTTGGTGTTGAGGAGACCGGGGTTCAGGAGTGTGGTTGCGATGCCTTCTCTGGCAAGCTCTCCCTTTAGGGCTTCGCCCACAGCAAAGGTCGCGTGTTTTGTGGTGGCGTAGAGGGGAAAGTCACCCTCGGGCGGGCGGAGCGTGGCGCTGGAGGCGGTGATGCCGACATGCCTTGCGCCTGCTGCTTCCCCTATCAGAGGCACAAAGGCCTGGGCGGTCCAGATGACGCCCAGAACGTTGACGTTAAAACCCCATTCGATGTTGCGAGGGTTGCCGGTGAGAAGGGGCGAGCCAACGCCGACACCGGCGTTGATCCAGAGGAGATTGAGGGGGCCGTGTTCTGCTTTTACCTTTTCAGCAGCAGCGATAGCGGCTTCGCGGTCGCTGACATCGAAAACGAGGGGGAAAGCGCCCGCGCCAATTTCTGCGGCCACGCGGGCGGCGGCCTCGGCCCGGATATCCTGGACGCAAACGCGCATACCGCAGCGGGCGAGATTGCGCGCCAGCATTTCGCCGATCCAGTCGCCGGCGCCGGTGACAAGGGCCAGCTTGCCCTGAAAACCTTCAAGTTGTGGCATGGGTGGTTCCTTCGATTATGCTTTGAGTGCGTAAAAGCTCACGGGATCGTCGCGGCCCCGCAAGGTGCGGGTTTCGCGCGGGGCAAAGTCGGCGAGCAGATGATCAGTGTCGGCTTCTCCATCGATTTTGGCATAGAGCGTTTCAGAAATGATCAGCGGTGTTCCGATCTCTCGTGTCAGTCCCTCCAGACGGCTCGCCACATTAACGGTGTCGCCAATCACGGCGAATTCGAGGATGCGCTCAGACCCAACATTGCCGAGGGTGACCTCGCCGTAGTGCACACCAACGGAAAGCTGAATAGGGAGGAGACCTCTGCCCATGCGCTCTTCATTCCATTCACCAACCAATCGGATCATGTCCCGCGCGGCGGCAAGGGCATTGCGGGCATCGTCGGGGCCGACATCGGGGGTGCCAAAGGAGGCCATGAGACCATCGCCGAGGAATTTGTTGAGGGTGCCTTCGTGAGAAAAGACCGCTTGCTCCATGCGGCGGTGAAACTCGCGCAGGAGATCCATCGTCGCGGTGGGGGTGAGTTGCTCTGCGATGCGGGTGAAGCCGACAATATCGGCAAACAGGAGGGCGACGATTTGGGAGCGCTCTTCGCCCAGAGAACGGGTTTGGCTTGCCAGGGCGTCGACCATGCGCGGAGCGAAGTAGCGCGCCAGGTTGGAGCGTTCCTGGGCGACCTCGGCCTGGGAAATGACGAGTTGGTTGGTGCGCCAGGCGTTGATCGCGAGGGTGATGGCGCAGATTGAGAAAATCACCACCTCTTGCACTTGGTCGCCGATCGAAACTCTGTTGGGATCGAGGATCTGCGCCAGTCGTGATTGGGTGCCGACCGCCTCGGCGATGCGCGTGGTCAGTTCCGGAATTGTATGTCCGAAGTTGGCTATAATGGCCGCGCCGATCAGCCAGGGGACAGCCACCCAGGTGCTGAAGGAGAAGACCGTTCGCCAGGAATAGGCCATGACCGCGGGTATGAGCAGAATGTAAAAGTAGGAAAAATGAACTACCTGAAACTGCATGGCGGTGGGCCAATCACCCTTCAGCAATGGATTGGGTACTAAAAGCGTGACGGTCATGAGGATGACGTCGAACCAGATGAGGACGAGTTCACGCCGGGACTGGGCAAGCTCTCCGACTTTCAGCTGAGCCCAGCCGTTGAGAGCGAAGAGCGCAATGATGCCTTCGTAATAAAGAACGGCGCCGCCAAGGCCCTGTGATGTGAGCGGCAGGACCAGAGCAATGATGGCGAGCGCGAGCCAGCGCGCGCGCACTGCCATGGCCAGGCCCTCAAACTTGTGCCGCTCCAGGGCCTCGCGCAGCATGGGGTTGCTGTCGGCTAGGTTGTCGCGCTGTCGCATGCGCCGAATGGTTTCCAGCAGACGCACCGGATGGGGTCTGATTTTGCTTTTGGGGGCAGGGATGTCGCTCATGGGCGCAGCTCTCTTTGAGGAATCAAATGTTGTCGCGGATGTTAGGTGAATCTACCTCAATCAGGGCCCTTCGGGGCACTTTTCCGCGATAAAAATTCCATGAAAACAGCCCCTTTTTTGTCTCGGCCCCTTCAACCAACTTGCCGATCTGGCCAAGCTGTGCAACTCTAGGGTTGTGCCAGGGGGTGGCCATATTGGGGGATGCAAATGCGGCGGTTGTTTGTAGCTTTTTGTCTATGGGGTGTGGGTGTCGGTGGTGCTTGGGCGGACCCACAGGTTCCTATTACGGACTTTTTCATTGAGCCTGCGGCGAATTCGCCGATGCTCTCTCCCAGTGGGCGTTTCCTGTCGGTTATTCGGGATCATGGCGATACTGAAACGATCGCCATTGCTGATATTGAGAGAAAAGAGCCCATTCGGATGATTCCAACGGGCGGGGGACATGTGCTTTGGCTACGCTGGGCCTCTGATGATCGTTTACTGGTCGGCCTTTTACTCCTTAGCTACACCAGCGATGGGAAATTTCTGATCGACGTGGCATCGCGAACGGTGGCTTTTGATCGTAACGGCGGTCGATCTGTGACGCTCTTTGAGGGTGAGCGCGGGTTGCTAAGAAATAATCGTTTTACTTCAAATGTTTCGTTTTTGCCCGACGACCGTGAACATGTTCTCATTCCGCTATGGCAGGATAAGGTATTCAATCTGTACAAGGTCAATATCTATGATGGCCAGTTTGAAAAGATCAGTAAGGGCAAACGCCATACAATCAAGTGGCTGTCAGATTCATCCGGCATTCCTAAAATCCGAATTGACAGCAATAAGCGCGGTACGATGCTGTATTTCTACCGCTATGAAGAAAAGCAAGGTGACTGGGCGCTTTACAAAACCTTTAATGTCAAAAAGGACGAGCCTCCTGAGTTTTGGCCGATAAGCCCTGGAAAAGAGCCTGGTCAATTCTATGTCATGGCTACGCCGGATGGGGAAGACCGCTCGGCCATCTATCTTTACGATCTGGAAAGCAGCAGCTATCTCGAGAAAGTCTATTCGCACCCAAAGGTTGATCTTGACAGCCCTATCCTGACGGATCGGGGGCGCCGATTGGTTGGAGCCACTTATTATGAGGATCGCTTAGGGTTCCTCTCAGACTGGCCGCAAATAATCGAACCATTTGAGTATCTCAACGCTCAGTTCAACAATGAGTCGAACGTTGAATATGTCGACATGAACGATGACGGAACGCGCGCACTCCTTTATGTATCGGGGCCGCGCCGCCCCGGCGAATATTATATCTACACCTTTCCAACAAAAGATCTTGATCGCATTAACAATCGTTGGCCGGAGCTTTCTGAAAATGAGCTGGGTCAAATGGAGATTGTGCATTTTAAGTCGCGCGATGGGATGGATCTGACGGCCTATGTTACGCATCCCGTTGGAAGAGATGGCGTCATGGCACCAACAGTGGTGCTTCCCCATGGTGGACCAGAGGCCCGTGACTACTACGACTTTGATCCCATGGTGCAATTTTTGGCGAGCCGGGGATATCGCGTTTTGCAGGTCAATTTCAGAGGGTCTTCTGGGTATGGTCGACATTTTGCGGAGTCAGGCTACGGCGAATGGGGCGGCAAGATGCAGAATGATCTTGAGGATGGCGCCAGGATGTTGATGGCAAGGAATCTGTCTTCTTCTGACAACATGTGTATTGCTGGTGCCAGCTATGGTGGCTATGCGGCGCTTCTGGCAGCGCAACGCAATAACGGTCTTTTTAAGTGCGCGATCAGCATCTCCGGTATTTCCGACCTTCCTGATTTTCTGAGCTTTGTGCGGAAAGAGGAGGGTCAGGACTCCGACGCCTATCTATATTGGACGGAGGCCATTGGTGATCCAAGCAAGGATTCGCAGCGATTGCGACTGGTATCCCCAGCTCGCAATGCCTCCTCGATCGGCATACCCATTTTGCTGGTTCATGGGGATCTGGATGAAATTGTTCCCATTAAACAATCTGAAAAAATGAAGGGCGCTTTGAAACGGCTCGGCAAGACGGTTCGTTTTGTCACGATTGAGGAAGAAGGTCACTCCTATTGGGACAATGAGAACGAGATGGAGCTTTATCAGGAAATGGAAACATTTCTAGGGAACCACCTCACGGGGCAATTTTAGTGTCCGCGGTGGTGCTGCGGACTTTTCTTTATTTGAGGATTAAGTGATGAAACGCATTTTTTCACTTTTTGTTTTACTAGCGCTGTGGCCGTCGGCCGTTTTAGCAGAACAAGTTGTGCCGATTGAGGATTTCTTTATCGATCCGGTCGCACGGGCGCCTGAGCTTTCTCCAAGCGGTCGCTACCTTTCTGTGGTGCGTGAACAGGATGACTTTTATTCTGTGGGGATTGCCGACTTGTCCGGGCGTGAGGCGCAACAGTTGATTCCGATCGGTAAAGACGCGCATGTCTTGTGGCTGGAGTGGGCAAGTGATGATCGCTTGCTGGTTGGTGTTCTGGCAATTGCCTATTCGAAGAACAGAAAAGTCATTCGATCTTTTGCGTCCCGAACTTTGGCTTTTAACCGGGACGGTAGTGGGGCCTTGCTTCTCTTTGACGGGGAGCGACGGATTCTAACGAAAAACAGGTTTACAAGTCACATCTCCAGCGTGTTGCCGGATGATCCCCAAAATGTGCTCATTCCCTTGTGGCAAAATGGACGTGTTAAACTCTACAAAATCAATATTTACACTGGTGAGTATGATTTGGTGAGCGAAGGCTCGGCTCATACGTTGCGCTGGTTTGTCGATGATGCGGGCATTCCTCAAATTCGGGTGGACACGGACCGACATGAAACAATGCTCTATTTCTACAAGTTTGATAAAACCGAACAGATATGGACCGAGTACAAGCGCATCGATACCCGGGAGGAGGAAGAACCAGACTATTGGCCTATTGCGCCAGGTCCGGAGGAAAACCAATTCTATGTGATTGCCTTGCCGGAGGGCGAGGATCGAACAGCGATTTATCTATATGATACAGAAAATGAGACTTATCTGGAAAAGGTCTATTCGCACCCCGAAGTAGATATCGAGGGGGCTTTGGTGTCCTACGGCTCAAAGGAGCTGGTTGGGGCAACCTTTTATAAAGACCGACTGGGATTGATGTCGAATCGGCCAGATGTCACGGAACCGTTTGAGCATGCCAATGCATTTTTTGGCAATGAGTCGAATGTCAGATATACCAATATGTCGAAAAATGGTGATCGGGCTATCCTATACGTTTCCGGGCCCAAACGACCGGGCGAATATTATCTTTACGATTTGCCGTCACGTCAGATTTCCAAAATGAATTCGCGCTGGCCGAACTTGAGTGCCTCACAATTGGGGCGTATGGAAATTGTGCATTTTACCGCGCGCGACGGGTTGGCCGAGACGGCCTATGTCACCCATCCCGTGGGGCGGGAGAATGTCTCAGCGCCCACCATTATCCTTCCTCATGGGGGACCTGAGGCCCGGGATTATTACGACTTTGACTCCATGGTCCAATTTCTTGCGAGCCGTGGGTACCGAGTGGTTCAGCCAAACTTTAGAGGTTCTGGTGGCTTCGGGCGGAAATTTGCAGAAGCAGGCTACAAAGAATGGGGCGGCAAAATGCAGGATGATCTGGAGGACGTAACGAACCTCATGATCTCGAAAGGGCTGGCAACAAAGGGCAATATTTGTATAGCCGGCGCCAGTTATGGCGGCTATGCGTCCTTGGCAGCGGTTCAGAGAAATAGCGGTCTTTTCAACTGCGCGATTAGCGTCTCTGGCATTTCACAGCTGCTTGAATTTATGGAGTATGTCGAGGACAGGCTGGGGGAAGATTCCGATACCTATCAGTATTGGCTGAAGGTAATTGGCGATCCGGAAACAGAGAGAAGTCGTCTGTTTGCCTGGTCACCGGCATCCAACGCTTCTGGAATGGAAATTCCGGTTCTTTTGATCCACGGCGAGGACGACACTCGCGTGCCGATTGATCAATCCGAGCTTATGGAGGGCGCCTTGAAGCGTCTTAAGAAGCCGGTACGATTTGTGAAGATTGAAGAAGAGGGTCACTCCTATTGGGATAATGAAAACGAGATGAAGTTTTTTCAGGAAATGGAGACTTTTTTCGCGAAACATTTGACCGGGCAGTTCTAGGTGAGATGGCCTGATTGGGCCCTGCATGTGAATGACTAAGATGGGGGTGCGGATGCGGCGGATGTTTGTTGTTGTCGTTGCCTTGTGCGCGATCATGTGCACGGGATTTGTGCGCATCGGCCCGTCTGTTACTGATTTTTATCGGGATCAGGAGGTGCGGCCGCCGGAACTGTCTCCCAGCGGTCGCTATCTCTCTGTCATCGTTCAAAAGGGCACGCGAGGTGAAATCCGGATCGCGGACCTGTCCGGTCAGGAGGCCGTACGGAGCATTCCAATCGGCACGGACCTTGAAATTCTGTGGCAGAAATGGGCGAGCGACGAACGTTTATTGGTCGGTGTTTTGACCATGACGCTGACGAAAGATCGACGTTACATTAAAGGGCTCGCCACACGAACACTTGCCTTTGACCGCGATGGCTCCAACACCTTGCTGCTGTTCGAGGGCGATCGGCGCATTCTGTCGCGTAACCGCTTTACCAGCAATGTTTCAGACGTTCATCCCACGGATCCAGATCGGGTCTATATGTCCCTTTGGAAGAATAATTCCCTGGGGCTTTACAAGGTCAATGTCTATACGGGCAAGTATGAAAAAGTTTCCGCCGGCAGCAGATTTACACTCTATTGGGTTCTCGATCGAGCCGGCGAACCGCAGGTGCGGGTCGATACCAACCGCCGTCAATCAATGTTGTATTTTCACCGCTACGATGACGAGGGCAAACGGTGGGTGGAATATCTTCGCAGTAAGGTGAGCGATCTTGATGAAGTGCCTGAGTATCTCCCGCTCGGCGCCGGACCAAAGCGGGGGCAGGTCTATGTCATTGCCCGACCCGACGGAGAGGATCGTAAGTCAGTTTATCTATACGACATCCACACGCGCCAGTTCATTGAGAAAGTCTATTCACATCCCCAGTACGATATCACAGCCGCTGCTGTTGATAAGCTCAAAGGGGGGGTGTTAGGGGGGTATTTCATTGCGGATCGTTTTGACCTGGTATCCGACGAACCAGGGATTCAATCTATGTATCAGCAGATCAACGCCAGTTTTGGCAATCAGGTAAATGTGTTGATTGTGGATACCAACCTGATGCGCACACGGTTTGTTGTTTTGGTTTCGGGTCCGAAGCTTCCTGGCGATTACTATCTATATGACTTGCCGACCCGCTCTATGAGTATGTTGAACAGTCGTTGGCCGCGGCTGGACTCAGAAGATCTCGGACAGATGGAAGTAATGCACTTCAAGGCGCGAGATGGGCTGGGTCTGACTGCTTATGTCACACACCCAATCGGCCGGGAGAAATATTACTCTCCAGTGGTGGTTTTGCCTCACGGTGGGCCGGAGACCCGAGACCATTATGATTTCAATCCCATGGTTCAATATCTCGCCAGCCAGGGTTACCGGGTGTTGCAAGTTAATTTCCGGGGCTCTTCCGGTTTTGGCGCCAAGTTCGCGGAGGCTGGCTATGGCGAGTGGGGCGGCAAGATGCAGGACGATCTTGAAGACGCCGCGCAGATGCTTCTCGACCGGCAATTGGCATCGCCGAACAACATGTGCATTGTAGGTGCGAGTTATGGTGGCTATGCAGCTTTGGCAGAGGCTCAAAGGGACAATGGCCTCTTCAATTGTGCTGTCAGCATTGCCGGTGTCTCTGATCTTCTGGATATGCTCGACTATGTGCGCCGCGAGGACGGCAGCAACTCCTCGGTTTATGAGTATTGGCTCAAGTCCATAGGGCATCCCACGGCGGACCGTCCTCATCTCATTGATATTTCTCCGGCCAGAAATGCAGGTCGCATCAATATGCCGGTACTCCTGGTTCACGGGGCTCGCGATGCGATCGTTCCAATTGAGCAGTCAAAGACGATGGAAAAAGCACTCAAAAGTCTGGGCAAGGATGTGAAATTTGTCGAAATTTCCAGCGCCGGGCACCGCGACTGGGACTATTTTGAGCAGTGGCAGCTTTTTGAGGCATTGGACCGGTTTTTGGCCAAACATATGGTCGGCGAATTTTAGTAGCTCTCCAACCCTTTAACCGGTTAACCCATGGGTAGAGACATAA
The DNA here is from genome assembly GCA_006226415.1 of Alphaproteobacteria bacterium. GTDB lineage: Bacteria > Pseudomonadota > Alphaproteobacteria > M2410 > M2410 > M2410. The sequence goes on from SBGZ01000093.1 coordinate 11,464, forward strand.
TTTGTTGAATATGTTATCTTTTGATCAATCCGTGGAAGGGGCGACGGGTTCAGTGTGGGCAAATCGATATCCGGAGCGACAGCTATGACGTTCGCAAGAATGGTTAATCTTTACAGAAATCAGAAGGGCGCAGCTATGGTTGAAGCGGCTCTTGTGGTGCCGCTTCTGATTTTCATTTTTGCCAGCATTGGTCAATTTGGATTTTTGTTTGCGGCCAATTCCAACATGGTGGATGTGGTGCGCGAAACGGCTCGTACCATGGCCGTGGGTGAGATTACGTCTTCGGAAGCAAATGCCTTTGCGCAGGCCCGGCTGATTTATCCGCTGACCTATACAGTGACGGCAACCGGCAATTCGGGCGGTGGCAAGGATGTTACTGTGACCATTTCAGCGCCTTATAGCGAGGTCGCTTTTCTTGATATTTTTGGCGTCTTTGGAGATGGAAATCTCAGTAATACGCTGACCATGCGCTGCGAATCCGGGACCTGCGACTGAGGTCCCGAACTCACCTGATCTTTTTAAATTTAATCGGAGGGACCTTGCGCCAATGCGGCCTTGATCTCATCTGATTTGGCAACCGCCGCGGCTTTGACAGCCTCGGCATCCAATGTCAGTACTTCACTGTCTAGCATGACCACCTGACCATCGATGATGGTGGTTACCACGTCTTCTGAATCTGCAACATAGACCAAGTGGGACAGGACATTGTAGAGCGGTGTCAGGCGTGGTGCGTCGAGGCTGATCTGAATCATGTCGGCGCGTTTGCCTGCTTCGAGAGAGCCAATTTGCCCGCCCATATCAATGGCGCGCGCACCCATGGAGGTGGCGGTCTGAAGGACGGTCTCTGCCGGCATCACCGTGGCGTCTGCATTGAAGCCTTTGTGGATCAGGGCGGCCATGCGGATCTCTTCCCACATGTCGAGGTCGTTGTTGGAGGCGGCGCCATCGGTGCCAAGGCCGACATCAATACCTTTGGAAATCATCTCCTGTACCGGAGAAAACCCGGCGGCGGTTTTCATATTGGAAGTCGGGTTGTGGATAGGGCCGACGCCTTTTTCCTTGAGAATATCCATGTCCTCGTCGGTGGGCCAAACGATGTGGGCACCAATCATGGTGACGTCAAAGGCGCCTTGCTTGTTGAGTAGGTCGATAGAGGTTGTGCCGTAGCGCTCCTTGATGGTTTTGACCTCAGCCTGATCTTCGGCGATGTGGGTGGTGATCGGTGCCCCTAGTTCCTTTGCCTTGGCAGCCAAGGCTGCGTAATGCTCTGGCGTGACGGTATAAGGCGCATGAGGCGCAAAGCCAGCGGTTATGCGGCCTGAAGCGCTTTGGTAATTTGTGACAAACTCAATCGCGGCGGCATAGGAATCGTCCCAGCCGTTGAACCCCGGGCTCGGGAAATCGATGGCAGGCGCACCAATTATGGCGCGCATGCCGCAACGTTCTGTCACATCGGCGATGACTTCCGGATAGAAATACATGTCAACAAAAGTCGTGGTGCCGCCTCGGATCATTTCAAGGCAAGCGAGCTCGGTGCCAATTTTGACGAATTCCGGGTCAACAAATCGTCCCTCCATGGGGAAGATGTAATTCGTGAGCCATGTCATCAGGTCGTAGTCATCTGCCATGCCGCGAAAGAGGGTCATGGCCGTATGGGTATGGCCGTTAATAAGACCCGGCATCAGCACCCTGTTGGTGCCGGGAATGACGTTTTCTGAGGTGTATTGAGCATGTATGTCTTGCCGCGTGCCGGTCGCGAGAATTTCGCCATTCTTCACGGCAATGGCGCCATCTTGTATGATGGTGCCCTCGGCGTCCATGGTCACGAGGTAGTCGCCCTCAACAATCATATCTACGGATTGGGGGGTGTCGGCAGAGCATGCACTGGTCGTGGTCATAATGATAAGGGCGCTCAAAATAACTTGAAAGAGTTTCATTATTTCAGGGCCTTCCTTTTGGGGTGGCTGTCAGGGTTGTCGATCCGTTTTTTGAGGGAGCCCAGCACAAGGGTCAGCAAGGTGAAGAGGGCTTCATCAAGAAGCGGGATTGGATCAAGCAGGAAAAAATCAAGGATGGTGAGGGCCAGTACGACTAGAAAAAGTTCCCGGAACTTCAAGCGGGCCAGCCATTTTTTGGATAGGATCATGCTGGTTATCCCGCTTTGGCGTAGAAGGCCTTCATGTCTTTGGTGAAGGCTTTGCGGGAGGCCTCCCACATGTAGAACATGTGGCCACCCTCATAATTCTTAAGGTCAATCTTGGCCGCCTCCGGATAGCTGGCCGCCAGCTGCAGGGCGAGATATTTGGAGGTGAAATAGGGGGTCACCAGATCGTAGATGCCATGAACGATGGTGACCTTCATGTCCTTGTTGATGGAAATGCCGACCGCCAGATCATCGGTGGCCCCTGGGGGCACGGGTTCGCCCGCCTTGGGGTCGTGCCACTGCCAGTTCTGGTGGACATTGTGGGACAGGAGTTCATATTTGAGGTCGCTCTCAACCCCCAGGTTTTCGCGAATATGGGTGTTCGCCCCAACCGTATAAATTCGGTCCTGGCCGCCGAGTGTCATGTCGACGCCTTTGAAGTCGCCGGAGGCCGGGAAGGGGTCGTCAGCCACGATGGCCGCATCATACCAGCCCAAGACTTTCTTTTCGTCGCGGAACAGCTCGCGGGTAAAGGTCAGGAAGTTGATCTTACCCTGGTGCAGTTCAATGACCTCCTTTTTGAGCCCCAGCCAATCAGACAGGGCGCGCAGGAGTTTGACGTGTCCGTCATTGGGTTGCAGCTTGCCCAGTGAGAGGCCGGGGAGCGCGGTGCCGAAGGCGAAAGTTTCGGCGCGCTCCAGAAAGGCATCCAGATCCTCGCCCTGTTTGGCGGCATCACAGCGGCCATGGTGGCGGGCAGCAGCGGCCATTGAGGGAATGAGCTGGGTCAAGGCGAAGGTGTTGTAGTCACCGGCAAAGAGTGTGTCCCATTCCATGGCGGGAGAAATCAGCACAGCGCCAGATAGGCCGACACCTGCTTTTTCCTGGAGCTGGCGCACCAGACGGCCCACACGGTAGCCGCCATAGCTTTCACCTGCCAGATAGATAGGGGCGGTCCAGAGTTTTTCCCGGGTCAGGAAATTGGTGATGAAATCGCACAGGAAATCCAAATCGCTCTGGACGTTCCAGTAAAAGGTGTCTTCCTTGGCTTCGGGTTTGGCGTCACCGTCCTTTTGGTCCGCGGGCCGCGTGCGGCTCAGGCCCGTCCCGACCGGGTCGACAAAGACCAGGTCGGTAAACTCCAGCCAGCTTTCGTTGTTATTGACGAGGCGGGCAGGCGAGGCCGGCACGGTGCCGTCTGGATTGACATCAACCCGAACCGGGCCGATGGCCCCGATGTGCAAAAAGGCTGAAGAGGCGCCCGGGCCGCCATTAAAAACAAAGGTAACAGGGCGCGGGCCTGAATGCTTTTCCGTCGAACGGTAATAGGTGTGGAACACATCGGCGCGGACGCGATCTTTGTCGCGCAGCGGCAGCCAACCGGCTTTTGCTTCATATCCGATCTTGTTTCGGCCAATGGAAACAGTGCCCTTGGAGGTGAAGACCTTCGGGGCTGCCTCGGCGGCGAGATCGTCTGAGGTCGTCGATTTTTCGGCGTCAAGGGGCGGTTTCGACATTTATTGGCTCCTGGAAAGAAAATGGCACCCGTTAGGGTTAGAGGAAATTACATCCGGCAACAAGAGGACTAGTCCTCCTGGTCCTCAAGCTTTTTGATGGCCTCTTCGACAGCCAGAGATTGGCCGCAAAGAGGGCAGAGATCGGCCTGGAGGGCGGCTTCTTTGTCGAGGGCATGCTGGGGATCCTCGGGCAAGCCGAGCTGATTGCGCAGTTTTTCGAGCTTGCGTCGCTCGCGGGGGGTGATGATGCCGTCTTCGAGGGCGCGGGCCACCTCAAACTCATATTGGCGCTCCCGGCGGCGGAGTTCATCGACAAAGCCGGAGGCCAAAATACCAGCGGGCAGGGCAATCATGCCAACACCCACCACAGCGACGATGCCGCCGAATATTTTGCCGCCGAGGGTGATCGGCGTGACGTCCCCATAGCCCACCGTCGTGAGGGTAACCACGGACCACCACAGAGACTCTGGGATCGAGCCGAAGTATTCCGGCTGGGCTCGGTGTTCAAACAGATAGATGCCGCTGGCTGCCAGAATGGCGACCACCGCGAGGACGACGATGGCCGCGCCGAAGGCTCTGCGTTCTTGTGAAAGGACATTAAGAAGAATGGCTACAGCCTTGGAATATCTCGTTAATTTGAAGATTCTCATGATCCGGATGACCCGCAAGAAGCGGAGATCAAGTCCCGGAATGAGGGCGGCCAAATAGAAGGGGGCAATCGCCAGCAAGTCGATGAGCGCAAGAGGTGTCATCATGTAGGCGAGGCGGGATTTGAAGGATTTTAGCCCGTGCACCTGTCCCGCGCGCTCGACGCAGGACCACACCCGGCCGATATATTCGATGGTGAAGACGGTCACGGAGAAGGCGTCAAAAGCATCAAAAAATTGGCTGTATTGCTCATAGAGGGGGCGCACGGATTCAAGGCTCACCGCCACCACATTGAGCAGGATCAGGGTCATCAGTGCCAGGTCCACCCAGCGCCCTTTCAGGTGCAGATTGTCGGTGACCTCAAGAGTTTCCCAGACTTCCTTGCGGATGCTCACGTTTCGCGCCCCTCACATTTCGACTCATTCCTCAGCCGGATCAGTTTAAACGCCATCCTATCAGAAATCACAGGCCGGTCGACGGGGTCCTGCACGGGTTCGTGAAGGGCAAGGAATTGAAATTGGCTCCATTTGCGACCATGTTAAGGGGCGAGGAGGCTTTACCCCCATGAGTGACTACCAGAAGACGCAAGAGGCGATAGATCGGCTCACCCCGGAGCAATACCGCGTAACCCAGGAAAATGGAACCGAGCGGCCCTTTACCGGGACCTATAACGACCACAAAGAGGTCGGCATCTATGTCGATGTGGTCAGCGGAGAGCCGCTTTTTGCCTCTTCGGACAAATATGAGTCCGGCTGCGGCTGGCCAAGTTTTACCCGGCCCATTAATGAAGCCCGAATTGTCGAGCTGTTCGATGACAGCCACGGCATGCGGCGTACCGAAGTGCGCTCCAAGGACGGGGACAGTCATTTAGGCCATGTGTTTCCGGATGGACCGAAAGAGGCGACAGGGCTACGTTATTGCATCAATTCAGCTTCCTTGCGCTTTGTGTCGGTTGCAGACCTGGAGGCAGAAGGCTATGGGGAATATTTGAAACTGTTTGAAGGAGAAACCCGATGACCATTGAACGCGCGGTGCTGGCAGGCGGATGCTTCTGGGGCATGCAGGACCTTATTCGCAAGATACCGGGCGTGAAATCCACACGGGTCGGATATTCCGGCGGGGATGTACCCCATGCGACCTATCGCAATCATGGCACCCACGCGGAAGCGATTGAGGTCATGTTTGATCCCTCGATTATGAGCTACCGGGCGTTGCTTGAATTCTTTTTTCAAATCCATGACCCAACCACGGTCAATCGCCAGGGCAATGACTTAGGCATGTCCTATCGGTCAGCGATCTTTTATGGCCGCGAGGCGCAGCATCAGGTGGCTCTTGATACGGTTGAGGACGTCAATGCCTCAGGCCTCTGGCCCGGCAAGGTGGTGACCGAGGTCGCGCCGGTTGGCGATTTCTGGGAAGCGGAGCCGGAGCATCAGGATTACCTGGAGCGGTTTCCCAGCGGTTATACCTGCCATTTCCCCCGGCCTGACTGGCGATTGCCGAAGCGGGAAGATGCGGCGGAGTAGGGATACTTTGCGACCGGAATGACTCGTTCTTCCATAATCTGGCGATTTTATTGTTCAGCCCTCACAGCCCTATGATGGTGGTCACACAGGGCTTTGGCGGAAACCTTGCGTTTTGCATAGCCGTTGGGTCCGCTATGCAGACATTGCAATACTCATTTGGCAATCCATGACTATGTTCCCTTCACAACAACGGAACAATTCTTGACTGATTGAAAGATAGAAAAATGGATTACGTGACACGTACTCTCGAAGTTTTGGTCGTCGGCGCGATCTTCGTCGGCTACGCATTGGCTACAACCGGTGCGCAAGCAGAAATGCTGTTCGTCTAATCGACCAAGGTTTTAATCTAGTTCGGGCTGCCTCGCCCTCCTCCCCCCAAATCTCAATGAGGCACGGGACTAGATACAGAAATGGCGCCAGCCCTGTTTTGCGGGGCGGGCGCCGTTTTATTTTGGGGAGGGTGCGAGCCCGGCGCGGGCCGGGCTCTTAGATGCTTTATTCGGCTGCTTCGGCCATCGCGGCGTTCATGCGGGCGATGGCTTCGTCTTCGGCGGCCTTCAAGGTGGTGATGTTATCCCGCTCGGCGCGCTCAAAGATGCGCAGAAGCGTGTCGTAGATACCCATGGTGCGGCTGCGCACCTCGTCTTCTGAGAACATGTCCACGTGGCTGTCCACCTGGATGACGCCGCCCGCGTTGATCACATAGTCGGGTGCGTAGAGGACGCCCTTGTCCTTGAGTACTTCGGCCAGGCCATCGTGGGCGAGCTGATTGTTGGCGCCGCCAGCAATAATTGACGCTCTCATTTGGGCGATGGTGTCATCGTTGACAGACGCGCCGAGCGCGCAAGGGGCGATGATGTCCACGTTCTGATCCCAGATGGCGTCGAGGTCCACGACATGGGCACCGAGCTCCTGGGCCGCTTTGTCGAGGGCGGCGGCATTGACATCAGCGACGAAGATTTCTGCGCCTTCTTGTGCCAGATATTCCGCGAGGCCATAGCCGACCTTGCCGATGCCCTGGATCGCAACTCTTATGCCATTCAGGTCATTGGAGCCGAGCTTGGCTTTGGTTGCCGCTTTGATGCCTTGGTAAACGCCCAAGGCCGTCATGGGGGAGGGATCGCCGCCCGAGACGGCATATTTCGTCACTGATGACATGACGTCGACGTCGTCTGCAGAGATGCCAACGTCGACACTTGTGTAATAAGCGCCCCCCAGGCTGTCGACGAATTTGCCCATAGCGCGCAGGAGCTCCGGCGTTTTCTTTGCCGGATCGCCCATGATCACGCTTTTCGCGCCGCCCAGAGCAAGGCCGCTTACGGCCGATTTGAACGTCATGCCGCGCGACAAGCGAAGCACATCGTTGAGGGCTTCCTCTTCGCTCTTGTAATCCACCATACGGCATCCGCCAAGCGCGCGCCCCTTCGGGCCCTTGCGATGGATGGCAATGATAGCTTTCAAGCCGGTTGCCTCGTCGTATCCAAATACGACCTTCTCGTGATCATCAAATGAGGGTGCCGAGAACACCATGGACTTACTTCCTTCTATTGTTTGGCTATTCAGCCGCAAGTTTTGTGTCGTCAGGGTTTTGGAACTGACGCAGTTTGACGTCCCATTCCTCTTCAACAGAGGTTCTGTTTTCTTCTTTGATATGACCGAAGCCGCGAATGCGATCCGGCAGGTTTGCGATTTCAACGGCCTTCTGGTAATTGCCCGCCCCAAGGCTGCTGAAGAGTGCATCCAGGGTTGCTTCGTATTTGGCAATCAAGGCGCGTTCGAAGCGTCGCTCTTCCTGATAACCGAAAGGATCGGCCCAGGTGCCCCGCAGGGCTTTGCCCTTGGCGAGAATCCCCAAGAACGGGAAGACAAACCGGCCATTGAAGGCGCGTTTCTTGCGCAGGCCTGTGTGGGTGTCTTTCTTGGCCAGAAGCGGCGGCGCCATGAGGAGTTCCAACTTGTAATCGCCGGCAAATTCAGAGCGCAGTTTCTGGCGGAAACGGCCATCGGTATATAGACGGGCCACCTCGTATTCATCCTTGTAGGCGAGCAGTTTGAAGTAGTTTTTCAAAACTGCTTCTGTCAGCTCATGACGGCCGAGGCTCTCGTCGAGGGTTTTCGCTTTGTTGACCAGATTTTCGTAGCGCTGCGCATAGGCCGCGTTTTGATACCCGGTGAGATGCTCAATCCGTCGGGCCAGCTTGTCCTCGAAAGTTTCGGCAATTGGATCGGCCTCGAATTTTTCAGCGAAGGCGCGTTCTTTAACAGCTTCCGGATCGTGGGCGAGTAGGCGGCCCCAACGGAAGCTGCGCAGGTTTTGCTTCACGGAAACGCCGTTCAGCGTAATCGCGCGCTCGATCGATTCCACGGAGAGCGGGATATAGCCCTGCTGATAGGCGTGACCGAGCAGCATGAGGTTGGATGCGATCGCGTCACCAAAGAGCGCGAAGGCATAGGAGGTCACATCCACAAGGGTGGTGCGATCTTCGCCGATTGAGCGTTTGATCGCGCCTGTTGTTAAATCCACCGGCAACACCGTGTTGGTATTCAAGGTGAAGTCTGCCGTGGGTGTTTCGTGCGTGTTGACGAGTGCCCAGGTGCGGCCTCGGTCGCAGCGGGTCAGGGCGTCGAGGCCGCCTGCCACCACCATGTCGCAGCCCAAAAGGAGGTCAGCGGAAAGTTCGCCGATCCGCACCGCATCCAGACCCGCCGGTGTGTCGGCGATGCGGATGTGAGAGATAACAGCGCCGTTCTTTTGGGCGAGGCCCGTGAAGTCCAGACCGGTGACACCCTTGCCTTCCAGGTGAGCTGCCATGGAGATGAGTGCGCCAATGGTGACAACGCCTGTGCCGCCGATGCCGCCCACCAGAATATTGTAGTGGGGCTCGGGGCTCGGTTGGAGGGTCGGGGCGGGCAGATCCTTCATGAGATCGGCTTCTTCCGAAGCGAAGCGGCGTGGATCTGGCTGGCGCACCGCGCCGCCATGCACAGTGACGAATGAGGGGCAGAAGCCCTTCACGCAGGAAAGGTCTTTGTTACATGCGGACTGGTTGATCTTGCGCTTGATGCCAAGTTCAGTGGTGAGCGGCTCGACCGAGACGCAGTTGGACTGAACAGAGCAGTCACCACAGCCCTCGCAAACCAGATCATTGACGAAAACCCGCACAGGCGGATCTTCCATGAGGCCGCGTTTGCGGCGGCGGCGTTTTTCGGCGGCGCAGGTCTGATCATAGATGATCGACGTGACCCCAGGCGTTTCACGGAACATGCGCTGGACATATTCCATGTCATCGCGATGGTGGAAGGACAGCTGCTGCCAGCGATCTTCATCGAGATGATAATGACGCGCCGCTTCGGCAGGATCGTTTTCCGAAACGATGGCAATGCGCGCGACCCCTTCAGCCTTCAATTGTTCATAGATGCCTTTAACGGTCATCTGGCCCATGATGGGCTGGCCGCCGGTCATGGCCACGGCGTCATTGTAGAGGATCTTGTAGGTGATGTTGGACTTGGCCTGGATCGCGGCACGCACGGCGAGAATGCCGGAGTGCTCATAGGTGCCATCGCCCAGGTTTTGGAAGATGTGGTTCACATCTGTGAAAGGCTCCATGCCGGTCCAGTTCACACCTTCTGCGCCCATGTGGGTGAAGAGATCCGTCTTGCGATCCATCATCAAGGACATGATGTGGCAACCGATGCCGCCCATGGCGTGGCTGCCTTCTGGCACCTTGGTCGATGTGTTGTGCGGACAGCCCGAACAGAAATAGGGCGACCGATTGACAGGCGCCGCATTGATGCGGGTTTCGGGCGGTGGCTGCAGGATGCGTTTGAACTTGGCATCCATGTCGTTGCCGACTTCGCCGCCGCGAATGCGTTCCATGATCAACGAGGCCACTTTGCGCGGATTGAGTTCGCCCAGCGGTGACAGTTTTTCCTGATCGCGTTCGTCCTTTTTGCCGATCACGAGGGGGCGTTGCCCCTCAGGCTCATGATAAAGAATATCCTTGACCTGACGTTCGACGATGGAGCGTTTTTCTTCGATGACGATGATTTCTTTCAGGCCCTTGGCAAACTCGCGAATGCCGGTTGGCTCGAGCGGCCAGGACATGCCGACCTTATAAATGGTCAGACCAATGCGCTCGGCATCCGCTTTTTCGATGCGGAGCTCTTTGAGGGCATGCAAGACGTCCTGATAGGCTTTCCCCGTCGTGATGATGCCGATGCGCGGACGCTCGGCGGTCATGACGACCTTGTCAATTTTGTTGGCGCGCGCAAAGGCGCGGGCGGCGTCGAGACGCAGTTGCTGCTGCAGGGTTTCCAGATCCCAACGCTCTTGCGGCCAGCGCAAGGTGGGATCGAAGTTGAGCCCGCGCGGCGGGATCACCACGTCCTCGGGAATAATGAAACGCGGTGCGATGGGGTTGATTTCGACAGAGGCGGAGCTTTCCACCACTTCCGTCACCGTTTTAAATCCAACCCAGCAACCTGCAAAACGTGACAGGGCAAATCCTGCCAAACCAAGTTCCAGGAACTCCGCCACATTGGACGGCTGGAAGATGGGCATGCCGTAGCCCATAAAGACGTGGTCGCTCTGGTGAGCGATGGTGGAGGATTGAACCCCGTGGTCATCACCGGCAAGGGCGAGGACGCCGCCATGTTTTGACGTGCCGAAGGCATTGGCGTGACGGAAGACATCACCGGAGCGGTCGACGCCCGGGCCTTTGCCGTACCACATGCCGAAGACACCATCGTATTTGGCGCCTTCAAAAATATCGAGCTGCTGGGTGCCCCAGACTGCGGTTGCCGCGAGATCCTCATTGAGCCCGGCACGGAACAAAATATTGTGCTGGTCCAAGAATTCCTTTGATCGGGTGAGTTCCTGATCATAACCGCCAAGCGGTGATCCGCGATATCCGGAAATAAAACCGGCGGTGTTCAGGCCCGCTGCACGGTCCAGACGCGCTTGCATAATCGGCAACCGGGTCAGCGCTTGAATACCTGTCAGGAAAACGCGGCCATCTTCCCTTAAATACCGATCTTTCAGTTCGTAATCGGTGTCGAAACTCTGGGCAGGAAGCATGCAAATCCTCGCTCAAATATGGTTTTGTTGGTGCGAAATATAGGGGAAGTTGCTCGACCGAACCTGTCGAATTGAGGGGGGCGGGAGACAAATTTTGACGCGGCTGAGGCCCTCGACATATCGAAAATTACCAAATTCGGGTCTGCGGGACTTTCGATGCGGAATTGAGGCTCGGGGGTGTCACTTGCGAGTCGCAATTTCCCGTAAAGCGCTGAAATTGAGTGTTTTTTCTGACTTTTTGTCAAAAATCTTTTGAATTCGGGTCTACAAATCCACGCGCTTCCTGTTATAGAAGGGGGGTGAAGGGGTTGCAGTAAATCTTGTGTCGAATTGGAGATGGGGACCGACTTGAACAATCAATCAATTAAATGTGGCTACGCCGTTGCACTTATGGCGGCCGTGTCAATTTTGCTCACTGGTTGCGGGGGCGGCAAGCTTTGGGGCAAGGACGAGCGGTTTAAAACAACTCAAGAAGTGCCAAAGCAGACCCTGCGCGAGATGGCTGCCAAGACCGCCGAGCCGGTTTGGCAGTTCGAAGAGCAGGGCAGTCTGATGGGGCGGATTGCCGGCGTTCTGATTAGCGGCGAGGAAGAGGCCGATACGGCCACCGCTGCCTTTGATCTCTCGGGGCAGGACCGGGAAAGTGCGGAAGTCGCGCTTCGATATCTGGAAAGTCTGGACGAAAATAATAAAGGCATTGACGATCTGGCGGTACGCGTCACCAAAGATGCGAAAAAGAAAAACCGTCAAATCAGCAAATTTATCAGCCGTGCTCAGGTCGATCTCAATACGCGATTAGACCAGAGAGACAAGGCCGTCTTTTCCGCTGACAAAGATCGCTACCCCTCTTTGAAAAAGGTGCTTGCAGAGGCGGACAATGACCGCCGTGCTGTGGCGCAGGTGGAACGCGCGGTTCAATATCAGCTGGGTGTTTTCATGGCGACCCGCGATCTTCTGGCGGATCAGAATGCCGGGATTGACATGATGGATCTCGATCTGACGATCAATGAGATCAATCAGCAGCTCACCTATCTGACAGATCTGGTGCACGCGTTTCGGTTTAACGACGGCTCCTAGTCCGGACCGATCCTCAATCTGTTTGAGGGTAGTCCTGGGTGAGGGCGCCTTCACGGCGCCAGGCGCGATAAAGGGTCATGAGTGAATCCGGCTTATGTCCCAAGCGGCGATTCGCCGCGCCAATTTCAAACAATTGACGGAACTGTTGCCGAAGCGTGCGGTAGGCTTCGGGAAGTGTTGTGCGCGAATCCCAGATGTGAGTGGCTTCGCCGCCGGCGCCGTTAATCTCCAAAATTCGGAAGCTGTTGCCTTTTTGCAGGTCGTCGATGGACGGAAAACGGATGTCGAAGCGACCGAAGTGGAACCCCGGAATGCCGTCAGCGACTTCATTGAAAGCACGGGTCATTTCGCTGGTAATAAATTCATTGCCATTGCGAAAAATGGCGCCGCGTGAGTGGCTTCCCGCGAAAGCAATTCGATAGGCCTCGCCTTCGTCGAGAACCTTGTCGAGATTGGCTTCATTGCGCCCCAGATAAAGATGCGGCACGAGGCCAGCCCGGGCGTCTGACATGATGAGGTCTTTGAGGGTCGATTGACCATCGCCGATGACATGGGGGAAGTATTTAAGGGTCAGGGAAAAAATGCGCCCCTTGGCCTCGCCCGGTTTTCGAATGAAGAAGACACCGGCCTCCGGCTCAAAGTCGATCAGTTGTTGGAGGATGATCCGGGCGTTGGGCGGATAGTCTTCCAGATAGGCAATCAAATCGGCATCGCTGCGGACCACTTTGACGCCCGCGCCGCGGCAGCCCATGTCAGGTTTGCTGACAACCGGATAGGCGAGGCCTGCTTCGACCATGTTCTGGCGGGCTTGTGCCACGGCTGTGTCGAGCTCGCTGTTATCCGGTCGCACAATGGAGGTAAAGGTGGCCAGGCGTTCCTTGGCTTTTCCCTCCATCAGGGCAAATACTGTGGATTTGCTTTCGCCGACCAGGCCCCCGTGAGGGAAGCTTGGGTTTGCGGCCGTGGGCAAGGTTGGCCCGCCAAATCGCAGGGATAGCCACATCCAGTGGAGGGCGACAGGGACATAAAAGAGCCGTGGTGGCCAGAACTCAAAATGAGATATCGGCGGCTGATCCGTGCGCATGGGCGGCATGCCGATGTGGGGGACCTTGCGCGCAGATATTGTTGGTGTGTCGCTCATTTTGCCTCTTATTGGACGATGGCAGGTTGGAGATCAGTCTTCTTTGCCGTCGTTATCTGCCTTCATACGTTTGGTCCAGGCTTTTGGCAAAAAGATCATGAAGATCAAAAGGACGAGGCCGACCATCCAGATCTGGCTGCCAATTTTTTCAACAATAATCTGTCCAAAGGAGAAAATTGCCCAAAAGAAGAAGGAGGCCCAAAGGCTGGCGGCTATGATGGCGACCATTGCAAAATGCAGAAAATTGACCCTCAGGAAGCCGCTCGCCACATAAGTCGGCATGCGCGTGCCAGGAAGACAACGGGCGGTGATGAGCGCCATGGTGAGGCGCTCATTTAGATATTTGCGCCCGCGGGTGATGCGCTTTTCGCCGATATATTTGAGAGCCTTGGGGTGGTCGGATGCATAGGCGCCAATGCCGTAGAGACCCAGGTCTCCAATTGCGATGCCAAAGATGAGCGAGCCGAGTGCCAGCTGCGGATCCATGTAGCCGTCAAGGGCCAGCAGACAGGCGCCGATGGTGGCGCCATCTTCCAGGATGAAGGTTGCCAGGACAATCAGAACCGCAAGCACAATGGGATAGGCTGAAAAATAATTCAGTATCGCCAACAGTGTGTCATTGGAGGGGGATAGGGCAATCACTGGCAAAATGGCTCGCTACAATTTTGTCTGGCCCTTTAGGGCGCTTAATGTTTTCTTTTAGCGGGTCAGGCGACGCGGTTCAATGGCGGCTTGCTCGGTTTCAATGTGAGTTTCGGCGGCGAGCCGCTGGTATGCGGATACAATTTCCTGCTTCGAGTTCCATGGCAAGAAGTGATTTTTGCCCTCAAGCTTGACGACCTCAAGAAGGGCTGCGTTTTCCAATTTTGGTTGCAGAAAGGCGACGTTGGAATAGGGCACCAGATTGTCGTCGGTGCCGTGGACAATAATGGTTGGGGTTTTGATCTGACCGAGTTCCTCGGCGAGGGCCTGAAGCTCTGGCTTTAACGCGATCAGCTCCCGGTTGGAGTTTCGGATGGTGCTGGGCAAGATCTGGCCGATGGGCCAAAACTCTCCAAGGCGTTGAACAAAATGGACTTTCTCAAGTTCTGGATCAAAAGATCCTGCGACGATCACAAGGCCGCCGACTTTTTCCGGCGCCATGACCGCGACTTTGGCGATGATGGGGCCGCCGAGGGAGTGGCCCACGAGGATCGGCCATTTACCGTCTCTTTGTTCGAGCAAGGGCAGGATGGCTTCGGCTTGTTCTTCCAGGGATACAACCGCCTTGTCCGGACTTGAGCTGCCGAAGCCCGGCCGGTCGATGGCGATGTATTCAAAGTTTCCAGGCTCATCTTCCAGATAGTCGGTCCAGGCACCGGCGCTGCCCGGGGTGCCGTGGACGAAGATGACGCGCTGGGCCTCAGGGTTGCCGCTGGTGAAAAAGGAAACGTGAATTTCCTCCGAGGCTACCTCAATGGTTTCAAATTGCTGGCCTGCCAGAGGCTCGCCGTGAGGGGAGCAGGCGGCGCCGGCGCCAAAGCTGGCGGCGATGAGGGCCGTGACATGAAGCACGCGGGACGGGCACGCGCGATCAGAGCCATGGGTCCAGGCCTTGCGGTGGGGGATTTTGAATTTGATCACGTCGCCGTCTTTCATGGGGTGTGAGATTACGCCACAGGTCTTTATGACTGGTTGACGTAGGGCCCAATAAACTTGGATGATAAGGCAGAAAATCGCCAGTTTTATGTGAAATTTCGAAGGCTGGCTCGCGAAGATTTGAAAAGAGGTCCGGACATAACCGGCCCCGGAAAGGCCTTTCCCATGGCGCTTGAACTTCCTTTGGATATCGACACGGTCAAAGGCTTTATGCCCCAAGATGAAGGCGCAGCTTTACATGGGGCGGCGCTTCAAGAGGCGGGCAAGGGGCCTTGCCTTGAGGTTGGTTCCTATTGCGGCAAATCGGCGGTCTATCTCGGCTCGGCGTGTAAGGAGGTGGGCGGCACGCTTTTTACCGTCGATCACCACCGGGGATCGGAAGAAAACCAGCCAGGCTGGGAGCATCATGATCCGGAGACGTGGGACGCGGAGGCGGGCGCCATGGACACGCTGCCTTTTCTTAGGCGCACGCTGCGACGGGCGGGCCTTGAAGGGACCGTGGTGCCGGTTATCGGAGCCTCGCTCACCGTGGCGCAGCACTGGCGCACGCCGCTCGCCATGCTTTTCATAGACGGCGGTCATGGCATGGAGCCTGCCATGGATGATTACCGGGCCTGGACGCCCCATGTCATGCCCGGCGGGTTGCTCGCGATCCATGATGTGTTTGCGAACCCGGAGGAGGGCGGCCGCCCGCCGTTTGAAATCTATCAGTTGGCGCTGGTCTCAGGCCTCTTTGAGGAAGAGAGGGCGGTGGGTTCGCTCAGGCTTTTGAGGAGGGTGTGACATTGAATTTCAAAATGATTTTTCCACTGTTGTTGCTACTTGGCTCGTGCTCGATTGACGAGTTTCAAGAACGTCAGGTTCTACGAGATTTGGAGATTGAGCGTCAGCATAATCTCGCTGAAATTGATGTCGATAAATGTGCAGTTGAAGGTGGCGATATTGACTATCGTGGAATGTTCGGTATGCCAATGTGTGTCATTCCATTTGAAGATGCGGGAAAAGCTTGCACAGATTCCTCCGAGTGTCAGGGTATTTGCATGGTCGATGCGGACGGCGGAACCCCTGATAACCCGTCTGAGTATAAAAGGGCTATGTCGGGAGAAGGGCCGATTGTTGGCAGCTGCGAACCGGACGACAAGACCTTTGGCTGTTTTGGCGAAGTGATCAACGGCAAAATCGCGAGCGCCATCTGCGTCGATTGAGGTGTTCAGCCGCCCACAATTAAGGGGACAGTATACTTAATTATCCGGCGGGACAAACCGGGTGGCGGGGAGATAATTAAGTATACTGTCCCCTTAATTGCCCTTAATTGCCCTCAATTGTTAGGGCATTTTTGGGCCCGGTTTTTCTTTTTGCAACCGACGGCCAGTCGTGCGTTCCAGTTTTTTTATAAATCGCTCGGAACCCAGTGGTCTGCCCGTTCGTTCACCGGCACGAATGGCGTCGAGACTATTCTGGTCCATGCCACCGCGTAGAAATTCGGACCATTCACCAACCCGTCGGAGCAGTGGGGCGACTTTAACAAGGTTATCGTCATGGCCTTTCAAATGCGCATTGGCAGAGGACCATTGCCAATCGCCAGGTCTTTTAACAAGGCCGGCGCGCACCGGATTGAGTTCAACGTATCTAGCGCAGGCCAGCAGATGCTGCTCATCCATCGGAAAGGAAGCAAATCGACCTTGCCAAAGATGCCCCAACCATTCTTCGCGTTCATTGATGTGGCGCGTGTAGCGTCGATGAGCCTCAGCGATGGCACCCCTCAAACCATCTTCGTGAGAGGGAACGAGGATCAGGTGGACGTGATTGGGCATGAGGCAATAGCCCCAGATGTCGGTCTTTGCCTTGCTGCAAAACTTTTTGAGCAGTTCGATGTAGAGCCGGTAGTCGTCATCGCAAAAGAAAACATCCTGACGGCGGTTGCCGCGCTGGGTCACGTGATGCGGGTGACCAGGTACAACGATGCGGGAAATTCGGGCCATAGGTTGCAACCCTAATTATGGGGACAGTATACTTAATTCTGAGTATGCCCTAGCGCGTAGCTGAGGTAAATAATTAAGTATACTGTCCCCATAATTCCCCCATAATTCCATAATTATTACTCCGACGCCTTTGACGCGCGCCGTATTTCCGCGATCGGCTCTTCCGGCAGGATGTCGGTAAAGAGTTTTGCAGCAGGCGTGGCGTGGTGCAGGGCGTCGGCGGCGAGGATCACGGCGCCAGCTGTCCAGGCCGGGCGTTCCACGGGCCAGGGCACATCCTCTTTAAACTGATAGCCCATCCAGTAGGCGCCTTCGTCGCAGCGCCATTGGTGCTGCCAGGAGAAGAGTTCTCTGGCGCGGGTGGTCTCACCAATGGCCATGAGGGCCATGGCAAGCTCGCAGCTTTCCGCGACCGTCACCCAGGGCTGTTCGACGACGCAGCGGCAGCCTTTTTCTTCCGCCACGAAGGTGTCCCATTTGGCGGCGATGCGGGCTCGGGCGGCTTCCCCGCGCAGCACGCCGGTCAGAACCGGATAATACCAGTCCATGGAGTAACGACTTTTTTCTTCCCAATTGCGATCAAAGCGCTCCGGCTTCTCGCGCAGGGCTTGACCGAGCCTGGTGCGGGCCAGCGCCCAGGAGGTGCGGGTCGCTTCGTCGCCTGCGACCTCGGCCAACCGAATGGCGCATTCAAGGCTCTTGTAAATGGACGAGCAGCCGGTGATGAGAGCATCATCTTCCGGCGTATGCGGGTCGTGGGCGGCCCAGCGGATGTCGCCGTGTTCTGATTGCAGGGAGAGGACAAATCCCATGGCGCTTTTGACAATGGGCCAAAAGGTCTTGAAAAACGCCTCGTCCTGATAAAGCAGATGGTGGTGCCAGACGCCGGTGGCGATATAGGCGCTGAAATTCGTGTCGCGGATTTTCTTTTCATTGCCATCACCGGTGTAATGGCTTTCGTCCATGGGAACGGCCGCGCCATATTGGCCATGCCAGGAGCCATCCACCAATTGGGTTTCGGCCAAATAGGCAAAAGCTTTTTCTGACGCTGCGCGCTCCCCGGCGACCGCGAGCCCCATAGCCGCTTCAAGATGGTTCCAGGGATCGACCACGCCGCCGTCGAACCAGGGAATTGAGCCGTCTTCGCGTTGCAGCTCGACAATGCGGGCCACGGCGCCGTCAAAAAAACCTTGCGGGAAGGGGCCTTCGCGCAGATAAAGATTTTTCATCGCGCGGCCCCTTTGTTGAAGTAAAGGACGACGCTTTTGCCCATGAGGGGATCGGCAATTTTTTCCAACAGGCGGGTCAGCAGCGGCCGTTTCATGATGTCCCAGACCAGAAAGCGATGATAAAGCGCGACCAGTTTGGAGGTATCCCGCTTTGGCCAAAGGGCGCACTGCAGCCACCAATAGGGCGAGTGCAGTCCATGCGCCCAGTGACGGCGGGAGAAGGTGAGGCCTTGGTTTTGAATGTCCGCTTTCAGGTTGTTAGCGTTAAAGATGCGCACATGACCGCCAGGGGTGTTGTGATAGCCCTCGGCGAGGGTCCAGCAGATGCGCTCCGGCCAGGCGCGGGGCACGCTCACGGCCAGTTTGCCGCCCGGCTTCAGGATGCGCGTGATCTCTTTGACTGCCTGTTGATAGTCGGGGATGTGTTCGAGCACTTCTGAGCAAACGACCACATCAAAAGTGTCATCGGCAAAGGGCAGGGCCAGTGCATTGCCCACGGAAAGGGAAAAGCGATTGGGCGCACCCTCGTCATCAGGATAGGTCTCGAAGCCTTCGCGGGTTTTGCGCACATCGTCGAAGCCCAAGTCGACGCCGACCGCATGGACCTTGGCTTTGAAATACATGGCGTGCAGATGCCGCCCTTCGCCGCAGCCAAGGTCGAGGACCCGCTGGCCATCGCTGAGGTTCAGCTCATCGAGATCCATTGTGAGCATATTCGATCGCTCTCCTGTAGATCCGAGTGACTTTCTGGGCGGTATGGGCCCAATCGAACTGGGTGACAATCCGCTCACGGCCCGCCGCGCCGAGCTTGTCTCGGAGCTCAGGGTCGCCGAGCAATTTGTCGATGGCGCCAGCAAGGGCTTCCGGGTCTTTCGGTGGCACGAGCAGGCCTGCATCGCCCACCACTTCCGGCAGGGAGCCGCCGGTGGTTGATACCACCGGGATGCCGCAAGCCATGGCCTCGCCCACCGGGAAGCCAAAGCCTTCATAGACCGACGGTGTGATGGCAATGGTGGATTTGGCGTAGAGCTCGGTGATGTCGTCGTCTGAAAGGCCGGAAAGGAACTCCACCTTGTCCAGAATGCCGAGCTTGATGAGGCGTTTCTTGGTGGGGCCTTCGCGCAGCTTGCCAATGACGGTGAGCTTGAGGTCCGGATGGGTCTTCAGGAGCAGGGCATAGGCCTCAATGAGATAGATCAGCCCCTTTAAGGGAACATCGGCGGAGGCGACCGCGATCAGCCGATTGGTTTCGCGGTCAATGCCTTCCAAGGGGTGCCACTGGGCCAGATTGATGCCGTGATGGACCGTAATCATCCGGTCAATGGGCACCTTGAAATCCACGGAGACATCGCGGCGGGTGGATTCCGAAACCACGATGATGGGGTCGAGGAGGCGCGCCACCTTCTTCTGCATGCGCAGGAAAGAGTACCAGCGGCGTACGAGCAGCTTGAGCTTGAGGCTCTCGGCGGCGGCGACCGCAATGCGCTTGTCCATGGTGATGGGGTGATGGATGGTGCCGGCGACCGGAAGCCCCAGATTTTTCACCTTCACCAGGCCCCAGCAAAGGGTCTGGTTGTCG
The DNA here is from genome assembly GCA_006226415.1 of Alphaproteobacteria bacterium. Taxonomy (GTDB): domain Bacteria; phylum Pseudomonadota; class Alphaproteobacteria; order M2410; family M2410; genus M2410. Next base: position 31,021 of record SBGZ01000093.1, read on the forward strand.
TGGACCACGTCATATTCGTGGATCTTGTCCTTCATATATTCGTAGAGCCGCTCCCCAAAAGTATAGGGCTCGGGAAAAGCGCCGGAGACATGTGCGATGTATTCATAGACATCGATCCAGGTCTTCATGTCCTTGAAGGGCGGATTTGGAAAGCCGAAGCGGTTTTTTTCCCGCTCATAAAGATCAAGTGATGGCAACTTGATCAGCTTGACCCGGGGATCAAGGTCTGGATAGGGCGGACCGGAGATCACGTCCACCTGATGGCCCATGTCCACCAGCGCCTTGGAGACGTGGCGCATGTAAACGCCCTGGCCACCGGTAAAGGGGTGGGAGCGATAAGACGGCAGAAGGATCTTCAAGGGCGCGTCCGGCGCCGGCAAGGGGCGTTTCGGCCGCTCGCTGGTCTGTTCCAATTCTTCGCGGAAGTGACTTACATTGGCGGTGGCTTCTGTGACCATATTCTCTTTGTTTTCTATGACTTAGGCCAAAGTGTTGACCTGTCCTCCCAGGAAGCGCGCGGGCAAGTAAAAAGGCCCGCGCTTGTGTTTCGCGGGCGTTTGGTCCGACGGCTGATTTATTGTCATCCTTGATACCGGTTTCGGCGCCTTTTCGCAACCA
>SBGZ01000091.1 GCA_006226415.1 Alphaproteobacteria bacterium
TGAAGTCGAAAACCTGCAAAAAGCGCTGAAAGACAAAGGCTACTTCGAGGGCGACATCGACGGCGTCTTTTCAGACGAGCTCAAAGCCGCTGTTGAAGCCTTCCAGAAAGATGAAGGTCTGGAGGTAGACGGCATCGCCGGTCCCACTACGCAAAAGGCCTTGGGGCTCTATTAGATCCCTTTGCCATAAGCCCTGTTGTCCCCGTATAAACGGGGCACGGGCGGCGGCGGTACACCATTACTCTCCCAATCCTCATGCTGAGGAAGAGCCGAAGGCTCTGTCTCGAAGTATGAGGTTTGGGCTATGGCGTTCATCCTTCGAGACGCTCGCGATGCTCGCCCTCAGGATGAGGCGGTTTAATGCGTGAAACCTACTTGCGAAACGGCAACAGGAGCATGAACAGGAGCCCGCGCGTTTCAGGTGTCTGATATTCCCGCTGCCCGATGGTCATGCGGTCATGGCCTTCTCCCGGCTGAGCATGATAGGTCTTAAACAGCCGGTCCCAGATCGAAAGATTAAATCCAAAATTGGAATTATATTCGCGTGGGCGGATCGAATGATGCACCCGGTGCATGTCCGGTGTGACGATCAATTTGCGCAAGAGCCCGTCGACCCGGTCCGGCAATTGGATATTGCCGTGATTAAAAAGTGCTGCCCCGTTCAAAATGACTTCAAACAAGATAACCGCAGCAACCGGCGCGCCGATCAAAACGACAAAGAAAATTTTGATGAACATCGACAGCAAAATTTCAATGGGATGAAACCGCAGGGAAGTTGTGGCATCGAAACCCGTGTCAGTGTGGTGGACGCGGTGCAAACGCCACAGGAGCGGCACCTGATGAAAGAAAACATGCTGCCAATAAATAACGCAATCAAGCAGGACGATTGCCAGCACAAACTGAACCCAATAGGGCAAGGCAAGCCATTGCAAAAGGCCAGTCCCGTTTTCTTCAACATAAAGCGCCGCATCTACCGCGAGTAGCGGGACGGCAATCCGCAGGAAGAGATTGGAAACGATATTAAGCCCAACATTGCCGGGCCAGCGTTCAAGCCGGGTTGCGGCCAGCTGCCGCCGGGGAGAGAAATACTCCCAGAGCGCAATACCGGCAAAAATGATCACGAAGGCCCCGAGCCGGATCGGACCTTCATAAGATTGAAGCTGGGCGGAGAGACCTTCCAAGAGCGACCCCTCAGAGGGTCATGTGCCGGGCACGGGCGCTGCGCTCAATGGCGCCGGCAAAGAGCCGCTCAAGACCGAGCCGGTGGCGAATGAGTTCCAATACCCGCAGCTCTTCCTGATTGATTTTTTCATCCGCGGCGGCCACTTCAACAGCAGCGGCATAGGCGGTTTCTTTCAGCCGGTCGTCGATCCCTTGCTCGATCAGACCTAGAACGGCTTCCAATCCGCCGTCTTCGGAAAAGATGGCTGCGCATTCTTCGGCAATGGTGACCAGACGTTCCTGGTCAAAATCCTTGAAAATCGGGAAATGCGTGACAACCTCGCCAATGGTGCGCAGCTCAGAATCGGTCATTTCGGCATCGGCAGCGGAGACAAGCACCATGCAATAGATGAGCGCGGTGTGGTGGCTGATGGCATCTGACATGAGGGATAATCCTTCGGACAAGTGGAATTCATTTCCCGGGAAACTAGGAAATTGGGCCCTGAAGGGCAAGGCCATTCGTCACCGATCAAGGAACTCTCGCGTAATCGTGACGGCTTCGGCAAGACCCACCCGCTCAATCTCCACCTCTTCGGGGAAAGCGCTGGCAAGCCGTGAGGGCATGGCGCCGTCCAGCATGACAAAGACACCGTGGTCGCCGGCCTTGCGGATGAGGCGCCCAAAGGCTTGTTTGAGCCGCAGCCGCGTGATGAGGTCATCATAGCCGCGATTGCCATGGGCTTTGCGGCGGGCCTTGTGCAGGATCGAGGGACGCGGCCAGGGAACCCGGTCAAACACGAGGAGGCGGAGCGAAGCGCCGGGCACATCCACCCCGTCTCGCACCGCGTCTGTGCCGAGCAGGCAAGCATGCTCTTCCGCCCGGAAAAGGTCCACCAACGTTCCCGTGTCCATGGCGTCCACGTGCTGGGCATAAAGCGCGATATTTTCGGTTTGGAGAGGCTGAGCGATCTCATTGTAGACGGCGCGTAAACGGCTGATGGCGGTAAAGAGCCCCAGGGCGCCGCCGCCGGAAGCGGCAAAGAGTGCCCGGTAAGCGGCAGCGACCTGACCGATTGAATTGCGCCCCACATCGGTCACCACCAGCACCCGCGACTGTGCTTTATAGTCAAAAGGCGACTTAAAATGCGCCCGGCCGGCAGGGACGGGCAGATGGGTGGCGCCAGTGCGAATTTCTGCGGTCTGCCAGTCATCGCCAAAATCCTCGCCATCCTTGGCAGGCTTGTGATCGCACAAGGTTGCTGAGGTAATGAGCGCGCCTTGAGAAGGCTCCAGAACGGCCGCGGCAAAGGGAATGGTCGGGTCGAGCCAGTGCCGATACATCCCCACATCCGCATCCCGCCCGAAGGCGCGCACCACGCCGAACCAGTCAACAAACTCTTCCGGTGTTGGGCTACCCAGCGATTGCAGCATCTGGACCCAGGAGGGGACCATCAGTTTAGCGCGCCGCTCAAGTCCACGCACCGCACTGTCGATGCGTCCGCGCGTATTGGTGTCGAGATCTTCTGCTTCATCTTCCAGCCGGTCCGCCAGCGCTTTGGCAAGAGCCATCATGGGCCGGGCAAGATCAATGAGGGCCTTGGCAAAGGCTTGAGCCTCTTCCAGAAGCCCGTCCACCAAGGGATCGATATCGGTCTCAAGATCGAAAGGACTGTCCGGCTGTGCGGCTCTTGCGGTCACCTGTTTGTGGACGAGGGCGAAGAACCCTTCAGCAGGCCCTTGCGGCGTGCCGTTGACGACCCGGGTGAGCGAGCCAGGGCCGGAAAGAAACCGCGCCGCGCGAATGGTCTCGCGCAAAAGCTCTTCCGTCCTCTGATGATCACCTGTGAGATCACCCACACGGTCGAGCAAACCGCGCCCACGGCCCCGGCCGCCCCCTTCCGGCCCGCGGATCCAGCGGCGCAAGTCCGCGCATTCATAGCCGGTCAGATGTGGGGAGAAGGTGTTATCCGCCGCATCAAAGAGGTGGTGCCCCTCGTCGAAAATGAAATGGCGGCGAAACTCCGGCACGATCTCGCGCTTCTTGGGTGTGTCTGAAGGATCAAGTCCCAGCGGATCGTCCACCACCACCGGCGAGGTCATGGCAAATTCCAGGCTGGCCTGGTTCATCACCAGCGCGTGATTGGCAATGACAATATGGGCGTGCCGCGATTTGCGCACCGCCTTCTCGATAAAGCATTTGCGGTAATGCGGGCAGGCCGAATAGATGCACTCCCCCCGCCGGTCCGTGAGGCCCGCCGCCTGAATGCCCGATGTCGACACCCGCGCCGGGTTTTGGGTCAGAATCGGCGTCAGCCAGGCCGGGAAGTCGCCGCCCACCATGTCTCCATCGCGTGAGTATCGCGCCCATCGGGCAATCAATCCGAGCGCAATGGCCGAGCGGATAAGCGTGCCGCCAGAGCCGCGCGGGCCGCCGCCGCTATTGCCGCCGATCAACTCTTGCAAGTTCAAGAGGCAGAGATAGTTTTCGCGTCCCTTGCGCACCACGACTTTCTGGGCCTTCTCCACCGGGTCCGGATAAAGATAGGCAAGTTCCTGATCAATCTGCCGTTGCAGGTTTTTGGTATAGGTGGAGATCCACACCGCCGGGCCATTTTTGTCCGCCCAAAGGCTGGCAGGGGCAATATAACCTGCCGTCTTGCCAATGCCGGTGCCAGCTTCGGCCAGCAACACGTGGGGGCTGCCGCCTTTCTCGCGCGGCTGAAAGCAGTGCGAGGCCGCGCTGGCATAGCCCGCCTGAGCCTCACGGATCTCACCCCGGCTGCCGAGAATGTCCTGCAATCGGTCGCGGGCTTCCTCTTCGCCGACGCCTTGGGTGCCCGGCTCTCCCTCAGGTGCGCGCTCCTGCCAATCATCGAGCCGGTTCCAAACATCAAGGCCCGTCGACCAATCTCCCTTGGCGGTGTTGCGGTCCGCCCCCAGGGCAGCAAGCACCGCTTCGCCCCAGGGCCAACCGGCCTGAGCCATGGTCTGCGCTGTGCGCCGCGCCTCGGGCAGATTGGGGTAGGTCGGCCGGGCAAGGTCGCGCAGCAAAGCCTCTGCGGCCTGTGGCAGAAGAAGCGCCGCATCCACCATGTCTTTGGGGGCGTCAAGTCCCAGCGCCCGCGCAAGCCCTGCCGGTGTCGGCAGGCAGAACTGCGCCGGGCGCACAAAGGCAAAAAGCTCCAACACATCAAAATGCAGGGGCCAGGGCGGCGGCGGATAAAGCCCCACCCGCTGCGCCATAAAATAAGTGTGGCAGGTCAGGAGCGGTTCCTTAGAGAGCACTTTTTGCGCTGCCGCCGCCGTCAGGTCCTCAATTTCCCCATCCGCTGAGCAAAGTGCCGCCCGGCCCGGCTGGACCGCAAGGGCGCTCACATTGGGCAGCAGTATGTCGCTGGGCGAGGTGTATAAAGAATCGTCGGGCATGAAGGGCCAATGTAGAGGATTTGCTTTTCCTTGCAATAACAGGGGAGCTGTGGAAAAACCCGGGAACTTGGGCTGCCCGAAAACGGCCCCCAACAACAGCAAGAAAGAAGGACAAATGAGCATCGATCGTCAAATAGCCCTGGAAAGCAAAGCCTGGCCGTTTGAGGAAGCTCGAAAACTTCTCGCCCGCCGCGAAAAGGCGCCGGGCAAGGATCACGTCCTTTTTGAAACCGGTTATGGCCCTTCTGGTCTGCCACATATGGGCACTTTTGGCGAAGTGGCCCGCACCACCATGGTGCGTCATGCTTTGTCGTTGATATCGGATGTGCCGACCCGGCTCGTGGCCTTTTCAGATGATATGGACGGCTTCCGCAAGGTGCCGACCAATCTGCCGAACCAGGAAATGCTGGCCCAGCACCTGGATTTGCCGCTCACCAAAGTGCCGGACCCTTTCGGCACCCATGAAAGTTTTGCCCATCACAATAATGCGCGGCTGAGAGCTTTCCTCGATCAGTTCGGTTTTGATTATGAGTTCATGAGCTCGACCGAGTGCTACACCTCCGGCATGTTCGACGAGACGCTTCTGAAGATGCTGGCGCACTATGATGAAGTGATCAATGTGGTCCTGCCAACCCTCGGGCCCGAGCGCCGAGCCACCTATTCACCCTTCCTGCCGGTCTGCGAAGAAACCGGTAAAGTGCTGCAGGTCCCGGTGGTGGAAACCAATGCGGAGGCGGGCACCATCGTCTATCAGCGCGAGGATGGCAAAAAGGTGGAAACGCCGGTCACCGGCGGTCGTTGCAAGATGCAGTGGAAGGCCGACTGGGCCATGCGCTGGGTCGCGCTTGATGTTGACTATGAAATGGCCGGCAAGGACTTGATTGATTCTGTCAAGCTCTCCTCGCAGATTACCCGTGTGCTCGGCGCCAACCCGCCGGAAGGCTTTAACTATGAGCTCTTCCTCGACGACAAGGGTCAGAAGATTTCCAAGTCCAAGGGCAACGGCCTCACCATGGAAGAATGGCTGCGCTATGCCTCGCCGGAAAGCCTGTCGCTTTATATGTTCCAGAGCCCGCGCAAGGCCAAGCGTCTTTATTTTGACGTGATCCCCAAGGCGGTCGATGAATATATCACCTTCCTCGACAAGTTCCCGGAACAGGAAGAAACGCAGCAACTGGGCAATCCGGTTTGGCATATCCACGATGGCAATCCGCCAAAGGAAAATGTCCCGGTCTCTTTCAATCTGCTTCTCAATCTCGTCAGCGCCTCAAACTCAGAAGACCGTGAGGTCCTCTGGGGGTTCATTCGCAACTACGAAGAAGGGGCCTCTCCGGAGAACCACCCGATCCTCGATAAGCTGGTGGATTACGCCATCAACTATTTCCATGACTTCGTGAAGCCCGCGAAAAAGTTCCGTGCGCCCACAGATACCGAGCGGGCCGCCATGGAGGCTCTGATGACGCGTTTTGAGGGAGTTCGAGAAGATCGCCCGAACGATCTGGCGGAAGCTCTGCAGACCGAAGTTTATGCGGTCGGCAAGGAGTTTGAATTTGAGCCTCTGCGTGACTGGTTCAAGGCGCTCTACGAGGTTTTGCTCGGCCAAAGCCAGGGGCCGCGCTTTGGCTCATTTGTAGCGCTCTATGGCATTGATCAGACCCTAGGTTTGATGAAGCGCGCATTGGACGGCGAGCTCACAAGCTAGTCATTAGGCTTTTTTGCCAGTATCATTCCCTTGAAAACCCTTCCCTAGGTCGAGGGAGTGATATGGCGCGCGTGTCGTTCATCAGCATAATTGGACTTTGCCTGTCCCTTTGGGCCGGGTGGGGTGCGGCCTCAGCCACAGACCTCGAAGACGTGCAGCTCCTCTATGAGGCCGGCAATTACGCGGCGGCGGCGGATATGGGGGAAGAGGTTGCCACCTCGCAGGCCTATGCCCTTGCCGCGCGTTCCTTGCTCGGCAAAATCAATCTCCAGTCCCGCGATGATCGCAAAATGAGCGATATAGATCGGGCCATAAATCTGGCGGAAAAATCCCTGGCGCTCGATCCAGAAAACATAGAAGGGCATTTGCAGCTTGCCACCGCTTTTGGCTTTAAAGCGCGCCTCTTGTCCATGTTTCGCGCCAAGCTCGCAGGCTTGCCTGAAAAATCCAAACGTCACCTTGAAGAAGCCATAGCCCTTGATCCGGACAACGCCTGGGCATGGGCATTTCTCGGGGCCTGGCATTGGGAGGTCGTGCGCAAGGGCGGCGCGGGCATGGCCAAATCTATGTACGATGCAACTCCGCAAACAGGCACCGCCCACTTTGAAAAGGCGCTCGCCCTCGATGGCGAGAACCCTTATGTGCCTTATCTCTATGCGCTCACCCTTTTGACAAGCGACATCCGCGCACATGAGACAGAGGCTCTAGGTCTGCTTGAAAAGACCTTGGCGCGCACGGCAACCACGCACCAGGCACGCATGACGCATGCACGCGCGGAAGAGCTGATTCGCCTGCTTAAAGCCAAGGACTATGAAACCGCGCTGTCTCTGGTCGCCGATTATCAAGGCCTGAAACCGCTGAAAATGCCGAAACAACAAGCGGACTAGGCGCTCGCTTGATCCCCTTGCGCGAAGAGCGTAAGACAGCCCCATGACCTCACCCGATTTGATCTACAAAATTTTCAAGATGGCCGAATGGCGTGAGCGGGAAATCCCCTATAAAGGGTCTCCGGACGACTTGCGCGATGGGTTCATTCATTTTTCAACCGCGGCTCAATTGCCTGGCACGCTGGCGCGAATCTTCTCAGGTGAAAACGATGTTCTGATAGCCGAGTTTAAGGTGGCGGATCTGAGTGATGCACTAAAGTGGGAAGAAGCCAGTAATGGTGAAAATTACCCGCATCTTTACCGGCCGCTCAATTTGGAAAACATGACACGGTCCTGGCGCATCGCCCAGCGATCAGGGGCGTTTGTTCTGCCGGAAGAACTGGGAGGCCCCCTTGGCTGATCTTTTCAGCGCGCTTGACCCCTGCCTCAAGCTGGTCGATCCGGAAAGCGCCCACAAGCTCACCATCAAGAGCCTCAAACTGGGCTTGGGTGGTCTGCTAAGCGGCGCAGCGAAGGGGGATGATCCCCGTCTGGCGCAAAATCTTTTCGGGCTACACTTTCCCAACCCGGTCGGTCTGGCCGCTGGGTTTGACAAAAATGCCGAAGTGCCGGACGCGATGCTGCGCTTTGGCTTCGGGTTTGTGGAGGTGGGCACCGTCACGCCGCGCCCGCAGGCCGGAAATCCCAAGCCGCGGCTTTTTCGTCTGACCGAGGATCAGGCGGTCATCAATCGCATGGGCTTTAACAACGAAGGGCTGATGGCGGTCCATCGGCGGCTTTTGGCAAGAGCGGGCAGGCCCGGGATCATTGGCGCCAACATAGGCGCCAACAAGGATTCAGAAGATCGCATTGAAGACTATGTCTCCGGACTTCAGGTTTTAATCGGCAGTGCAAGCTATTTCACCGTCAACATTTCCTCTCCCAACACACCGGGCCTGCGCGGCCTGCAAAACAAAGAGGAATTGGAAGAATTAATTGCGCGGATTTCTATCGCGCGCGACGAGGAAGAGCCGGAGGGGCCTCAAACGCCTTTGCTTTTAAAGATTGCGCCGGACATGGATGACAAGGGTCTTGAAGATATCCTTGAGGTTTTGCTGGCCAGCAAATTCGATGGGCTCATCATTTCCAACACCACCATCGGTCTGCGCGAGACGTTAAAGAGCGCGCGGCGCGATGAAACCGGCGGCCTTTCCGGCGCGCCGCTTTTCAAAATGTCGACCGAGGTCCTCGCCAAAGCCTTCAAACTGACTGAAGGCAAATTACCGCTCATCGGTGTGGGCGGCATTTCAAGTGGCGCCGATGCCTATGAGAAAATCAAGGCAGGCGCGAGCCTGGTGCAGCTATATTCGGCCCTGGCCTACAAGGGGCCAGGCCTTGTCAAAGAAATCAAACGCGAACTTATAACCTGTCTGGAGCGCGACGGCTTTGCCAATGTGGCGGAGGCCGTTGGCACGGCTAATTAATAAGAGGAAACAACCAGATGTCCGTCACAATCTATCATAACCCCCGTTGCTCAAAATCGCGCGCGACCCTCGCGATTTTGGAAGACAAAGGCGTTGCGATTGACGTCGTTGAGTATCTTAATGAGGCGCCCGATGAAGCAACGCTAAAAGATATTCTCTCAAAACTGGGCATGACGCCTCGCGATCTGATGCGCAAGGGCGAAGCGGTTTATAAGGAAAAGGGCCTCGGTGATGAAGGACTGTCGGATGATGTCCTGATCAAGGCCATGGTGGCGGACCCGATCCTGATCGAGCGCCCCATTGTGGTCGCAAATGGCAAGGCCCGCATCGGCCGACCGCCAGAAAGCGTCCTTGAGATTCTCTAAAAGGATTCCTCTTTGAGGGGCGGATAGCGCCAGTAAAGCGTCACCGCGCGCACGATATAGAACACGGTGAGCGCGGCCCAAAGGCCGTGATTGCCATAGAGGCCAGCCAGCCAGAACCACGACATCAGGTAGACAATGAGCGACAGCGCCATCGCGTTGCGCATGTCCGCCGTGCGCGTTGCGCCGATGAAGATGCCATCAAGTTGAAAACACCATACCGAGGCAACGGGGGCGATGACGGCCCAAGGCAAATAAGCCCGCGCCGCCGCGCGGACAGTGTCCACATTGGTCAGGGCGTCAATGACATAGGGCCCTGTGACAAGGATCAAGAGAGACATGATGAGCGCCGTCAGCGCCGCAAGTTCCGTGGAATAACGCACCACCAGGCGGAGGTGGCGTCGATCCTTTTCCCCAATGGATTGACCGACCAGGCTTTCTGCGGAAAAGGCAAAGCCGTCGAGAAAAAAGGCGGAGAAAGTCACGAATTGCATCAACACCGCATTGGCGGCAAGTGCTATGTCGCCCGCCTTGGCGCCCTGATTGGTAAACCAGGCGAAGGCAAAAATCAGGCAAAGCGTACGCAGCATGATGTCCGAATTAACCGACAGGGTTTTGACCAATGCGGCGCGCGCCATGAGCGCTGGCCAGTCAGGCCAGAGCCGTGTCGCGCCCGGATTGCGGCGTCGAAGGCGGCGATAGATGAGCACAAGGCCAAAGAGCGCGGCTAAAACCTCCGCGATCAAGGTGCCCGCCGCCACGCCGGCAACACCCCAATGCAGCCCCATGACAAAAATCACATCAAGCAGGATGTTGAGCGCATTGAGGAAGAGCTGCAGAACAAGAGCCGTGCGTGAATCCTGCAGTCCAATAAAAAACCCGAGTATGGCGTAAGTCGCCAGCGTTGCCGGCGCCCCCCAAATACGGATGGTAAAATAGGTCAGTCCCCCTTGCTCCACGGCATCACTGCCATCAATGAAGCTGAAGGCCCCCGCTCTTAGGGGCCATTGCAAAAGAATAAGGACGCCGCCGATCACCGCCGCCAGAAGCAGCGCGCGCGCCACGGCCGCGCTCACCTCGGCCTCGTCACCGGCGCCTGCGGCCTGCGCCACCAGACCAGTGGTCCCCATGCGCAGGAAACCAAACCCCCAATAGAGAAAGCTGAAAATCATCGCGCCAATGGCAATGGCGCCAATGAGAGCCGCATCCCCTTGATTGCCAATCACAAAAGTGTCGGCAAGACCGAGCAGGGGCACCGTCGTATTCGACAGTACAATCGGCCAGGCAATGGCAAAGACTTTCTGCCTTGTGATCTCGCGCGAGGGAGCGGAAGTCATTCGGTTTCAGTCGGCTTCAAAAAGAAATGACCGTGCAGCCGGGCAATGGGATGCTCCGGATCTGCCTGCCAGGCCAAAACTTGCACGTTGGAAACCCGCCGCCCGTGTTTGGTGACAACAGCGCGGGCATAGGTTTCAACGGGCTTGCCGGACCGCAGATAGTCGATCGAAATATCGATGGGCTTCGGCAAAACCTTGTTTTCACCACGCGCCAAAAGCTCAATCATGGCGGTCATTTCCAGAAACCCGGCCACCGCGCCCCCATGTAAGGCCGGAAGCGTTGGATTGCCGACATTGCTTGCCTGAAACGGCAAGATGGTCGTGATCTCCAGACCCATTTGTCGGACCTCCATGCCCAGCATTTGAGCATAGGGAACTTTTTTCAGGAGGCTCTGAAGGTCCAGCTGTCCATCAGCCCGCTCAGGGGACGTTAAATGCGTCATGTGTCCGCTCCCTTGGTATAGCGATGCACGGAGCTGCCCTGGGTGCCCAGCATGAAACTCGCCATGGAGGTCGCGATCGGATTGTCAGGACTGTCGTGATAGGCAATCCCGCGCACAAAGGCCACGTTACGGGTCACTTTGAAGCAGTGGCAAAAGCCAAAGATGTCAGAGCCCGGCGTGGCCGGATGCATATAATCAATTCGCAAATCAAGCGTCGCCATGGTTCGAAACACATCAAGGGCGCAGGTCACCGCCACACCCGAGGTGTTGTCGAGCAGAGAAGTGATCACCCCGCCGTGCACCACGCCCGTGTCGGGGTCGCCGACCAGTTTGTCGTCATAGGGTATCTTCGCGGTGCAGGCCTCACGGCGCACCTGCACCACTTGCATGCCCAATTGCTGCGCATGGGGCACATGAGCCATCAAAATGCTCGGATCATTGCCGATACCCGCCAGAAGAACGGGCGGGTCATCGGGATCAACAAGCGGAAGAGAGGAAGTCAAGTGAGCAGGCTTTCTGCAGATTTGAAAGGACTTAGAGCGAATACAGGTCTTCGTTTTGCCCGGAAAATCAGGCCTTGTCCATCCCCGTCATGAGCGAGTTGACCAGGCCGTCCGGATCGCTAGATTAGGATAAGACTGAAGTATGATTTGGGGCGAGTTTCTTTTCACGATGACAGACATCGAAATTGCCGCGCCGCCCAAGCTGGGCAAGCGCGAACAGACCAAGGCGAACAATCGCCAGGCCATTATCGATGCCGCGCGTGTCGTCTTTGCTGAGCTTGGCTATGGTGAAACCACCATTCGTGACATCATCCGCCAGACCGGCCTCGCCTCGGGTACTTTCTATAATTACTTCAAATCCAAGGAAGAAGTGTTTCAGGCGCTGATGGATGATGCGGCGCTTCGTGTGCGCCCCGCGCTCCGGGAGCTGCGCGAAAAAGCCAAGACCCGCGAGCAATTCGTGCGCGGCACCTTTGAGTCCTACTTCCGCTTTATTGCCGAAGACCGGCAAACCCAGCATATGGTCCGGCGCAACACGGGTGCCATTCGCGTCCGTATGGACACCCCTCAGATCATCGCCGGTTTTGATGAACTACAGCAAGATATTGAATCTGCCATTGAAAGGGGTCTTTTGCCTCCGGTCGATCCCGATTACCTGACGGCTTCCTTCGTCGGTGTCGCCTTTGAAATTGCTGACCGCATGCTGGAGCGTGACAATCCAGATGTCACCGCCGCAATCGAATTCGCCACCAACCTGCTGCTTGCTGGATTGCAAGCGGTTCCGGCGTCGAAAACCACGTGAAAGCACTTCTCTGCGAAAGACTGAGTTCCTATCTCACCGATCTCACGGTGAAGGACCTCACTTTGCCGCCGCCAGGGGAAGGCGAAGTTCGGCTTAGAATGTTGGCGGCTTCCGTAAATTTCCCCGATGTTCTGATGGTGCAGGGGCTCTATCAGGCCAAGCCGCCCTTGCCCTTTACGCCGGGCATGGAAGGGGTCGGGCGTGTGCTCGCGCTTGGGCCCGGCGTGGACAATGTGGCCGTCGGAGATCGGGTCATCGCGGGGACCGGCATTGGCGCTTTCGCAGAAGAAGCAAATGTCGCGGCGGACAGATTGCGCCCCGCGCCCGAGCGTTTGTCGGATGCAGAAGCGGCGGCTCTGACGGCCGCCTATCACACCGCCTATGTGGCGCTGCATTTTCGAGGCGACCTTAAGGAAGGAGAGACACTCCTGGTCCATGGCGCGGCTGGCGGTGTTGGCATGGCCGCAGTTGAAGTGGGCAAGCTCATGGGTGCCACTGTGATCGCCGCCGCCAGTACGCGGGAAAAGCGCGATGCGGTTCAAAAGGCAGGCGCCGATCACGTTTTGTCCTCCGAGCCCGGCTTTTACAAAAAGGTGCGAGACCTTACCGAGGGGCGCGGCGCTGATGTGATCTATGATCCCGTCGGAGGCGATGTCTTTGACGAGTGCGTGCGCTGTATCGCCTTTGGCGGGCGTTTGCTCGTTGTTGGTTTTGCCAGTGGGCGCATCCCGCAGATCCCCGTCAACATGCCGCTTATCAAAGGTTTTTCGGTTGTTGGTGTACGGGCGGGTGAATTCCGACGCCGTATCCCCGAGTTGGGGCAACAAAGCGTTGAGCAAATCGATGCCTGGGTGGACGAGGGCCTCTTAACCCCCCATGTCAGTGCGGTTTTTCCATTGGTGGAGGCGCCAAAAGCAATGGCCCTCCTGAAAGACAGGAAGGCCATCGGAAAAGTCGTTGTCACAATGACGGACTGATCAGTCCGTGTCGCTGACAGAAAAGACCGTGCGTGTCGGGAAGGGAATATCGATGCCCTGCGCATCAAAGGCTTCCTTGACCTTCTTGGTCAGATCAAATTTGACGCCCCAATAGTCGCTTGTATTGGCCCAGACCCGGGTCGTGATATCCACCGAACTGTCACCCAGATTGGAGACCGCCACAAAGGGTTCAGGGTCTTTGTGGACCCGCTCATCCGCATTCGCCAGTTCCAGAATGATCGCCATGGCTTTATCGATGTCAGCGCCGTAACCGATCCCAAAAACAAAATCCACCCGGCGTTTGTCATGGGCACTGTAGTTGGAAATGGCCGCGCCCCAGATCTGGCTGTTGGGAACCAGGCGCTGAATATTATCCGCAGTCGCCAGCTCGGTGACAAAAAGCGACACGGCTTTGACGGTGCCATTGAGGCCGCCAATTTCAACAAAATCGCCCACCTTGAAGGGCCGGAAGATCAGGATCATCACGCCCGCGGCAATATTGGAAAGCGTGCCCTGCAGCGCCAGGCCAATCGCCAGGCCTGCCGCGCCGAGCATGGCGATGAGCGACGTGGTCTCAATTCCGAACTTGGCAAGCACGGCGAGGGCCGTGGCCGCCAGCACCAGGTAGCGCGCAAAGGAGGCGAGGAAGGAGCCCAGCATGGGGTCCAGCTCTTGACGCTTGTTAAAGAGACGATTGATCCAGCCCCGGATCCGGTTGGCGAGCCACCAACCAATAATGAGGGTGACAATGGCGCCAATGACGCTCATGCCATAGGTGGTCAGTGTGTTGACGACCAGTTCCATGGCCTTGTCTGCGGTTTCTTCCATAACGGTGTGCCTCCGGGGGGGTTGAGCGGACGTCTTTGCGTCCCTGAATTGCTACCGGTTTTGGCAGATTTGACACATTCAATCAACCCGGAGGCGGCGGCCATCTTCGCATAGGAAAATGCAGCCACCCGGGCTAAACTTTTGCCCATGACCTCTTCAGTCGATGCCTTGGATGTGGAAAGTGCCCAAGTGCCTTCCGGCACAGACCTCCTGCCGCCAGCGTTTCAGGCCTGGTTTGAAATGCAGGGATGGCGCCCACGTGCCCATCAGCTGGAGCTCTTGGCTTTGGCGCGGCAGGGCCATTCAAGCCTGTTGATTGCCCCCACGGGCGGCGGCAAAACCCTGGCCGGCTTCCTGCCGACACTGACAGATCTGGCAAGCCGCCCGCCGCGCAAGCCGGGGATGGCAAAAACACGCATACATACGCTCTACATCTCCCCCTTGAAGGCTTTGGCCGTCGATATTGCCCGCAACCTGGAGCGGCCGGTGTCGGAAATGGACCTTCCCATTACCATTGAAACCCGCACCGGCGACACGCCGCCCTCGCGCCGCCAGCGCCAAAGGTACAATCCGCCGGACATTCTTCTGACCACGCCGGAGCAACTGGCGCTTCTCCTTTCTCACAAGAGCGCCGGCGATATGTTTCGCGATCTCAAATTTGTGGTGCTTGATGAGCTTCACGCGCTTGTGGATTCCAAGCGGGGCGAGCTCTTGTCCCTAGGCCTCGCGCGCCTCAGCCGACTTGCGCCAGATCTGTGCCGGATTGGGCTCTCGGCAACGGTTGCCCACCCGCAGGAACTGCGAGCTTTCCTCCTGCCCCAGAGCCATGGGGAGGAATTGCATTTGGCGCAGCTGGTTCAGGGCGCGGCCGGGGCCATACCGCAGGTGACGGTTCTTTCCAGCGAGGAGCATATTCCCTGGTCAGGCCATTCTGCCCGTCACGCCGCGCCGGAAATTCTAAATGCCATCAAGGGCGCACGTATCGCACTTATCTTCGTCAACACACGGTCTCAGGCCGAGCTGATCTTTCAGGAGCTTTGGCGCCTCAACGAGGAAGGCCTTGCCATTGCGCTCCATCACGGCTCGCTGTCAGTAGAGCAGCGCCGCAAGGTGGAGAGCGCCATGACCCGAAATGAGCTGAGGGCGGTGGTTTGTACCTCGACACTCGATCTTGGCATTGACTGGGGCGAAGTGGATCTGGTCATCAATGTCGGTGCCCCCAAAGGCGCAAGCCGACTTTTGCAGCGCATTG
The DNA here is from genome assembly GCA_006226415.1 of Alphaproteobacteria bacterium. Taxonomy (GTDB): domain Bacteria; phylum Pseudomonadota; class Alphaproteobacteria; order M2410; family M2410; genus M2410. Next base: position 15,144 of record SBGZ01000091.1, read on the forward strand.
GCCGGGCCAATCACCGCTGGGATGAACCGAGCCGCGCGCTCCTCATCCCTTCCAATCGGTTTGAAGTGCTCGAATGTGAGGCAGCGCGTGAGGCCGCCATCAACAATATCTTAGATGGCAATCCGCTGCGCCGAGGCGGGCTCGATGTGCTGGCCCAGCATGTGCTTGGCATGGCATGCGCCGAGCCTTTCGACATAGAAGAGCTCTTCCTGGAGGTGGCCTCTGCCAAGCCTTACCATGATCTGACCCGTGATACTTTTCAGCGGGTCATCGAATTTGTCATCAATGGCGGCTATGCGCTCAGAACCTACGAACGGTTTCGCCGCTTGGCCAAAACACCGGAAGGCAAATACCGCGTCGCGCATCCAAGCGTCGCACAAAAATACCGCCTGAATGTCGGCACCATTGTTGCCGCGCCGCTCATAAAAGTTCGCGTGGTCAAACAGCGACCGCAAAAGGATGGCCGCCCGGGCAAGCCACTCTTTCGCGGTGGGCGCTATCTGGGAGAGGTTGAGGAATATTTCATTGATCAAATGGCCCCGGGCGACACGTTCATATTCGCCGGGCATCTCTTGCGCTTTGAGGGTCTGTCCGAGACCGAGTGCTATGTGACCTACGCCAAGGGCGAGGAGCCCAAGATCCCAGCCTTTATGGGCGGCAAGTTCCCGCTGTCGACGTATCTCTCAGCCCGGGTGCGCGCCATCCTCGCCGATGAAAAGACCTGGGGGGCGCTTCCACCGCAGATCACCGAATGGCTCTCCTTGCAAAAATGGAAATCCGTTTTGCCTGGTAGCGACCAGATGCTGGTTGAAGTCTTTCCGCGCGGTGGGCGGTTTTACCTGGTGTGCTATCCCTTCGAAGGGCGTCTTGCGCATCAGAGCTTGGGCATGTTGTTGACCCGGCGTCTGGAGCGTTTGGGGCTCCATCCTTTGGGTTTTGTTGCCAATGAATATGCGCTCTCGATCTGGGGTCTGCGAGACCTCTCCACCGTTGATATGGCGCAGCTCTTTGATGAAGATATGATGGGCGATGATCTGGAGGCCTGGCTCGCTGAATCATCTCTGATGAAACGCACCTTTCGAGATTGCGCGGTTATCGCGGGTCTCATTGAGCAACGCTTCCCGGGGCAGGAGAAGACGAGCCGCCAGATGACCATCTCCTCCGATCTCCTCTACGATGTCTTGCACGAGCATGAGCCCGATCATATCCTCTTGCAGGCTACCTGGAACGATGCTTCTGCGGGTCTTTTAGATCTCGGGCGTCTGGGCGATCTTCTTAAAAGAATAAAGGGACATCTTTTGCTGAAAAAACTCGATCAGATCTCGCCGCTTGCCGTTCCGGTGATGTTGGAGATCGGGCGCGTGCCAATTTTTGGCGATGCCAATGAGGCGATCTTGAAGGATGCCGCGGAAGATCTTATCGCCGAGGCCATGCATCGTGACTGACGCATCGATCAACTTTTTCGATCAGGAACTGGTTTTGGATCGCTCCGGCGCGCTCTATGTGAAGGCTCACAAAGTGCTGGTCTTCTCCGATCTCCACTTTGAGAAGGGGTCTTCTTTTGTCCGGCGCGGCCTCACACTGCCTCCTTACGACAGTCGCAAAACTCTGTCGCGCATGGATGAAGTCATCGCTCGTTATAAACCAACAAGCATTATTGCCCTCGGCGACAGCTTCCACGATGGGCAGGCAAGAGAGCGTCTGGACGAACAGGATGCGAAGGCGATTGCCGCCTTGACAGCCGCTTGTGAATTCATCTGGATTATCGGCAATCACGATCCCCATCCGCCGCAGGATCTCGGGGGTTCAATTGCCGATGAGGTCAGCCTGGGGAGACTGGTGTTTCGCCACGAACCGGCCCGGGATGCTGCGCCGGGCGAGGTCATCGGCCACTTTCACCCCTGCGCGGCCATTCGCGCCCGGGGAAGGCATTTGCGCCGGCCCTGTTTTGTCACCGATGGGGCGAGACTGATCCTGCCCTCTTTCGGCGCTTACACCGGCGGGCTCAATGTTCTCGATAATGCCTACGCGGAAATACTCTCAGGCCCTTTGAGTGCTTTCCTGCTGGGGCGCGATGGCAGTTTCAAAATGTCACAAAAGAAACTTCTGCCGGACCGCCCGCGCGCCTTCGCCGAGGCCAATAGACCAGATTAGACGAAGCCCTTAAGGATCGCGCTTACAAGCGATGCCACCACAAGCAAGGTCAAAGGGATACGCAGTCCCGCGTACCAGGCGGGCGAGCGCGAGGCGGCATTGCCCTTAAGGTCGATCCAGAGCTGGCCTGAAAACGAAACGGTCATCACCATCAGAGCCACGCTGGGGGTCATCTGAGCCGAAGCGACAAAAGCGGCCAGGCAGATCACACCTGCGCCAATCAGCAGCTGCATGAAAGAAGCCCCGTTTTCATTGAGCATAGACATGCCCAATTGCAGGCCGCCGATAAACCCGAAAACGATGGCGCTTGCCAGGATCATAACCGAAGTAATTCGAGCGCCCATATCAGGTTCCACAAACCAGAGCGCAAAGGAGGCCAGCACAAAGGGCAAAGCCCCAAGGTATCCAAGAGCGGCTGCCGCTTGAGGGATGGGGGTTGATTTGTGAGACATGTCTTACCCTCGTCTGAAGATGACCGAAGCCGCCCAACCTGCAAAAAGGGCGACAAAGACCGCAGAAAGACCGTATAGCAGGGGCCAGTTGTGCGCGAACCTGTAGAGCATGCGCTCGATCCCGGTTTTGTTAACGCTCGGGCGCAAGGATTTGGAGCTCACAACAACGCCGTCCCGCACCAGCAATACACGTACAAGATAATCGCCCACCGGGACATTTGCAGGAATGTTTATGCGCATACTGAAGAGCGTTTTGTCCTGCAAAAACACACCGCCTTCCGCCTCACCATAAAGGCGCTCTCTTGTCTTTTCAGAAACGATAGCCGCACGAAAGTCCGCTATTTCTTCCTCCGTTAGAGACGTGTTGTGAATGAACGGAGCGCTCAAGGTGAGCCGCGTTGTACCGATTTCCTCGCGGTTCAGTGTATGTTCGGAAATCACGTTCTCAAGTTTGTTGGTAGAGGCGACATAATAAAATCCAGGCACATTGGTAAAAGTTACCGCCGCCCGGTTCACCCATATCCCGGCCACCCGTTCTTTGCGCCGCACGGTAATGTCTTCGCTGGGGCCGCGCACAATGACGATAAGGTCATCTTGACGGGCCTCTGTGTCGTCATCTGAGGTGGCAAGGGGCTGCTGTATAGCGCCAAAGAGGGTAATGGTCGCGCCGGTAAAGTTTGAGGTGATGGCGACCTGATGGGTGGTCAGATTGACCGACAGTTTTTCACTCACAGCGGGCGCTGAGAGAAAGGGCAATATGACCAGCGCGGTCAGGCTCAGGAGCGTGCGAAACCGGATCACAGGCCGTCCCCCCGGGTCAGGGAAAACAGTATATCAGGTTGCAAAATCAACCCGAGAATGAGCTTAAAGCAGACCCCCAGAACGATAAGAGCAAGAAGCGCACGCAAATGTTCGCTCTTCATTTTCTCGCCGACACGTACGCCAAATTGCGCGCCCACAACACCGCCCACGATCAGCATGAGGGCGAGAATGGCATCCACGGTCTGGGTATTAACCGCGTGCAAAACCGTAACAAGGCCAGTGACAAAAACGACCTGAAAAAGAGAGGTGCCCACCACCACATTGGTTGGCATGCGCAACAGATAAATCATTGCGGGCACCATGATAAAGCCGCCGCCAATCCCCATAACCGCCGCAAGCACCCCGACAACGGCGCCAATCGCCAGTGGAGGAATGGCGCTGATATAAAGCTTGGACCGGCGGAACCGCATCTTGAATGGTAGGCCATGGATCCATGTATGCGAGCCCGGTTTGCGCCGCCCCGCGGGCAGTCCTTGCCGGGTGCGACGAATGGTTTGCACGCTCTCGGCAAACATCAAGGAGCCGATGACACCTAAGAACAGGACATAGCTCAACGAAATGAAGAGGTCGACCTGGCCCTTGGATTTCAGCCAGGAGAACAAGGCAACTCCGGCGATGGACCCAATCACACCGCCAACAAGCAGAACAAATCCCATCTTGAAATCAATCGACCGCCGCCGCCAATGGGCAAAGGCTCCGGACGCAGAAGTCGCCATGATCTGGTTCACTTCCGTGGCAACGGCAACAGACGGAGGCAGACCGGTAAAGATCAGAAAGGGTGTCATCAAGAACCCACCGCCAATACCAAACATACCTGAAATAAGCCCCACAGCCGCTCCCATCCCGAGGATGAGGAAGATGTTGACGGACATTTCTGCGATGGGCAGATAGATTTGCATGTGAAGCAGGTCAGGGGTCTGGGGTGATCATTCTAACCCGAGTATAGGCCCTTATGACTCGACCTGTCGAAAGAAAACCGGCGGTTCTGGCCGCCCGGCAGCGCTCACTGCAATTGAGCCTCAAGGCGGCTCAAGAGATCGGAAGAAATCGTGCCCGTCGTTGGCAAATTTGACAGGCTCTGAAAATCTCGAACCGCAGCTTGTGTTGAAGGATCAATAATGCCGTCCTCAGAGGCGACGACAAATCCGAGCCTGGCAAGTAGGCTCTGTGCCCGAGCGATAATCTGGCGTCGGGCCTGATCGGTATAGGCCTCGGGCGCAACATCGAATTGGCCGTTGGCGATTGGGTCAAGCGGCAATGCTGCCCAGCTTTCCACATAAAGGTCGATATAGTTCAAATCGCCGCTGGTGAGGGAGGGCCGAATAATATCTAGCTGGTCTTGCGCGTTCAGATTGTCGCTCTTCTGCGCGAGGGCAAACCATTTGTAGGATTCCACGGCGCTTTGTTCAACGCCCAGGCCGCGCATGTAAAGCAGGCCAAGATTATATTGAGAATCGGCAAGGCCCAATGTGGCCGAACGTTCAAACCACCGGGCGGCGGCCTCCAGATCCTGAGGAATGCCGGTGCCTTGTGCATAAGCGACCGCGAGGTTGTGCATGGCATTGCGATTGCCGCCGAGAGCGGCCTTTTGGTACCAGGTAAAAGCCTCACTTGGGTTCTTGTCTACCCCTTGACCCTGTTCCAGGCGCGCCGCGAGCCGATATTGCGCTGGCGCCAACCCTTGCTCAGCGGCAGCACGATACCAACGCACAGCTTGAGTTTGATCTTCTGCCACGACGGTCCCGTTGGCAAAGGCCAGCGCAAGGGAATATTGTGCCTTGGCATTGCCGTCTTCCGCTGCCGCCACGAGGCCATCTGCCGGCGAAAGTGAAGCGACCTGAAAGTAATTCGGCGACCCGTTATGGGACGCCGCTATGATATTTCCAGAACCCTCATCGCCCGAAACCGAGGCGTTTTCATCCGGTTTCGGAGGCGCCTCCGCGTCCTCTGAGGCAGGAAGGGAGGATCGGCTCCCGGCGGCTTCCGTTTCAGGCGTAATAGCCGGGCTCACCAAACTCTTGAAAGACCGGCTGAGATCCTGAAGCAGCTCCGGCCGCCCATCCACATTGAGAATATTTTTTGCGCCACCGGACAGAATAACGATGCTACCGATGATCATCATCACCATGATCAGGCTTCCCAGCACCCAGAAAAGAGTGCGGCGCTTTCCTTCCCGGCGGTCGGGGTCAATAATCTCGCTGAGGGCGCCGCGCATATTGTCAGCTTCACCATCGGCCTGGCTGAAAAATTGATTGCGCAGGGTGTTCAGCGAGGGCTCGTTGTCGTCAGATGTCTTCTCGCGCGGTGCGTCAAGCCCCTGAGATCGGTCTTCAAGATCGTCTGCTCTCACGGGCCGTTCTTCGAAATAATCATCAACGGATTTGCGTGAGCGAGCTTTTGTGGAGGTCGGATCTTCGCTGCGTAGAAGATCTTCCAGGGCAGTTCGAGTGTCAGCGGTTTCGTTCTCGGTTTCCTGGCCGCCGAGAGCATCGTCACTTTCTTCGATCAAAGCGCGTGTCAGATCAAGCAGATCCGTATCTGCGGTGCCTGTATCAGATTCAAGGGACGCTGGCTCGTCGTCTGCTTGCTCCGGCCTGTAGGGCTCAACATCGTCATCAAGGGGTGCGCTCTTGCGAAAGGCCTTTGCTGCCCAGCCGAGCTGGCTTTCTTTTTGCGTGGCAGGTTCTGCCAGTTGCGCCTCTTGAACGTTTTCTGTCGAGGTCGGCGCCACCAGCTGATCAAATTCTGTCGACCTGGCGCGCTTTAAAAGATCCTCTGGCTCGGTGGCCTGAACGGCCTCCGCCACGGACTTCCTGCGAAGACCCATGGGTCTGGGCGCATCCGACCTTGCCACAATTGCTTCTGCCAAAGGCTCCGATGGCTCCGGTTCAGGGGAGGTCTCGGGCTCTTGTGGGTTCAGGGACCGCATGTCTAACAGGTCAAGCCTCGAAACGAGGCCGTCAAGAGAGCCTCGGATTTGGGAAAGCGCGTCCTGTTGCTCGCGCTGCGTTTGAGACATGCGCTCGTTAAGGTCGCTGAGCCCTTTTTCCAGTTCTGCCACCCGTGCGCCGTGATCGGGAGCCTGGGGGGTCTCAAGCCGCGCGGAGAGATCGCGGATCGAGGTTTCAAGCTCGCTCACCCGCGCATCATATGCGGCCGATTGGGCTTCCACTTTCTGCGAGACTTCCGCCACGGCATTCTTGGCTTTTTCAAGCGGGGCGGTGATGGCTGCATCCAGACGCGCGCTGGAATCACTCAATTGAGAGGCAATATCAGAGATATTGTGTTGAACCTGTTCGAAGCTTTGCTCCGTGCGTTCTTGCACAGCCAGGATACGTTCGTCGATGTCAGCAAGATCTTCGGTAAAGGTGGTAATGATCTTGTCGTGAAGTTCTTCGGCGGCGGCCTCATTAAAGCTGGAATCGATGCGGCCAAGCGCTTCCGTCACCTTGGCTTCGGTTTCCATCAGTTGGTCGCGCAAGGTGTTAAACGAGCTGTCCAGCGCCTGAAAGCGATCTTCATGAGACTTATTGTTGCGGTCCAGGATGGTGGCCACTTGGCTCATGGCGCCTTCGACGGTTTTCAAATCGTCTTTAAGCAGGCTGCGTTTGGAATGTTCTTCAAGCGCGGTAAGCCGTTTGGAAAATTCCGGGGTTAAATCCGGGCCCTTTCCGCTGCTCTTGTGGCCTTCATCTTGCGAATGGACGCGCTCCGCCAGCATGGCAATGGCGCGGTCAATATTTTGCAGCAAGGTCTGATGGTGTTTCTCGGAGGCATTCAGCTTGGCGGCCATGCCTTCCAGCGCTTCGCTCCAAGGCGCGCGCCCATCATAGCTCTCCCAGAGGCGCGGATCATTGAGCAACTCGGCAGCTTGGGATGCATCCGGTTGACCTGACTCCATGATGACATGGTTGAGCCATTCGCCCAGCGTCTTTCCCGCTTTGCGCGCGGCGGATTTTGCTGTTTCGCGGACTTCAGGCTCAATGCCTTTCACGCTCCACGGGCCACCAGGTTTCATACCGAATCACTGCTTCTGAGTTCTGATTCGCCAACATAACCACGTGGCTATCTTGTGTAAAGCCGCTCTGGGGTCCCAAGATCTTGATTCTAATGAGAATCTTGTGGACAGAAATAGAGCTTGCCTCGTTCATATTGACGTTTACGTAAACGTCAACTAACTTGTTCCTTGCGCACCGAAAGAGGGGCGCATAGGAGGAATGGGTGAGCGGTCTGTCCAAAGGCGAACTAACGTCCAGTAAAGACTCAACTTTTTCGATCCGCCAGCTCGCCAGCGAGTGTGGCCTGACCACCCGTGCCATCCGTTTCTACGAAGACAAGGGTTTGATCGCGCCCACGCGCAAAGGTCAGACCCGTGTTTACTCCCGCCGCGACCGGGTGCGCTTGCAAATTCTTGTGCGCGCCAAGGGGCTCGGGCTTTCTCTCAATGAAATTGCCGAGCTATTGGACCTCTACGATGCCGAGGACGGCTTGCAAAAGCAGGGCCGGGTCGCGGTTCTCAAAATCAATGAGCGCATTGAGGAGCTGGAGCGCCAGCGCCGCGCCATTGATGCCACCATCGGGGAAATGCAACAGATCGCGCGCACCATTGAAAAGCGCATGGCGGAACGTGCCGCCAGTGATAACCGGTCGGGCAATGACCTGATCGGCTACGGCGTCGTACCAAATACTGCGTGACAGTCTGAACGATCACGCGAGCAAGAACATCCAATCCAAGGAGGAAATCAAAATGACAGATTGTTTTATTTACGATGCAGTGCGCACGCCCCGTGGCAAGGGGCGGGCTTCCGGCTCACTCCACGAGGTGACCGCGCTGGAGCTCGCGACCCAGGTCCTCGAAGCGGTTCGTGATCGCAACGAACTCGACACCTCAGCCGTTGACGATGTCGTCATGGGCTGTGTCTCGCCGGTAAATGAGCAGGGCTCCGACATTGCCCGTATTGCAGCCCTCAATGCGGACTATGCGCAAAGCGTCTCTGGTGTTCAGGTCAACCGCTTCTGTGCCTCAGGTCTTGAAGCCACCAACATGGCCGCGGCGCAGATTATGTCCGGTCAGTCCGATATGACCATCGGCGGCGGTGTGGAGAGCATGAGCCGCGTCCCCATGGGGTCCGACGGCGGCGCCTGGGCAACCGATCCGACCATTGCCTTTAAGAGCTACTTTACCCCGCAAGGCATTGGCGCTGACCTGATCGCGACGCTCTATGGCTTTTCCCGTGATGATGTGGACGCCTATGCGGTCGAAAGCCAAAAACGCGCCAAGCATTCCTGGGACAATGGCTACTTTGACAAATCCGTTGTGCCGGTCAAAGACGTCCTGGGATTGACCATTTTGGATAGAGACGAGCACATCCGACCCGAAACCACCATGCAAAGCCTGGCTGCGCTTGAGCCTTCTTTTGCCTTTATGGGGGAAGCTGCAGGTTTTGACGAAGTCGCCAAGCAGCGCTACCCGGAAGTCGAAGAGCTTGTCCACGTCCATCACGCGGGTAACTCCTCAGGCATCGTCGATGGCGCATCCGCCATTCTGCTGGGCAACAAGGAAATTGGTGAAAAGCTGGGCCTGAAACCGCGTGCCCGCATCCGGGCATTTTCCTCCATCGGATCTGAGCCGTCGATCATGCTGACCGGCCCTGAGTTTGTCGCGCGCAAGGCTTTGAAGCGCGCTGGCATGGAGGCTGGTGACATTGATCTTTATGAGCTTAACGAAGCCTTCGCCGCCGTTGTTCTGCGTTTCATGCAAGCCCTCGACATCGACCACGGCAAGATCAACGTCAACGGCGGCGCCATCGCCATGGGCCACCCGCTGGGGGCCACTGGCGCCATGATCCTGGGCACTGTGCTGGATGAATTGGAGCGCACCGGCAAGCAGACCGCGCTTGCTACTCTTTGTGTCGGCGCCGGCATGGGCACCGCCACCATCATCGAACGCGTTTAAGGCAGGGGAGAAAAGAACAATGACAAAAATGGAAAACTTCACAATTGACGTCGACGGTGACGGGATCGCCCTCATCACCTGGGACATGCCGGGCCGCTCTATGAACGTGCTCTCCCCGAGCTCCATGGCCGACATCGGCACCTGGATCAAACAGGTCGCCGAAGATGACGCCATCAAGGGCGTGGTGCTGACAAGCGGCAAGCCGGCTTTCTGTGCTGGCGCTGAACTGGGCGGCATGGAAAAAGCTGCCTCGGGTGACGGCGCGCCAAAGTCCGAAGAAGAGCGCGTTCGCGCCATGTATGAAAACAATCTTGGCTTTAACAAGCTTTTGCGGACGCTTGAGACCTGCGGCAAACCGGTTGCTGCCGCCATTAATGGCACCGCGCTTGGCGGCGGTCTGGAAGTCACACTTGCTTGTCACTACCGCGTCGCCTCAGACAATCCGAAAACGCAAATTGGCCTACCGGAATCGAAAGTTGGTCTCTTGCCCGGTGGCGGCGGGACCCAGCGCCTGCCACGCCTCATCGGCATCGCCAATGCTTTGCCGCTCATCCTGCAAGGCAAAAGCCTGGACCCGCAAAAAGCTATGGCGGCAGGCATCGTACACAAGGTCGTGCCGCAGGCAGAACTCGTTGATGCCGCCAAGGCTTGGATCAAATCAGATGCCGATCCGGTTCAGCCTTGGGACAAGAAGGGCTTTAAGGTGCCCGGTGGCGGCCCTTACGACAAAGGCGTTTCTTCTGCCTTCGTTATGGGCAATGCCATGTTGCGCAAGACCACCCAAGGCAACTACCCGGCACAGCAGTACATCATGTCCTGCGTCTACGAAGGGGCGCAGGTGCCCATCGATGCAGGCCTTCGTATCGAAGCGCGCTACTTTACCAAGCTTTTGATGCACCCGGCTTCCAAGAACATGATCCGCTCACTTTTCCTCTCCATGCAGGAACTGGGCAAGGGCGCGCGTCGCCCGCAAGGGATTGAAAGAGCGCCGGTTAAAAAGCTCGGCATCCTCGGTGCGGGCATGATGGGGGCAGGTATCGCCTATGTCTCCGCCAAGGCCGGGATCGAGGTTGTTCTGCTCGACACCGATCTCGCCAATGCGGACAAAGGCAAAGCCTACTCCGAGAAACTGCTCGACAAGGCTATCGAGCGGGGTCGCTCGACGGAAGAAAAGAAACAAGAGCTCTTGTCTCTCATCAAGCCGACCACCGATTACGCCGATCTCAAAGACGCAGACCTGATTGTCGAGGCTGTCTTTGAAAACCGCGACATCAAGGCCGAGGTGACAAAGAAATCCGAGCCCATGCTGTCGACAGGCGGGGTCTTTGGCTCCAACACGTCGACCTTGCCGATTTCGGGTCTCGCCACCGCATCCGTGCGGCCAGAGATGTTCATCGGCATCCACTTCTTCTCGCCGGTCGACAAGATGGGTCTTGTCGAGATTATCATGGGCGAGAAAACCTCGGATGTGGCGCTCGCCAAAGCCATTGATTATGTGGGGCAGATCCGCAAGACACCGATCGTTGTCAACGACAGCCGCGGCTTCTATACCTCCCGCTGCTTTGGCACTTATGTGTCCGAAGGTGTCGCCATGCTTGCGGAAGGCATCAAGCCAGCGCTCATCGAAAACGCTGGCAAGCAAACCGGTATGCCGGTGCCGCCGCTCGCCATGAGTGACGAGGTGGCGCTGGATCTGGCCTACAAGGTGCGGGAACAAACGCGCAAGGACCTCGGCGATAAATACGAGCCGACAGCGGTTGACGGTATCCTGGAAGAGATGGTGATCAAAAGAGGCCGCCTGGGCCGCAAGAACGGCAAGGGCTATTACGATTATCCCGAAGGCGGCAAGAAGCGTCTCTGGCCGGGCCTCTCTGAAATCGTAGCGGAGAAGGACGACCAGCCGGAAGTGGAAGAGCTCAAGACCCGCCTTCTTTATATTCAGGCACTTGAGACCGCCCGTTGCTTTGAAGAAGAAGTCGTGACCGATGTGCGCGACGCGGATGTCGGTGCCATCCTGGGCTGGGGCTTTGCGCCCTATACAGGCGGTCCGGTTTCTTTCATCGACACCATTGGGACGGCAAATTTTGTTGCGGAATGTGAGCGCTTGGCGCAGCAGTATGGCCCGCGGTTTACGCCGTCCAAATTGCTAAAAGAAATGGCTGAGAAGAACGAAACCTTCTACGGCCGATTCAACCCGAAAGCGACAGCTATGGCGGCTGAATAAATTTTCGAGCAATCTTAGAAAGATTTAAGGGTCGCCCGGTAAACGCGCCGGGCGGCCCTTTTGTATCTTAGCCCGGGGCATTAACCATAATCCACCTCACGTAAGTGGCAGGATTCTGCGAGTTTTGAGGGTCACGCTTGACTCTTGAAGTGTCTTGTCGTCCTCTGTGCGCAGGGGAACTCTTAACCAACTGGGGACAAACCATGCGTAATTTTATAATTGCTGTACTGATCGTTTTGATCGCGGTCTTGGTATGGGTCATGCGGCCAGGCGCCAATGACGAAGCCACGGCACCGCCCGCCGCAGTCGAAGAAGCCATTGATGATGCTGTCGATGAAGCCACAGACATGACCGATGAAATGTCGGACGAAGGTGGCGACATGATGGATGACATGATGGACGAAGGCGGCGACATGATGGACGACATGATGGACGAAGGTGGCGACATGATGGATGATGCTGCTGATGACATGATGGACGACATGATGGACGAAGGCGGCGACATGATGGACGACATGGCTGACGAAGCCGGCGACATGATGGACGACGCTGAAGAGGAAATGACTGAGTAAGGCATCAAGTCATAAAGACAAATGAAAGGCCCCGGTTTTTCCGGGGCCTTTTCTTTAGGCGGCAACGGGATCCAGTTCTTCCATCTCTCGATGATCACTGCTGTCCCAGGAGCTCGATTCGATGAGCGCCCGCCGAAACCGCAGGGGACTGGCGATAGCGGGCAGATTGATATCCCCGATGCCCGACGCATGGATATAAAGCTTGCCATAGCCCAAAAGGCGGCCCATCAGGCTTTGTTTTAAATTGATGGCGGTAATGCGCGGTGTTGTAAATTCATCCGTTTGCCGACGAATAAAGCCGCGTTTGTAAACGAAGCGATGATTAGTAATCGCAATCTCCGTTGTGTAGCGGGTAAGGCTGCGATCAATGAAAATGATAATACCGATAAGTGCCCATCCGGCCAGAAGAAGCCAGAGCCAGGAATTCAGCGTATAGGTCCAATGAAATCGACCAACGGCGAGAATTTCCTCGTCAGAGGCTAAGGTGCGATCAACGTAAAGCATGTCCTGATCTCCTTTGGCTGTCACCCCATAAAATTGATATGGGGTGCGCTCTTGCAGCCAACAAGGGAAAATCGAACGAGCCTATGTCGATTTTGAACTGTTCACTAAATGTACTTAGCCCAGTAAATGCGCGTCAAAACCTTGCACTACAAGCGGCAGCATCGCTGCGACTTGCTCGGGTGACCGTGCAAGCGCTTTGCGGGCAACAAGATCAATCGAAACCGCAATTGCTTGACTGGAGCAAAGGGCTTCGCCCGTTGCATAATCGACAGCCCAATGATTGACGAGCACAAATCGTTCGGTCACTTGAGCGAGACCTGCATAGATCGCGATCGTGTCGCCGATCTGTGGTTGCTTGTAATAGCGCAATCGATATTCAAGTGCCGCGCCGCCAAGCCGCGATTCATTTTCTTCCGTTTGAAGATTGGTGTCGCGCCGAAGTTCTTTCATGAGCAATCCAATGCCATCTGAAACGCGCCCCATATAGCCATAGGGTCTGAGGCGCCCCTGCGCATCGACTTCATCGGAATTGATTTGCCCCAGGGTGATGAGCCGCATGCCCAGAGCTTCCGCAGCCGCTTTGTCGCCGCCGGGAAAAGGTCCCTCAAGCGGAATGCTGCGAGGCTGTACGGATTGCGGTATGGTGCAGGCGATTTCTTCGGACTTTGTCAGAGCAAAACCGGGGAAGGGGCGATCATGCATTGAGTCCGAATGGCGCATTCTCACGAGGACGGTGACGACAGCGCTGGTATGATCCTTGCCGCCTTCGCAAAACGATTGGAAGACCCGCATATGGTCCTTACCGGCTTCCAGGACACCGCCCTCGACGAGAATATCCGCGCCGCCGCGCATCTCCCGCAAATAGCGCACGTGCACATCTTCGATGAAGAGCTCAAGGCCGTGGTGTCTCAGGTAGTCGGGAGTCATGCCAAGAAAGGCGGCAATGACGCCCAGGCCTTCCTCTGCCTTTTTGATGTAATAGCGCACATTCATATGCGCCATCTCATCGCATTCCCACTCATTGGCGCAGCCGCGATAGCTGGGGATCAGATTACTCATGGATGTCAAAAACTTTCAGGCGATTAGCTGCGGCCGGGGCGTGTAAAGGGATGACCAGCGGAAAGGCCGCCGCAAACCGGGATCGCCTGTCCGTTGACATAGGAAGCGTCATCGCTGGCCAGGAACAAAGCCATATTGGCAATCTCTTCCGGATGGCCGTAACGAGACAGAGGGTTAAGCTGGCCGACCTTGTTGAGGACGCCCCTCTCCCGCGCCATGTCAAAGACAGGCCTTGTCATGCCGGTTTCGATCAGGCCGGGACAAATCGCATTGATCCGCACGCCCGTGCCGTAAAGGTGATAGGCGCCGGTCTGGACCAGGCTGATCACCCCCGCCTTGGAGGCCGAGTAAGGCATGGGACCCGCATTGGAGCGCAGACCCGCAACGGAGGCGGTGCAAACAATCGAGCCCTTGCCTTTGGAGGCCATATAGGTGCCGCCATGTTTGATGGCGAGGAAGGGGCCAATCAGATTAACCCGCAAGACTTCCTGAAAAGTATCAACGGTGGTTTCGGCCAGCGGCTGATGTCCGCCGGTGATGCCCGCATTGGCGTAGATCGCATCTAGGTCGCCGTAGGTGTCGATCGCGGTTTGTAAGAGCGCCTGAACCGCCTCTTCGCTGCCAACATCAGTTGGCTTGGCCATGGCGGTTCCGCCGTCGCTGTTGATCGCCTCGACCGTTTCGCCGAGGCCTTCTTCGTTCACATCTGCGGCGACGACCTTTGCGCCTTCTTTCGCGAAAAGTCTAGCGGAGGCCCGCCCGATACCGCTGCCGGCTCCCGTGATGACGGCAACCTTGCCCTCCATGCGTCCCATTGGCTTTTCTCCCTTTTGCCATTTTGAGCCCTCGTTGCGTGGGGCTCTTGTTGTGTGTCACTTTAAGGGGGTGGGGCCGCCTGCTCAAGCAGGCATTTAGGGGCGGTTTCAGGTGAGCCCAGCATAGGGTGGGTTGGGGTTATATTCCATAAAGTGCTGGACGGCACGCGCATGTTCCTGGCCCCAGATTTCACCGATCAGCCAAAGCGACATATCGATGCCTGCCGAGACGCCCGCCGAGGTAATGACATTCCCGTCGCGCACATAGCGCACGTTTTCAAGAACCTCACCGGCTTTGCCTTGCTCTCTCAGGCCTTCAATAAAGGCCCAGTGCGTTGTCACCCGCTTGCCAGCCGCGGGCCCGGCCTCTGTGAGCAGGTAAGCGCCGGTGCAAACACTTGTCACCCATTTGCAGCTTTGGGAGGTTTTGGCGATCCAATCCATCAGCTTTTTGTTGTTGACCTCGGTGCGTGTGCCAAAGCCGCCCGGCACCAGAAGAATATCCAGCTCCGGCGCATCCTCAATGGAGTAGTCCGGCAAAAAGCGCATGCCCTTCGCGGCTGTAACCGGTTCTTTGGTTTCGGCAATGAGCACCACGTCACCCTTGGGAAGGTCGCCATTGCCCCGCACCATGGCGGACATGGTGAAGACCTCCCAGGGGCCGACGAAATCAAGTTCTTCTGCGACAGGAAAAATCAAAATGCCAATGCGCATGTCTTAAACGAGCTCCAGTGTTTTAAGTTGAGGGGTCGGGGCAAACCGGCTGCGATAATCTTGCGGGGTGACCCCGAGGTGTCGTTGAAAGCTCCGCCGCATGCGCTCCGCGCTGCCAAAGCCGCATTCAAAGGCGATGATTGTAAGCGGCAGATCGAGCTGCTCCAACTTGCGCCGCGCCGCATCAATACGTGCCACCTCGACAAATTTCGCCGGTGTGTCGCCGGTGATCTTTTGAAAGTGCCTCAAAAAAGTCCGCTCACTCATATGCGCCATGTCGGCGAGTTCCGGCAGGGTGAGCGAATGGGCTGGATTGCTGACGATATGGTTCATCACTTTGCCAACAGGGCCTTCCGGCGCGGTTGTGGCAACAAGATGTGCGGAAAACTGTGATTGCCCGCCCGTCCGCATGGCAAACATCACGTTCTTACGCGCGATTTCCAGTGCGACCTCCCGGCCAAAATCCTCAGAGATGAGCGCCAGCGTCAGGTCCATCCCCGCTGTCACCCCTGCTGAGGTCCAGACATCGCCGTCGCGGACATAAAGCGCATCCGGCTCAAGCATGACCTGCGGATACAGCCGCCGGAAGTATTTGGCGGCGTTCCAGTGCGTGGTGGCCCGCCTGCCATCAAGGAGCCCGGCCTCCGCAAGGAGAAAGGCGCCCGAACAGATGGAAACGACACGGGCCGCCTTTTCGGTGGCCCGGGCGATAAAGTCGATAAGCTTGGTGTCCTCAAGCGCTTGAAGTGTGCCTTCGCCGCCCGACACCATCAGCATGTCAATGGGGGCGTCATAATCGACAAAGGAGGCATCCGCATGAAGGCGGATGGCGCCACTGGTCTCGATCAGGCCAGCTTTGCGGGCAAGGAGGCTCACCTCGTAGCGCGGCTTGCCAAGCTTGGGTGGAGCGACATTGGCCGCCGAAAGGAGTTCCATGGGACCCGTGATATCAAGCACCTGCGCGCCGTTATATCCGATC
>SBGZ01000064.1 GCA_006226415.1 Alphaproteobacteria bacterium
GACCCACATCGGACTCGTTGCGGCTGCTTCCTTCCGGACCTGACCGGGTTCGCGAGGGACATGTCCACCGCCAACCTCCCGGGGCCTTATATCAGAACTTAAGGGGCCGAATGCAAGACCTAATCTCCGGAAAACCCGATTCCACCCCGCTTCTCAAGGCCGTGCTTGCCGGGTCAGTGTCATCATGTCAACTTTAGCCCGATTCTCGCCCCTTTTTGTACCAGGAGCCTGTTAGCCAGATGGCAAATGACACCCACGATCTGCCGCGCAATATCAATACGTTTGCCAATAGCCCGCTGGACCGTGCGGCGCACCGGCGGCTCGACCCGGATTGGCTCACCGAGGCCCGGCAGGCCGAGACCAGCCTTGTCATTCCGTTCTGGCGATTGCAGCCTCTGGTTCTGCCGCCCCTCAACGAAGGGGAGGGTCATGATGCAGGCTGGATGCGGCCTGATCTGATCAAGGGTTTGGCCCCGGGACCAGGCGGTTCGCTTTTTTTGGGCATGAAGGGGGCACGCGCCTATTTTGCCCAGGACCTTGATCCGGCCGGTTCGCCCGAAGAAGACGGCCCCTTGGCGGGCCTTGGCGAATTCATGGAGATGCGCGCGGCGGGTACGGTTCTGCCAGGCGGCGATGCGGCCATTTTGGCGCAAGCCAAAGCCATGATTGACTGGCATGCCCGTCACGGGTTCTGCGCGGTTTGTGGAGCCCCCACCCAGATTGAGGAAGCCGGTTACAAGCGTGTTTGTCCCTCCTGCCAGGCAGAGCATTTCCCGCGCACCGACCCGGTGGTCATTATGCTCGCGACCGATGGGGAGCGGGCCCTACTTGGCAACGGTAAGGGCTGGCCGCCGAAAATGTTCTCTACCCTGGCGGGCTTTGTTGAGCCGGGCGAATCCATCGAAGAAGCCGTCGCCCGCGAGGTTTTTGAAGAAACCGGGGTTAAGGTGGCTGATGTGAGCTATCACTCCACGCAGCCCTGGCCCTTCCCCTCGTCCTTGATGATCGGCTGCATTGCCAAGGCCTCCACCACCGACATTACCATCGACCCGAATGAGCTCGCTCAAGCGGTTTGGTTCGACCGGGATGTGGTGCAGGATGCGGTCAAAGCCGCAGAGGCAGGATCAGGATTGGGGCTTAATCGGCGCGGCCCGCGCGATGCGCCTTTGTGGGTGCCGCCGCCGATGGCCATTTCTCACCAATTGATTAAGGCCTGGGCGTTTTCAAACTGTTAACCATCTCTTGCGTGACCCTCGGCGGTTAAACGGATTTTAACGCTAATCCGGTAAAAAGAACGCCTATGGTCGCCTCTACGCAAAATACCGAAAAGCGTTTTGAAAAGCGCTGGCATGTGAACAAGCCTGGATATTTCTTCCGAGCTGGAAGCAATATTCCCGAGGCTTGCCGTATTCTTGATTGGAGCGCACGCGGCGCCAAGGTTGGTATTTCGAAGAACGTCGATGCGCCGGATGAATTTATCCTGTCCATCGAATTTGGAGAGAATATTTACGGCTCGGCACATTGCCGGAAAGTCTGGACAGCAAAATCGATGATTGGCGTCCAGTTTAAAGAAGAGCTGTTTTTTGAATTCGACACCGACCGGAAAAGGTCCTGCCTGGCCAGAGATCCTGTGTGGAAACATTTGCTGAAACAAAAACAGGAAATGGCGAACACAGAGGCGTTTGATTCTGACGGTAATTCCAAGCCGCGCCAATATGCACGGCTGCGTACCTTGAAGAGTGGTCAACTGCTATATGCTGGCGGCATCGGCTCCTGGGACTGCTCCATCCGAGATCTCACACCGCTGGGGGCTCGCCTTCGTTTCTCTGAACCTTATGACGGACCCAACCGAATTGTTCTTCGCATTGGCCTTGGCGAGCTCAAGTCCGGCGAGGTGCCAGGTATGGTCGCCTGGCGGCGCGGCAATGAAGTCGGCGTTTCGTTCGACCAGGAAATCCCGCTCTAGACCTTCTCACGATCCAGGCTTGCGCACCTCGTCCCTGTAAGGGTCTGCAGGATAAACCCCGAGCACTGTGAGCATGGATGTAAAAAAGGTCAGCTCTTCCAATGCAAGGCGCACGGACCGGTCGCTGGGATGGCCTTCAATGTCAGCGTAGAATTGCGCTACCTGGAAGCTCCCTCCCTGCTGATAACTTTCCAATTTTGTGACGTTGACCCCGTTTGTGGCAAATCCACCCAGCGCCTTGTAAAGCGCGGCGGGTACGTTGCGCACCCTGAAGATAATGCTCGTCATGACCGGGCCGTCCTCGGGCTCGGCATCGTCAGGCTCGGCGGCCATGACAAGGAAACGGGTGGTGTTGTGGTCCGCATCCTCCATTTCTGTCTGCATAATCTCCAGCCCATAAATTTCCGCCGCCAGGGAGGAGGCTATCGCCAGTTGCGCCGGATCATTCTGCTCGGAAACGATCCGGGCCGCCCCGGCCGTGTCCAATTCAACGATAGGCTGAAGACCGAGCTCGGATATGGTCTTGCGGCACTGGCCGAGCGCCTGGACGTGGGAGAGCACCTTTGAGGCGCCTTCAATGGTCGCGCCCTTGATGCCCATCAGCTGATGGTTGACGCGTAAAAAGCGTTCGCCCACCACATAAAGCCCCGCCTCGGGCAGCAGGTGGTGAATATCCGCGACCCGGCCCGCAATGGAATTCTCAATCGGGATCATGCCATATTTGGCGCTACCGTTGGTGATGGCCGCCAGCGCCTCTTCAAAGGTCTGACAGGGCATGGCCTCCATGCCTGGAAAAAACTGGCGACAGGCCAAGTGAGAGTTGGCACCGAGTTCTCCCTGGAACGAAATCTTTTCCATGGCCTACTTTCCTTTTTCGCGCAATTCCTCGCGCGCCAGTTCCAAATCTTCCGGTGTGTCCACACCTGCCGGGACCTCGCCCACGATTGCCACACCAATGACCATGCCATCTTCGAGGGCGCGCAACTGTTCCAGGCGCTCCCGCTGTTCAAGTGGCGAAGGCGGCAAGGCGACAAAGCGCTCAAGGGCCGCGCGGCGGTATCCGTAGATGCCGATGTGGTGCCAGATGGGCCCATCGCCAGTCGGCGCCGTCGCCCGGGTGAAATAGAGGGCGCGGCCGGTTTCAGCTCCCGGCTTCAGGGAAACAACGGCCTTGGTGACATTGGGATTGGTCTTTTCATCCTCGCGGACAATTTCAACGGCGAGGGTCGAAATATCTACAGCCGGGTCTTCGAGCGGAAGAGCAACCGCGCGCAAGGTCGCCGGATTGATGGTGGGCAGATCCCCTTGCAAATTGATCACAACGTCATGGGTTCCGTCCGGATCGAGCCGGGACAAAGCCTCAAAGATCCGGTCGGATCCTGAGGGGTGATTAGGGTCCGTCTCGACCGCCTCACCGCCCGCGGCCCGGACAGCCTCTACGATTTCCGGGTCGCCCGCCGCCACGCAGACAGGCCCCAGATCTGCTTCCATGGCCCGGCGCCAGACCTGCACGATCATGGGCGCCCCGCCGATATCGGCAAGAGGCTTGTTAGGCAGCCGGGTCGACGCCAAGCGCGCGGGAATCAAAATGATCGGTTTCATGGGACTTTGGACCCTTAAACTAACTCAGTCGAGCTTACATGACACGGGCCTTCCGGTTTTTCCACCCGGAAATTGGCCTTTTGCCTGACTTACCCCTCCCGGACCCCGCACTCGGCTCGAACGACCGGATTTCCGCACTTCCCACTCCCTTTACGGAGGAAAATTGGCCCAAAGCGGGCCTGTTTTTGGGGATTTTGGGCTAAATAATCTCAGATCGCGACTTGCACCGGAGACTTGTGGCGGCTACATTCCGCGCCGAATAAACCTCTTCGCTTATGGTCGCCTTACGCACAAGGGGACCTTTTAGACTGCACACGGAGTACACCCCATGCATGCACCCCTCTGGGTCAAGATTGGTATGAGTCTCGGCTTCTCTTTCCTGGGCCTTTTCGCCATCAACACCGTTGGCCAAATGATGTTCCACAGCGGAGAAGAAACCCACCACGGCGACGAAGTCGCGGCTGTTCACGAAACAGAGGAGCCCGCCTCCACCTTTGATCTGGCCGCGGCGCTCGCCACGGCTGAAGTGGATGAAGGCTCGGTGAAGAAATGCGTTGCTTGCCACACCTTTGAAAAAGGCGGCGAAAACAAAATTGGGCCGAACCTTTGGAACGTTGTCGGCGCACAAAAGGCCGCGCACGAGGGGTTTGGATACTCAGCGGCGCTGCAGGGCCTGGGCGGCACCTGGACCTATGAGGATCTGTTCCACTTCCTTTCCAATCCCAAGAAATTTGCTTCCGGCACCAAGATGACATTCGCGGGCTTTAAAAAGGAAAAAGATGCGGCGGAAGTGATCGCTTATCTTCGCACCCTCAGCGATGCGCCGATGGCGCTGCCGATGGCTGGCGCTGTGGCCGAAGAAACCGTGGCTCCGGCGGAAGAAAGCGCCGAAGAGGCATCTGAGGAAACGGTCACTGAGGAGGCCGTCACTGAGGAAGCCGTCACCGAGGAAACTGTCTCTGACGCGGCGATGACCGAAGAGGCTGCGAGCGACGACGTTGCCCCTGCCCTTGAAGAGGCCGCCCCGGCCGCTGAAGAAGCGGCGGCACCGGCCGATGATGACGGCGCCGAAGGCCGATTTGCTTCTGCTGACATCTCTAAGGGCGAGAGGGTCTTTAAGAAATGTCAAACTTGCCACACGACTGAAAAAGACGGCGCCGATAAAATTGGCCCCAACCTCTGGAACGTTATGACGCGAGGGAAAGGCACCCAGGAAGGCTTTAAATACTCGACTGTTCTTGCAGATGCCGGCGGACAATGGACCGTTGAAGATCTGGATGCATTTGTGGCAGACCCAAAGAGCTTTTTGAGCGGCACGAAAATGACATTTGCTGGCCTTAAGAAAGATTCAGATCGCACGCATCTGATTGCCTATCTGGCAACCTTGAGCGACACGCCGGTCGACTTGGAATAGCCCTGGCAACAGCGAGAAACTCTAAACGGCGGAACTTAATAGGTTCCGCCGTTTTTATTTGATGCGGCGACACCCGATGATCGGACCTTCCGCAGTCTCGATTTTTGCGGCAAAGCCTGACAGCTCATCGCGGGAAACAGCCATGGCGGTGGCATTGGCATGCACCATGTCTGTCGGGCTCACCATGATCGCCACATGGCCTTTCCAAAATACAAGATCACCGCGGGTGAGATCTTCAACCGTGACCGGGTCACCCACCTCATCCATCTGCTGATCGCTGTCGCGAGGGGCTTCCAGCCCTTTCTGCTGCAAGGCCAATTGAACCAGCGCCGAGCAATCCAGGCCCAGGCTGGTGCGCCCACCCCAAAGGTAGGGCGTGCCCATGAAAGCCTCAGCGATTGAGACCCAATCCTCGACAACATGACCTAAGGGGCAAATGTGCCCAGAAAAGATGAAGCCTTCCCGAGTTTTGCTGAAGCGCCCCTCTGTGCCGTCCACGGCCAAGGTGGAACCCATGGACAGAAGTGCTTTTGGCGGGCTCTTCAAATCTGGTTCGGGAAAGAGATAGGAGCGCAGCGCCTTCAAACGATGGGTCGGCGCCGGTGTGCCTGACACCAGGGCCGAGATCTCTACATACCCCACATAGCGATCGGTGCCCGCCTGGCCCCAGGCCCAACCTTGCTTTATTTCGTAAACGTTGAAGACCTCTCCAAAGAGCACTTCTGTCTCGATCGGGCTGGCCACATCGGGACCACGCCGCATTGGCGCGCTCGCCGCGGTGACAAAATGGGTGATGGCCGGTGCATAGCGCTCCGCCGTCACCTGCCCTTTCAAATCGAGGGCGGCGAGGTCTTTGCGAGCAGCTGTGCGTCTTTTGTCTGTCATAACGATATCAGTTTGCGTATCGCGCCTTAATAACCTGATAAAGCGCACGGATCGCCATGGCCTCTCCCCCAATGGGGCGGCCTGGTCGCTCCTTCGGGTTCCAGGCGTAAATATCGAAATGCGCCCAGGTTTTGGCGTTTTCAACAAATTTTTGCAGGAAAAGGGCCGCCGTGATGGATCCGCCAAACCCTCCGGGAGAGGTATGCATCACATCGGCCACCCGGGAAGCGAGACCCTCCGCGTAGGGCTGCCAGAGTGGCAATTGCCAGACGGGATCGCTGGTTGTCGCGCCAGCGGCGCAGACCTCGGCAACGAATTGGCTGTCTTCACTGTAGAACGGTACGACTTCAGGCCCCATCGCTACCCGCGCGGCACCGGTCAATGTGGCCATGTCGATCAGAAGATCCGGCGCTTCCTCATCGGCCAGCGCCAAGGCATCAGCCAAGACCAGGCGGCCTTCCGCATCTGTGTTTTCGATTTCGACCGTCATGCCTTTGTAACTCTTAAGCACATCACCGGGGCGGAAGGCGTTGCCGGAGATCGCATTCTCAACGGCAGGAATGAGCACGCGCAGGCGCAAATTCAACTGGTTGCTCATGATCATTTCGGCGAGCCCCAAAACATTGGCCGCCCCGCCCATGTCTTTCTTCATCAGCAACATGGAACTGGCGGGCTTGATATCGAGGCCGCCACTGTCGAAGCACACACCTTTGCCGACCAGGGTAACCTTGGGTGCCTCTTCGGGGCCCCATGTCATGTCGATCAGCCGCGGCGTGCGGGTCGACGCCCGGCCAACGGCGTGGATCATCTCATGACCTTGAGCCAATAATTCCTCGCCGATGATTTCGGTCACCGTCGCGCCGTAGCGCTCGGCGATCGCGCGCGCGGCTCCAGCCAATTCTTCGGGGCCCATATCAGAGGATGGAATGTTGACAAAATCCCGGGTGTGGTTGACCGCCCGGGCAAGATGCTCGGCCTCTTTTATTTCCGGGCTGGGCGAAAAGATAAATTGAGCCTGGCCGTTTTCCTTTGTCCCGGTTTTGTAGCTGTTAAACGCATAAGCGCCCAGCAAGAGCGCCAGCGCACATTCTGCGTCTGTCCAAGGCGCCGCCTGCAGCTGATAGTCCCCTGCCGGCAGGCCCAGAGACAGCGGAGATAGGGCAAAGAAGTCATCGGCGCTGCCGAGACCAAAGAGCACTTCAGAAATTTCGCCATCGTCGCCAGGTACAATTATTATCTTCCCGGCCTCGCCCTTAAAACCCGATACCCGTGCCAGGGTGGACGCGGCGGGCGTCAGGGATTTCAGTGAACCCTCAGCATTGTCTTGGCTGATCACTGTGACGGGAATCGGTTTCTCAGAACTTTCTACCAGGATAGACAAAGTTTCCTCTCAATCATTTGGGCAGGTCGGTTATGCTGGGCGTGACTTTAATCGCCTTGGCGCTTACGGGCAATGGAGGAAGAGCCGTGTTTCACTTGATCATTGGCACGAAGCGATATTCGACCTGGTCGCTGCGACCCTGGTTCCTGATGAAAGCCTTCGATATCCCGTTTGAAGAAACCATCATAAAATTGCGGCAGGACGAAACCGTAAGGGAGATCCGCAAATTATCTCCCTCCGGCCTGGTACCGGTCCTGCGGGCGGATGAGATGACCGTCACAGACTCGCTGGCCATTGCTGAATATCTGGCGGACCGGTTTCCTGAAAAGCAAATGTGGCCCGAGGATCGATTAGCGCGGGCCCATGGACGCATGATCTGCGCGGAAATGCACAGTGGGTTCCAGGCCCTTCGACAGGAAATGCCGATGGATTTTGGATCGAATTTTGACCCCGTTAAGCCCTCCCCGCAGGTCCAATCCAATATTGACCGTATCGTTGCGATCTGGAGCGATGCTTTGTCCATGTACCGCGCAGAAGGCCCTTGGTTGCTGGGACAGCTGAGCATTGCCGATGCCATGTATGCGCCGGTTGTCAGCCGTTTTCGCAGTTATGGCATTCGGCTTCCCGCGCCCGCGCAAAATTATGCTGAACAGGTGTGGCACCACCCGGCCATGAAGGAATGGGGTCAGGGCGCAGCTTTGGAGGGCTGATCGCCTGCCTCCAGGAGGCCGCTCTCGCGATAAAACCGCGCCGCGCCATCATGCAAGGGCACCGGCAGCCCTCGGAGGGCTTTTGTCATGGACATCTGCGCACCTTTGGCATGACCAGAGGTTAACAGACGGTGGTTTCGTTCCGCCCATAGGGCGCGGGTCACCTGGTAGACGGTCTGGTCATCAACGCGGGCATTGACGATCCACAGCGCGCCAACGCTCAAGGTCGGCGTATCACCGATGCCTTTGTAGGTATCTTTGGGAATGACATGTCGACGAAAAAAATGATGGCGCGTTAAAAGGTCTGCGACCTGCGGCCCCTCAATGGGAATGAGGTTGATCTTTTCGCGGGAGGCCAGATCCGCGACCGCGCGCAAGGGAGTGCCGCCGACAAAAAAGAAAGCCTCTAATTCGCCGCTTAGAAGAAGGTCAGCGGAGGTATTGGCATCTGCCTCCACCAGCTTTACCTGGTGCGCCTTGAGGCCGAAGGCATCCAGGATCATGCGAGCATCATAATTGGTGCCCGACTGTGGCAGGTCAATGGAGACCCGACGCCCTTCCAAATCCGTCACCGAGTGAATCTCCGAGCCCTTGAGCGCAACCAGATGCACATCCTCCGGGTATAGGTTGGCGATGACGCGCAGATCCGAATAGGGGGCCTGACCGCGGAAAATATTTTTTGAGGTATAGGCCCAGGAGACGATATCCGCTTGCGCCAGGGCAGACTGCGACACGCCGGCATCGACCTCCATGACATTGTCAACGGAACCGCTGGAGGTTTCGGCCGTCACAATGAGGCCTTCCGGGCCGCAAGGTCGGTCCTTGCGACATGTGATGGACCCAATGGGGTGAGAAATTAACGAGGCCAACATTTCACCCACCGGATAGTAAGTGCCGCTGATGGAGCCGGTCTTGATCTGAAAAAATGTAGGTTCTGTGGGCCTTTCGGCGATGGGTTCAGCGTGTTCGTTCGGGCCGGTGGCCCCCGCCAGAGCCCGCATGAGCGAATAGCTGCCCAGGACGATCAGCAAAAGGACCGCAATCAGGGTGCCCGCTGCCGCCATCCGATATCGTGGGGCCAGGCCGCGAAATTCGGTCAAAACCTGCTCTAGGGAGGTCTTGAGGCCGGATCCCTGGGCGAAAAGTCGCCAATTGGGCGGTGTTTGGAGCATGGCGTTAAGGTTTTGTTGGAGTTTCACTGAGATACTTTGGTTAAGCCAAATTAACCACAAATGGAAGAACTTGCGGTTATGAACTTTACATCTCGTCTTTGGCGGCTGAGCGCCAGCTGCGCCTTTGTCGCTTTGATTGCCGGCTGCGCCAGCTCCGGCACAGCGCCGCAAACGCCCCTTAACGGGAAAAGCCTTACCACCAACAAATCGGAGCTTGATGCGAGCGATCCGGCGATGGCAGTTCAAATCTCGAAAATGTTTCGCAAGGAAAAACGGTTTGACGATGCACTTGCCGTGCTTTTGCGCTCTTCCATCATGAATCCCGATAGTGGCGAGATTTATGCGGAAATGGGCAAGGTTTTAATTGAACGCGGCGCGCCAAAGGAGGGTCTGCCTTTCCTGAGCCGTGCGGCCAGCATGGGTGTGGAAGACTGGTCGCTCTTTTCAGCGGCCGGAGTGGCTTATGACGAGCTCGACCAGCATGAAAAGGCACAAGAGAATTATCGGATGGCCTTGCTGCACAAACCCGGTGAACCGACGGTGCTCTCAAATCTTGGTATTTCCTACGCCATGACAGGTGATCTGGATCAAGCCGAAGTGTTTTTGCGTCAAGCCAATGCAGCGCCGACCGCGGGTGAAGTTATCCGTCTCAACCTGGCGCTTATCGTGGGTCTGCAAGGCAAATTCGATGAAGCGGAACAGATCGCTCAAACTCAATTGCCGCCTGCTTTCGCGGCCAGAAATATTGAGCAGCTGCGGGCCATGCTGACACAGCCCGATCGTTGGCGTGACATGCGGGCTGTGCAAAAAGCTTCATCTGTGACAACAGGCGAGGCGGCAGAGGTGCCCAGCGAAACACCCTAGACCTCAGTGCTTCGGTCCCTAAAACTTAAACGCCGCTTCAATTTCTTGAGGCGGCGTTTTGTTTGGAAAATGCAAGGGGCCGGTCGCACCGGCGCGCCTTAGTTTGAGAACAGCTGGATCGCCGCCGGTCCCAAAATCACGACGAAGAGAACCGGCAGGAAGAAAGCAATCATCGGCACCGTCAGCTTAGCGGGCAGTGAAGCGGCTTTTTTCTCGGCAAACTGCATACGCATCTGACGATTTTCATCAGCCATAACCCGCAAGGCCGTGCCGACAGGCGTCCCGTAGCGTTCTGCCTGGATCAGCGACGTACAGACCGCCTTCACGCCCGGGTGGCCTGTACGGTCGGCCAAATTTTCATAGGCCTGGCGGCGCTCTTGCAGATAGGACAACTCAGCTGTTGTCAGACCCAACTCTTC
This sequence comes from Alphaproteobacteria bacterium, assembly GCA_006226415.1. GTDB lineage: Bacteria > Pseudomonadota > Alphaproteobacteria > M2410 > M2410 > M2410. The sequence continues at coordinate 10,414 of SBGZ01000064.1, forward strand.
AGCCAGTTCAATTGAGGATCCGCCAATCTCGTTCGACACCTTGTTGAAGGCCACTTCTACGGACATGCCGGACTCGACGCAGATCAGCATCAAGTCAAGCGCATCAGGAAATGCCGACATGATGGACTGTTGGCGCTTTTGCGCCACGTTTTGCACAAACATGTTGGGCAGATAGTAACCGAGAAAGCCCCCAAGGATCGAAAACATAAAGATTTGCTGTGATTTCAGGCCAAAGTCATTGACCAGGAAAAGATACAGCATAAAGACGCCGAACATGACCGGAGGCGCAACCAAGCGGAAGAAAACAAAGGCCACCACAGGACGTTGGCCGCGAAAGCCCGCCTGCATGAGTTTCATCTTGATCTCTTTCGACTCAAGCATGTTTCTCAGGTTGAACCGATCAACGACATCCTTCATGAAGCCCGCGGAATTGTCGCGCAGCTTGGCCGGCTCATTTTTGTTATTGAGCGCTTCACGGCTTTTGCGGCGCAGCTCTTCGCGTTGGTTCGCGACCAGTTTCAATCGTGAATTCAATCGATCCCGCTGAAGCCAGGGCATGGCGAGCGTGATAATTGTCGCAAAAGCAGCGACCGCGACCATGATGGTGATCAGAAATTCCGGATCTGTAAGAAGTCTAACTAATGACGACATGAGGTTTGACCCCTTAGAAATTGAAGTTGATCATCTTGCGCATCACAAACACGCCAATCGCCATCCAGGTAACAGAACCCAAAAGAAGCAGGTGGCCAATTGATGTGGTGAACAAGAGCGAGATGTAATCGGGCGACGACAGATAGACCATGCCCATAACACCGGGTGGCAGAGAACCAATGATCATCGCGGAGGCTTTGGCTTCCGATGACATGGCCTGAATTTTGGCACGCATGGACTTGCGGTTCCGCAAAACCGATGAGAGATTGCCCAGAGCCTCAGACAGGTTACCACCGGCGGATTGTTGAATGATCAGCACAATCTGAAAGAAATTGACTTCCGCGATCGGCATACGCTCATACATTTGCCCCAAACTCTGCTCAATTGGCATGCCCATCTTTTGCGCATCGACCACATGTCTGAACTCCTTGCCAACGGGGTCCGGACTTTCCCTGGCGATGATCCTAAGACACTCGTTGAGGGGAAGACCTGATTTCACGCCTCGAACGATAACATCCAGAGCGTTGGCAAATTCCTCTGTAAAGGCCTTTTGACGGCGCTTGCACAGATGTTGAAGAACCCAGCGCGGAAAACCAAAGAACCCAATCATGGCGCCGAGGCCCATGGCAATTGGGCCCACGCCTGTTGCGGCCATCCCCAGTGCAAACAAAACACCCGACACAGAAGAGAGGATCCAAAACATGCGTATGGGAAGCGCAATCCCCGTCTGTTCAATCAGATGGCGAATATTTTTGCGCTTCTTTTCTTCTTTTTGCTTTTGCTCAAGCTGTTTGAGTGTTTCCTGGACGGCACGCCGACGCTGCTGCCCCTCATCCTTACCGCCCTTGCCTTTGCCGGCTTTCGTTCCTTTGGTAATGGCATTGACGCGCTTGTCTGCACGACTGCCCCCCAGCAGAGCTGGCCCGAGAAGTGCATAGGCGACAGCCATGACAGAAAGACCGCACAGCAGTACGACCCCCAGAATAAACCCCATTGATCCTGACATCGGTCTTTATCCTTCCAATTAGTCCGCAGCCGCATCAAGGGCAGCAGCCAGTTCAGCTTCCCGGCCGTAATAACGGGCGCGGTCCCAGAATGCCGGGCGCGCAATGCCGGTGGACTTGTGACGGCCCACAATCTTGCCATCCGCATCTTCCCCGTCGACCTCATAGACAAAGAGATCCTGGGTAATGATCACGTCACCTTCCATGCCCAACACTTCAGTGATGTGGGTGATACGGCGCGACCCATCGCGCAACCGGGCCGCCTGGATAACCACGTCAATGGAGCCGCAGATCATTTCGCGAATCGTCCGTGAAGGAAGATTGAAGCCGCCCATGGTGATCATACTTTCCAGACGCGAAAGAGCTTCTCGCGGTGTATTGGCGTGGAGCGTTCCCATGGAACCATCGTGACCGGTGTTCATGGCCTGAAGCAGGTCAAATGCTTCCGGGCCCCGCACCTCACCCACGATGATCCGCTCAGGACGCATCCGCAGACAGTTTCTGACGAGGTCCCGCATAGTGATTTCGCCAGACCCTTCCAAATTCGGCGGCCGCGTTTCCAGACGCACCACGTGTGGCTGTTGCAATTGAAGCTCGGCGGCATCCTCGCAGGTGATGACCCGCTCGTCTTCTTCAATGAAAGCCGTCATACAGTTAAGCAGCGTGGTTTTACCGGAACCCGTACCCCCTGAAATCAGAACGTTACAGCGACTGGCGCCGATGATGGACAGCACCTTGGCGCCTTCCGGCGAGATGGACTTAAAGTCCACCAGGTTGCTCATCGTCAGTTTGTCTTTCTTAAACTTACGAATAGTCAGCGCCGGTCCATCGATCGACAGGGGATTTGAAATCACGTTGACCCGCGAGCCGTCTGCCAGACGGGCGTCGCAGATCGGACTTGATTCATCCACCCGACGACCGACCTGACTCACAATCCGCTGACAGATGTTCATCAGCTGCGCATTATCGCGGAAGCGAATGTTGGTCAGCTGGACCTTACCTTCCACTTCAATAAAGACCCGACCGGCCCCATTGACCATGATGTCGGCGATGTCGTCGCGTTCCAGCAGCGGTTCCAGGGGTCCGTAACCCAGGACATCATTACAAATGTCCTGAAGAAGCTTTTCCTGTTCGGCAATTGAAAGGACGACGTTTTTGATCGCGATGATTTCGCGAACGATGTCGCCGATTTCTTCACGCGCCTCGCCGGGATCGAGCTGAGCCAATTGACCCAGATCGATGGTGTCGATCAATGCATTATAGATGTTGGCCTTAGTCTGGTAGTACTCCTCGGACCGAGTTTCGACCACAACAGGCTTAGCAGGCTCTTGTGGTTTGGGGGGGCGCACTTTGGGCGCCTCCACTACCTTTTTCACCTGTTCGGCAGCCCGGGCCGGATTGTCCACCCGAATCGGTTGCGAGGACTGTGGTGCCGCAGGCGCCGGGGCCTCACTTGGATCGGGTGCTGCTTGTTGCGGATCAGGCTGTACAGGCCCTTTCCGCTTCATGCCACCGCCATCTGAATCTCTTTTGCCAAACATATGGTTACTCTTCCTATTTACCCGGGTACTCGTTTTGCTTATTTACCGACCAATTGGCTCCAGAATTTGGTCATACCGGCCTCTTTCTTGACAGCGACTTCTTTGTTGGTGAGGCGCTGAGCAAGACCGACAAAACCTTGGGCGGCTTTGGAATCCGGCTTAACCTCGCCAATCATCTGACCATTGTTGGCGGCCGTACCAAACAACTGCGGATCGAACGGCAGAATCAGATCGACCTCGGCACCGATGGCTTCCGCAAAATCCTTGGCAGGAATTTCTGGACGCTTGGGAACTCCGAGCTGATTGATCACCAATTTCGGGCGGCTATCGTTTTGACGCGCCTGAACGAGTGTTTCCATCAGGTTCTTGGTATTGCGCAGTGACGCCAGATCTGGCGTTGCCGTCACAACAATTTCATCCGCGGTGGACAAGATATGTCGGCTCCAGGGCTCCCAGATATGGGGCAGGTCAACAATCATGCAAGGCACCGTGGTGCGAACCGTATCGAGAATTGAATCGAACGCCTCGGTATCCATCACATAGGTGCGCTCCAGCGAGCTGGGAGACGCAAAGAGGCTGAGATGCTCGGAGCATTTTACCAGCAAGCGATCCAGCAGCTGGTCATCCAAGCGCTCAGGGTCCATCAATGCTTCTGCCACACCTTGGGTCGGGTCCTCGTTAAAATCGAGACCAGCGGTACCAAAAGGCAGATCGAGATCGATCAATGTCACATCGTGCTTCATCCGTTCTGAAATGCACCAGGCAACATTGTGCGCGATTGTACTTGAACCGACGCCGCCCTTGGCGCCTGTAAAGACGATGGAACGTCCGATCGGCGCCATATCCGGATCCGAATAGAGACCCGCCATCGTATCGATGACTTGCGCAACGGTGATCGGACCCACCATATATTCGCTGACACCCCGGTGCACGAGCTCGCGATAGAGAATGATGTCATTGATCTTGCCGATCACGACAACCTTGGTTCCCGCATCGCAGACCTCTGCCAGACGGTCGATGTCCTGCAGGACCTGATCGCGCTCACCAAACATTTCGATGAGGACAAGGTCCGGTGTCGACGCCGACGTATAGGTTTCCAATGCAGCCTCAAGCCCGCCCATTTGAATGTTTACATGGGCACGATTGAGACGGCGGTCGGCGGCTACACGCTGCATAACCACACCAGATTCCGCGTCATCGCAAAAAGCGTCGATGGAAATACGGGGGATCATGCGATCTTGCATGGGTAAGCCGCCGGGCAGCGCCTCGCTGGCGGATGCCGACATCGACATGTCGGTTTCGTCGCCTTCAACCTCCAAAGCCGTCATCTCTTCCTGCCATTCATCCTGTTCGGCCTGAGAGACGTACTCATAGTCATCCTGAGTCTCATCGTCGGGGGCCACCTCTTCCGAAACAAAGGCCTCCTCGGCATAACCGCTATCGGGTTGGCCATCAAAGGGATCAGGTTCTCCGACCTCGAGGCTTGGTTCAGGTGTCAATTGTGACGCCAGGTCAAGCTCAACGTAATTCTTGTTGTCTTCGTTTTGCATTACATTCCCCTACTGGATTACTCGTCGACCTTGGTGATCGTGCCCGACTCATCGGTCGTACGTGTGGTCGCTGTCGGTTCACCACTGCGGTATTTATCTACGACCGTATTTCTGCGATCTGCGTCGGCGGCGGTCATGTCACGCGGCGCGACCAGATCATGCGGATCGTCCAACATGGCGGCGAGGTTTGACTGCGCTGAGCAACCAAAATTCGGAGAGGCGCCATTGAGCGGCGTTGTCGCCAAATTCTGATTCCAACGACGGCAGCTGGGTGCGTGCGCATCGTAGACCTTGTAGCGAATCGTGATGGGCGCATTGTCCGCACTGGACTGATAGGTCGTCATGTTGATCGCGGCTGGAGACAGCCCTTGCTCAACAAAAACCTTGGAAATCGCCGCCAGAGCCGAATCGGATGCCGCTTCATTTCCCGAACCTTTTGGCGAAGCCAGCCACAGTTCGCCGTGACCTCCCCTGCGATAGGAAGCTGCAAACATAGCAACGCGTGCCCGATCTTCCTGGCTCAGGGCTACTGCATTCGACGGCACCATGAGTGACATTTCTTCGTTAGAAGACATGACTTGGATCGGGAACCGCTCATGCGCCATGGTACGTGTTTGACCACCGGCCATATCTTCCAAGCCCGCGCCATTCATACACCCGGACAGGGCCAAAACAGCTACTGTGGAGAGTGCCAGGCGCTTGACAATTTTAGCGCTCAGCCGCGCTGCCAATTTCTTTTGCATCAACATTGGGCCTTCTCCTTACTCTACGATGTGACCAACTGGACCCTGCCAGTTGGAAGGTTTTGAATTATTGCCAACGCCGTAAACTGAGTTCAGACGGCCCAGCAAGATGGTACCCAGATCGCTGGGCGGTGCAAATCCATCCGCCGGCGTCTTCAACTCTCGTTCGTTGACCGGATTTACCAGGTAAGGCGTGACAATGATCACCAGCTCCGTTTCATCGGACTGGAAGTCACGTGAGCGGAAGAGAGCGCCCAGCACCGGCACATCTTTCGCGCCCGGCAGGCCATCAATGGTTTGACCGCTGTTTTCCTGAAGCAGGCCAGCCATTACGAGGCTACCGCCGCTCGGCAACTCAACCGTGGACTCAGCGCGGCGTACCCGCAGAGCCGGAATATTGATGCCGCCAATGGTGGTGATGGATCCGTCATCGTTTACAAGGGTATTAGCCCCCATCAGAATGGAGCCCTTGGATGCCAGCTCACTGACCTCTGTTGAGATCCGCAGAGAAATGCGTCCCTCGTCCAAGACAACCGGGGTAAACCCGAGGCCCACACCGAATTTCTTGAACGTGATGTTGACGTTGCCGTCTCTGTCGCGACCGGTCGGAACCGGAAACTCACCGCCCGCCAGGAAATTCGCGGCTTCACCGGAAATTGCTGTCAATGTCGGTTCTGCCAGGGTTTTGACGAGACCAGTGCGTTCCATCAGGCTGAGGGTCGCCGCCGCGCCGCCATCACTGCCCAAATGGGCCGCGGTGAAAGCGGTGTTGCTCAGCGCCTTACCGATCAGGGAAAATGGATTGTCGCCGACAGAGTTCACAATGGTGCTGCCATCCGTCAACGGTACGCCATTGGCATCAAAACCGATGATGTTGCCGTCTGGCGACACAAATGCTTCCCAAGACATACCAAATTGCTTGGAGACTGACCGCTGCATTTCGACAATGCGCACCTTGAGCATTACCTGCTCATTGGCATCAATGGCCAAAAGATTGACCACCGTATCTTCGGTGCCTTTATCAATGAATTTCTCCGCCAGCTCCTTGGCCTGGGCAGAAGCGGCGGCGCTCGGAACAAATCCTGTGAGGACCACACGATCGTTCAAGGCAGATACCTCAATGCGGGAATTGGGAAGATAACGCTTGAGCATATTTTCAAGCGGCGTCACATCGCGCTCAACCTGTACTTCAAGATTGAGGATCTGTTTACCCGCGCTGTCCAGAACAAAGACGTTGGCCTGTCCAACCTTCTTACCAATGATGTAAATGCGACGCTGTGTGCGCACCATGGCATCTACGACCGTTGGATTGGAAGCCAGGACGTCACGCGCATCTGTTGGCAGCTCGACAATTGCCCCCTTGTCAAGAGACAACACGATACGCTTTGTTTGGCCCGTATCACCCTGGTTGACAACGAAGTGTTCGACATCGTCTCCAGCATGAGCCGGCACAGTTACCAGCGCGCCAGCGCCAACAAGCACGGAAATGGCGGCCTGTTTAATAAACCTTGTGATAGACATTATTGAGCCTCCGCTTCGGTTTGTGGACGACCAAATCGCACCATGGTGATTTTGCCTTTTTCCTCGTCTTGGTTGCCTTTGGTGTAGCTTTTGACGAGACGCGGCTTCATATCATTGAGTTCACCCTCGGCGCTCGCCAGGCTGCGCAGAGACAGGGAAAGCTTGCCCATGGCACCGGCCAGGGCGAGTTCTTCTGCAAAGTTGTTCGGCATTTCCAGCGTCGCCGTACGGCCCACAACAACGGCTTCGCCGTCTTCCTCGCGGAAAGTCTGGTCAATTGCCAGAACGCGTACGTTCTTCATGACCGTTTCGCTGGCATATTCTTTGCGCTTTTGATTTTTCTCAATACGCTCGTAGGTGTATGTCAAAATCACATCGACACGGTCGTTAGGAAGAATAAAGCCACCAGCACCGGACTCGGCACTGATCTCAATGCCGACCGCCCGCATGCCCGGCTCAAGAATGGCCGACATCACGCCCTGGTTCTTTGACGTCACGAGTTTGCTTTGGGACACCGGCTCACCAGCAACAAAGGGCACGCGCACAAAAGCACCTGCCCAGTCTGAGCGGGCATTAGGCTGTGCCTTTTCGTTGATGTAGCTCAGTGAAAGACCTTCTTCTGGCCACACCTGCCAGACCAAGTCCCCTGACTGGACGGTTTCACCCAGCGCCAGATCGCGACCAGCCACCAGAACGCGCGTGGCTTGGATGGTTGGCTGCTGCGCGGCCTCAGCCGGTCCTTCCTGAGTAATCATGTTGCGCACAAGAAACGCCGACACCGCTGCGGTTACCACCGCGACACCCAGGACAACTAGACGTGCAATATTCATTTTCCCAGTCCTCTATTCCTAACTAAAATACAAACATCGGGGAGGTCTATTCGGTTTACTCCGTGTTAAGACTTTTCCAACCGATGCTTCCTCACACTCACCTATGCTAAAATGAAACAATTGTTTTTGTGTAAATCTGGCACTTGCTAACCGAATTTTTGCGGTCAGACTTCCTTAACCGATTATCAGACGAAAGAGCTCTGTATTGGAAAACAGGAAGACGCCCGCACCGGCAATCGCCACACCATAGGGCACACCTTCGTCCGCACTGTGTAGTCGCGCGACCCAGCTAACACCTTCGACTGATCCCGGCAGTGGAATGCGCCGAAACGCAACAATTGCCAGAGTGGCAACGCCGCCAATCAGGCAAACACCGAGTAAAAATGCCGGAAAATTCGCTATACCGATCCATAGAGCGCAGGCGGTCATCAGCTTGGCATCCCCGCCGCCGAACCACCCGAGGCCAAACATACCCATCGTGACCAGGAGAACACCAAAGGCAACAATGACACTATGCCCGATCTCTTCGAGCGGCATGCCAAAGGCGAAGGCAAAGACAAAGAACGACCCGCCCACCAGGGCCGTTAGCCAATTCGGAATTGTCATCGTGAAGACATCGAACGATCCTGCAGCGATTAGCAACGCCGGGAAAATGAGAAGTAAAACTATTTCCATTTTTCAACACCCAAACTCATTTGACTCTGCGTTTCGTTATAGTGAACAAGTCTTAACAATGAGAAAAAGTGACCGAATGTTTTCGCTGAAATGGCAACAATAGATTGGCTATCGCGCAAAAGAAAAGCCGCCAAACTTCATATGAAGTTCAGCGGCCAATCTCGTAACACTAAAGCTAACGCTTCAGCTGTTTTTCCCGTTATTACGGAGCAACAGCCGTGCTAACAGAAGTGAAGGTCGAGTCAAGGTTGGTACCGAGAGTCGAAACAGCGGTAATAATTGCAACAGCAATACCAGCCGCAATGAGACCGTACTCGATAGCAGTTGCACCAGACTCATCTTTCACAAAACGTTTTACGAAATGGGCCATGAAAGCCTCCTTATATACTCTAGTTACAGCACTTCGCTCGTCCGGCGAAGTCTGAGACCTGAAATGCCGCAACGAACATGAAGGACTATAGGCATATGCATTTAAAAAACTGTAAACCGGATAGAAAAAATGGTGGGTATGCGGATTTTTATTCGTGCCATTTCGAGACACGCCGAAAGTCAATGTCGTCATAGTATATAGTCAAGCAGCAATAGATAGAGTCTTCGTCTCTTAGTTTAGGTCTCGTCAATTCTTTTGTTTTAAAGTCGGCGAGGATCCAATCTTGAGATGGAGTAGAAAATGTTGGGTGTTGAGAAATTTTTGAAGGGTGTAGCGGTTGCTTTTGTGGCTCTTGTGGCATTGCCCATGAGTGCTTTCGCCGAAGAGATCCTGGTACCATTAGACGAAGCCGTTGTTTTTGCTTTTGACGAAGAAGTATCAACTGTGGCGGTTGGCAACCCTGCTATTGCTGGCGTTACCGTTCATGACGGGCGGATCGTGCTGGTGGCGGGTCGCTCGTTTGGAACAACGAATGTGGTTGCACTGAACGCACAAGGTAAGCCGGTCGGCAATCGCCGCATCCGGGTGACCTCTGTGGGGGGATGGGACAATTTGACCTTGGTGAAGGGCGACCAGAATAGCGTCATCTCCTTTACATGTTCGCCGCGTTGCGAGCGCGCCATTGTGCCTGGCGATCAAGACGTTCTGGCGCCTGAAGGCACCAAGGTTCAAACACAAAATGACGCCCGGGCAAAATCTGCGGCATCCGGATCGAAGTAATTTTCTGAAGATCCATAACCTTTTTGGAAAGCGCCTCTGGATAGCATTCAGGGGCGCTTTTTTTGCGTACGGCCCGCCCCTTACCCTTCATTAACCATGTTGCGGCTAATGTTCTGATCACTGACCAAGGGAACCCGGCCATGACTCAGAACACGATGATTTACGGCATAATGGAGACAGACGCGGCGGAGGCCTTGATGGCTTCAGCTAAGCGCGAAATGGGCCTTGATCTACGCATTGAGGCAAAGGGTGAGATAGCCGCGGTCATGGGGCGCCCACGCCTGCCTTCTCGTTTGCGGCGGCGAAAGTATCGGCAAGCGGTGCAGGCCGCCCACTACCATCGGATATTGGAGCGCATGATGGAGGAGGGCGCGGTTTTGCCGGCCCCAATGCGCCACAAAGACCTCACCAAGCGGGACCTGCATGGCTTGCTGGCCCGGCACCGGACCGCCCTGCGTCAGCTGCTCGCGGCGGTCGATGACAAGGTCGAGATGCGGATCTCCATCAAATGGGATGCGGGGCGCTTCGTTCACCGGGCGCTTTGCGCGCATGAACCTGAAAACGCCTCGGCAAAGACCGGCTTGCACCCGCGGACAGTTGCCGGCCTCCAGGACGAAATTCTGTCAGAAAGCAGTCGGCTCAAGCACGCCCTTCTTGAACAACTCAGACCCTATATTGTTGACCGATTGGTTGAAATGCAGGGGGCGCTTGATGATGTCCTCACCGCGCGATTGCTGGTCAAAAAGAGCGCCGAGCAATTCATTTACGACATCCTTACCCATGAAGATATGGGCGCGAGGGGAATGCACGCGCAGTTTCAAGGGCCCCTGCCCCCTCTTTCCTTTGTGGATTTGAAGCCCCTCTTTGAAGAGGCCTCTTTGCTGGACGCCGCCAGCCCGGCACGCCAGCCACAACCTCGCCAGCCACAGCCGCGCCAGTCCAAGCGGCGCCCGGTGATCACCCCTCAGCCCACTCTGGCTGCCTAGGCTGCGTCCTCCTGACAGATTCGAATCAGAATTCGCCATAAGACGGTCCAGCAAATATCCTCAAACAGGTGTTATGGCGAACTGGGTGCGATAAGGGGCGCCGATGGCCTGCGCCCCTCCCGATCTATTTCGGCCTCACACCATAGATCTTGTGGATAGTCGTCTAAAATTTTCAAAATCTTGTCTCAAACCGGTTGACGCTCCCTCGGAATGTGGACACTATATTTTGTGCAACGGTTCTCGGGTGGTACTGCATCTGGGTAAGTCGAGCTTCTGGCGGCAAGGGGGACTGATCCGCAGCTCAAAGGAGCTCTTTTAGATAAATAGCCAAAAATAGGCTGTGGACGGGCAAAAAAGCCCGCCACGGAGTGGGGTTTTTGTGGCCACCACCCAATGGGGTCGTTTGCTCTTTTTTGATTGAGATTCGTATTGATGGAGAGACACCACATGGCCGCGTTCGACGCCGCTCCTTCCCTGCCCAGCCAGCCAGCCCCGCAACAGAAACAAGATAAGCCTTCCTACAAGCTGAAGCCCTCGACCCTCAAAGTGGTCGAAAATCCAGTCAAGGTTGACCGCAGCCGGGACGCGCTTTTGACTGATTTCGGCAAGCAGACATTGGAAGACCGCTATTTGCTGCCGGGCGAGAGCTATCAGGACATGTTTGCGCGGGTGGCCTTTGCCTTTTCAGATGACGCAGGCCACGCCCAGCGTATTTATGACTATATGTCCCAACTCTGGTTCATGCCGGCGACGCCTGTCCTTTCCAACGGGGGCACGGACCGCGGCCTGCCGATCTCCTGTTTTCTCAATTCTGTAGAAGACAATCTCGACGGCATTGTTGGCACCTGGAACGAAAATGTCTGGCTGGCTTCCAACGGCGGCGGCATTGGCACCTATTGGGGCCAGGTGCGCTCCATCGGCGAAAAGGTCAAAGGCTCGGGCCAGACCTCGGGGATTATTCCCTTTGTACGGGTCATGGATTCGCTCACGCTGGCCATCAGCCAGGGCTCTTTGCGGCGCGGCTCGGCGGCGGTTTATCTCGACATCCACCACCCGGAGATTGAAGAGTTCCTGGAGATCCGCAAACCTTCCGGCGATTTCAACCGTAAGAGCCTTAATCTGCACCACGGCCTCAACATCACGGATGAGTTCATGGAAGCGGTACGCGATGACAAGCCCTTCGCGCTGAGGAGCCCCAAGTCGGGTGACGTGATCCGCCATGTGAGCGCCCGCGAGCTGTGGCAAAAGATTTTGGAAATCCGCCTGCAAACCGGCGAGCCCTATCTGATCTTCTCCGACACGGTAAACCGGCAGATGGCGGCGCATCAGCGCCAGCTCGGCCTCAAAGTTTCTACTTCCAATCTCTGCGCTGAAATCATGCTGCACACGGGCAAGGATCACCTCGGGCAGGACCGCACCGCTGTTTGCTGTCTTTCCTCCATCAATGCAGAGAAATATTTCGAATGGAGCCAAGAGGAGGCCTTCATTGAAGACGTCATGCGCTTCCTCGACAATGTGCTGCAGGACTTTATCGACCGGGCGCCGGATACCATGGCGCGGGCCCGTTACTCGGCCATGCGCGAGCGCTCTGTCGGCCTCGGGCTCATGGGCTTCCACTCCTTCCTGCAAGGACAAGGGGTGCCGTTTGAAAGCGCCATGGCCAAAAGCTGGAACATGCGTCTCTTTAAACATATCCGCCAGGGCGCCGATAAAGCCTCCCTCGTGCTGGCCGAAGAGCGCGGACCCTGCCCGGATGCCGCCGATCGCGGCATGATGGCCCGCTTCTCCCACAAGATGGCGATTGCGCCGACGGCCTCGATCTCCACCATTTGCGGCGGCGTTTCCCCTTGCATTGAGCCGATCCCGGCCAATGTCTTTACCCACAAAACCCTTTCCGGTTCCACCACGGTGAAAAACCGTCACCTGACGGCGCTATTGGAAGCCAAGGGCAAGAACACTCAAGAAGTCTGGACCTCAATCCTGGAAAAGGAAGGCTCGGTGCAGCATCTCGACTGTTTGACTCAAGACGAGAAAGACACCTTCAAGACAGCCTTTGAGCTCGACCAGCGCTGGGTGATTGAACTGGCCGCCGACCGGGCGCCGTTTATCTGCCAGAGCCAATCGGTCAATCTCTTCCTGCCGGGTGATATCAACAAATGGGATTTGATGATGTTGCATTGGCAAGCCTGGGAGAAAGGCGTCAAAAGCCTTTACTATTGCCGCTCCAAATCGGTTCAACGCGCGGGATTTGCTGGCGGCGATAAAGTTGCGGCCAATGACAGCGCCGAGATGGGCGGAATGACAACGCCCGACATGACCGATTATGAAGAATGTCTGGCCTGCCAATAGGGCCAGACGCCTCCCTCCTTCCCCGCTTTTACTGAGTTCGCTCCATGACCAAACAAGTCTCCGACCTTCCCGGCCTCCTGACCCCGTCCTTTGCCTATAAACCGTTCCGCTATCCCTGGGCGCATGACTATTGGAAGCGCCAACAGCAAGTGCATTGGATGCCGGAAGAGGTGCCGCTGGGCGAAGACTGCAAGGATTGGGCAACCAAGCTCGACGACCATGAGCGCAGTCTGCTGACACAGATTTTCCGCTTCTTCACCCAGTCGGATGTGGAAGTGAACGACAACTACATGGAGCGCTATTCCCGCGTCTTTAAGCCAACAGAAGTCAAAATGATGCTGTCGGCTTTCTCCAATATCGAAACCATTCACATTGCGGCCTATGCGCTGCTGCTTGAAACCATCGGCATGCCGGAAAGTGAATTTACGGCCTTCCTCGAATATGAAGAGATGGCGGCCAAGCATGAATATATGCAGACCTTTGGCGTTGATACCAACGAAGACATCGCGCGCACGCTGGCTATGTTTGGCGCTTTTACAGAAGGGCTGCAGCTCTTTGCCTCCTTTGCCATGCTGCTTAATTTCCCGCGCCACAACAAGATGAAGGGCATGGGACAGATCGTCTCCTGGTCGGTGCGCGACGAAAGCCTGCACTGCGAAGGCATTGTGCAATTGTTCCACGCCTTCACCAAAGAAACCGGCTGCCTCACGCCAAGCGTCAAAGATGATATTGTCGATTGCTGCAAAACCGTTGTCGGTCTTGAGGACAAGTTCATCGACCTCGCCTTTGAGCAAGGCCCCGTTGAAGGCATGACGCCCAATGACATCAAGGCCTATATCCGCTACATCGCGGACTGGCGTTTGAAGCAGCTCGACCTGCCGATCATCTACGGCGTGGAAAAGCACCCCCTGCCCTGGCTCACTGAAATCCTCAACGGCGTTGAGCACGCGAACTTCTTTGAGGCGCGGGCGACGGAATACTCTAAAGGGGCAACGCAGGGGCAATGGCACGGCGATGAGGGGGTCTGGGCAGCCTTTGACGCGCGCAAGACCCGCGCCGCGGCGAGCTAAGCCTTCCCTTCCATCACCTCATGGTGAAAATTGTTTCCGTCCCATGTGACTTTGAAAAGATCCGGGTTTTTCATTTCCTTCCAGAAATTGAAATCCACGCCGGGATCAATACACCTTAGAAAATGTGATAAAGCCTGACCGTGTGACGACACCAGCAAGGTTTCTCCAGCGTGATGTCTGGCCAGCTCTCCTAACGTTTCATAGATTCGATTGGTGACCTCTGCCCCTGTTTCGCCGGAGAGATATCTCAGCTCCCTGTCATTCCAGAGACGCTCCATGGTCGCAAAGAAATCCGATGGGTCTTCTATAAAGCCACCTAAATTTCGCTCGCGCAGGTCTGGATGAAGTTCAACCACTATCCCCGATGCGGCCGCAAAGGGCGCAACGGTGTTCTGGCACCTTAAGAAGGGACTGGAATATATCCGCGTCACGCCAAGGGTTTTGAGCCGAGGCACCCAGCGATGGGCCGCCGCTTCCCCATTCTCGCTCAAGATCCAGTCGGATTCGGGTATCGCCGGGTCAAAAATACTTTCGGCGTGTCTGAGTAAATAGAGTGTCGTCACCTGAAACCTTCACTATTTGCTTGGAGGCTATAACTGCTTGAGAGCGCGGGGCCAGCGTAGTAAAAGTTGAGAACAGAGCTCAATCAAAAACATTTCAATCAAGGTATATAGGGAAGATCATGAAACTAAAGAGTTTGATCGCAATGTTGTTGATGGGCGGCGCTCTTGTCGCCTGTGACAGGTTCAAGCAAGAGACGCCAGAAGAAACTTCCGTCTCGTCGGGGCCGCAAGCAGCGCCAACGCTGGCGGAAATGCGCGCAGGCGCCGTGGCCCCAGAAAACATCGTCTGGTCACAGCAGCACATGTCGGAACTCTTCCCCAGCCGCACGATCTCTCGCGGTGGTCACCGATATCCCTTCCCAGAATACGCGCGGGACTTTTCCGAGGTGCGCGTGCCCTTGGGCGATACAACGATCAGCTTTGAGAAATATCTGGCGCTCTCCCATACACAAGGAATTGTGGTGGTGCACAAGGGTACGATTGTCTTTGAGCGCTATTTTGGCGATGCCCATGAAGGCACACGATTTACCACCTGGTCAGTTGCCAAATCGATTAACTCCACACTGATTGGCATGGCGATCAAGGATGGGTTTATCAAAAGCGTCAACGATCCGCTCACCGATTATATTCCGGAACTTGCCGGGACAGCCTATGACGGCGTCACCATTGCCCAGACCCTGCAGATGTCATCGGGGGTCGCCTTTAATGAAGACTACGACAATCCGGAAAACTCCGACATATGGGCCTATATGGGCGCCACGCTGATTGGCAATGCCGAGCCCGCCAACACCCTGGCAGCCTCCTACCCTCGAGGCGCTGAACCGGGGACGGTTTTTAATTACAATACCGCCGAAGCTCAAATTCTAGGCTGGCTGGTTGAAAGCGCCACCGGTATGGCGCCGTCAAAATATCTTGAAGTCAAACTGTGGAAACCCCTTGCCATGGACCATGATGCCACCTGGCTTTTGGATGGTTGGGGCAAGGATGCCAAAGAGATGACCGGTTGCTGCTTGAACGCGGCTTTGAGAGACTGGGCGCGGTTTGGCGAATTTATTCGCGAAGGCGGGCAGATCGGCGGCAAAGCGCTATTGCCGGAGGGCTGGATCCAGGCCGCCACAACCCCCAGCGCAGAACACCTTAGATCTGTTACGGACACGGCCTTGGAACGCGGCTATCAATATCAGTGGTGGGCCTATGATGGGGGGCTCTTCGCCGCGGAAGGCGTTTTTGGCCAACATATCTTCATTGACCCGGCTCATGAACTTGTGATTGCCAAGGCCAGCACCTGGCCCGCAGCCTGGGATACACGCGTACGGGATGAATCGGTGGCGGCCTTTACCGCTATTGGCCAGGCCCTCGACTAACATCCCCAGCAGAAAGACGTTCTTCCATGAGCCAGCCGCAACTCAACCGTACGCTTTCGCTGCCTATGGTCGTGCTTTACGGGCTCGGCACGATTGTCGGCGCGGGCGTCTATGCCCTGATTGGTGAAATTGCCGCGACGGCGGGGATCTATGCGCCGCTTTCCTTTGTACTGGCCAGTCTCCTGGCCGTGTTCAGCGCCGTTTCCTTGGCCGAGCTTTCCTCTCGTTATCCCAAAAGCGCCGGCGAGGCGGTTTATGTCCTTAACGGATTTGGATCAAAAGGCCTCTCCTCTCTGGTTGGGCTCTTTGTGATCTTGTCCGGGATTGTATCTGCCGCAACGGTTCTCAATGGCTTTGTCGGCTATCTTCAAGACCTCCTTCCGGTTGGTCGGGGGGCGGCCATTGTGGGTATCGGCGTTGTGATTGGCGCGATCGCAGCTATTGGGATTGGCGCCTCGGTCGGCATCGCGGCGATGATTACCGTGATCGAAGTTGGCGCACTTTGCGTGATTATTTTTTTCGGGTTGGCAAGCCTTCCTGAACTTCCCCGTATGATTTCCACCGAGGCCGAGCCACTCAGTATGGCCCTTGCCTTTGGTGTTGTCTCGGCCACCGTGCCGGCCTTTTATGCCTTCATCGGGTTCGAGGACATGGTCAATGTGGCCGAGGAGGTGAAAAACCCACGGCACAATCTGCCGCGCGCAATCTTTATCACCATGGGCCTGACGGCCCTGATCTATATCCTGATTGCGGTGATCGCGGTTGCAGCTGTGCCGCTGGAAACCCTGGCTCATCACGGCGCGCCGCTTACCCTTGTCTATGAGCAGGCGAGCGGTCGTTCCGGCTCCTGGATCTCCGGCGTCGGGATCTTTGCCATGCTCAATGGCGCTTTGGTGCAGGTCATTATGGCGGCGCGGGTGTTTTACGGATTGGCGCAGCAAGGCAGCCTTCCCAAGGTGATCGGCCGTGTCCATCCGCGAACCAAGACGCCGGTGATCGCCACGGCTTTGGCAAGCGGCACCGTTGTGGTGATTGCTCTGATCGGATCTCTTAGCACCTTGGCGCGGGTTACTTCGGTGATTATTCTCATCGTCTTTACCCTGGTCAATCTGGCGCTTTTGCGCATTAAGGCGATGGACCCCGCACCCACGAATGGGGCCAGAACCTATTCACGCTTTTGGCCGATTTGCGGCGCCGCCGCCAGTTTTGCCGTCGTGATTTGGCAACTGAGCGTCATCTTTTCAGGGCATGCCCCCTTGGCCGGGCACTGAATGTCACCCCTCATCTTATCCCTTGTCCTCATTGCCGCCTTTTTACACGCGAGTTGGAATGCCCTCATTAAAGTCAATGAGGACCGCCTGGTGGCGATGGCCTTGCTGGCTGGTTCGACTGCGCTGATCACGCTCTTTCTCATTCCCTTTGTGGATGTGCCGCCGGCGCGCGCCTGGCCCTATATCGGTGTCACCTCCTTTATCCACCTTGGCTACATGTTCTTTCTCGTTCGCGCCTATGAGCACGGCGATTATGGGCAGGTCTATCCCATCGCGCGGGGCACCGCGCCGCTGATCACTGCGCTTATCGGTCTTGTGGTTTTAGGTGAAAGACTTTCCGTTCTTCAGTGGTTTTCGATTCTTCTGATTACCGGCGGCATCATGAGTCTTGCGATCGGCAAAAACCCAAAGGCGTTTAACAAGCATGGTGTTGCCTATGCTTTGGCAACAGCGGGCTTTATCAGCGCCTATACGTTGGTGGATGCAACGGGCGCGCGGATCTCCGGCGATGTCCATGGCTTTACGGTCTGGCTCTTCTTATTACATGGATTTCCACTCTTTGCCCTTACCGCTTATCTCAGACGCGGTCAGCTTGGCGCCGGGATTAAAGCCCATTGGAAGGTGGGGCTTGCGGGCGGCGCCATGTCCTTTGTCGCGTATTGGATGGTGCTGTGGGCCATGACACAATCCCATGTGGCGCCTGTCGCCGCCTTGCGCGAGACCAGCGTGATCTTTGCGGCGCTCATTGCCGCCCTGGCCTTAAAGGAACCCTTGGGGAAAACCCGCCTCCTTGCGGGTGCTGTGGTGGCGTTGGGGGTTGTCCTGCTGACACAAAACGGGATCTGATCGCGGACCTCAGCGATAATGAAAATTCATAACTTTCAACAGGTTACAGAGTTTTGCCCGGTACCCTTATTGGCCTCATGCGCGCGGCTTTCTATTGACCTGCCGCCCTAATCCATGCGACCAAATTATAGCCTAAGAGCACTGTGTTTCGGGAGGAGACCCATGGCCGACAGCAATTCCCGCGTTCTTCGTCGTTCGCGCCGCACGATTTTCTCAAAATTCCTGCGGGCGCGCTGGCGCTTTGGCGGCAAGACGGTTGCGCTGACCGATGCGGACGGACGCGAGCTCACCTATGGGCAACTGGTTCAAACCTCTTTTGCTTTGGGCCGCGTCATTGCCAAACACACGAAGCGCGGTGAGAAAGTCGGTGTGCTGCTGCCAACTGGCGCAGGCGCTGTTGTTGCCTTTTTCTCCATTCTGGCCTCGACCCGTGTACCCGCCATGCTTAACTTCACGGCCGGGCCGCGTAATCTCAAACGCGCTTGCGAAGCGGCTGAAATCAACAAGATCATCACCGCGCACCAATTCATTGAGGTCGCCAATCTGGAGCGACTTGAAGAGTCTTTGAGCAAGCACGCCGAACTTCTTTATGTGGAAGATCTGCGCGAGGAAGTGGGGCTTGTCGCCAAACTCACAGCTTTGGTCGGGCCCTATCTGCCGTGGGCGGTGCGCTTCCCGGCGCGTCCTTCAGATCCCGGCGTAATCCTTTTTACCTCTGGCACGGAAGGCGATCCCAAGGGGGTGGTGCTTACCCATGCCAATGTGCTGGCCAATGTGGAGCAGATCAACGAACACGTCTGGCTTGAACCGGGCGACAAAATTTTTAATCCACTGCCGACCTTCCATTGTTACGGCCTGACAGCGGGCACGCTTTGGCCAATCCTGACCGGGCGCGCCTTGGTGCTGCATCCCTCGCCGCTGCAAACCAAAATTATTCCGCAACGGATCAAAGAAACCAAATCGACGATCCTGCTGGCGACAGACACTTTCCTCATGCACTACGTGCGTGCCAGTGATGACCACTCCCTGAAGTCTTTGCGCCTTGCGGTTTGCGGCGCAGAGCGCGTGCGCGATGAAACCCGCGCGGTCGTCGAAGAACGTTTCGGCTGCGAAGTTCTTGAAGGCTATGGCGTCACAGAGGCGGCGCCCGTGATTGCCGCCAATCAGCCCGGCGATATTCGAGCGGGGACGGTTGGCAAAGTTGTTCCTTCCATGGAAGTGCGACTTGATCCCGTTGAGGGATTGGAAGAAGGCGGAAGATTGTTTGTGCGCGGCCCCAATATTATGGCCGGTTATCTGTCACCTGACCAACCGGGCGTCATCGTCCCGCCGGAAGAAGGCTGGTATGACACGGGCGATGTGGTGACCATTGACGACGAAGGCTATATGGCGATCCGTGGCCGGGTCAAACGCTTCGCCAAGATTGGCGGCGAAATGGTTTCCCTCACCGTGGTTGAAAATTGCGCCGGCGCTATTTGGCCCGGTGTCCTGCACGCGGCGATTACCCTGCCGGATCCCCGCAAAGGCGAACAGATTATCCTGGTCACAGAAAGCAATGAGGTGGATCGCACGCGGCTGCGCACCTGGATGCAAAGCCACGGGGTGCAGGAACTGGCGGTTCCTGCCAAGATTATCAAAGTCGATCAAGTGGCCGTGCTTGGCACGGGCAAGACGGACTACAATTCGGTCACCAAGCTCGCCAAGGCACATCTTGAGGAATTGGCGGTAGCGACAGAGGCCCCCAAAGATGCAGCGGCTGAACCTCCGGTAGCGGCGTCCGCTGAACCGACACCGGAAGAGAAGCCGGCAAGCGAACCTGCCGCAACAGTGGAAGCGCCTGAAACGCCGGAAGACGATACCCGGGAAAGCGCTTAAAGCTCGACCATGTCGAAGTCGGACTTGGGGGTACCGCACATGGGGCAGATCCAATCCTCTGGGATTTCGTTCCAGCGCGTGCCGGGCGCGAGACCTTCGGTCACGTCCCCCTGCTTTTCATCATAGATGTA
>SBGZ01000057.1 GCA_006226415.1 Alphaproteobacteria bacterium
GCGGCTTGCCAAGCTTGGGTGGAGCGACATTGGCCGCCGAAAGGAGTTCCATGGGACCCGTGATATCAAGCACCTGCGCGCCGTTATATCCGATCATCACGGTCCGAATGGGGGCTGAAAGGGGCTTTTGCTTTGTCATGGGCGCCAGTTTAGCGCCGGATGGCTTTGGCGGAAATGACAATAAACAGGCAAATCCCGCCAAATCTCCTAAATTGAGGTGTTCAGCCGAGGTCGCAGCGCCCGTTTCGGATCACCGTCACATCCCGTTCCTTGACCTTGCACTCAAAGGAGACCACATCGCCGTCGCGCCACATATCCGTGACGATGGTTTCGCCTGGGAAGACCGGTGAGGAAAAGCGCACATCGAAGCGCTTGATCTTGGTGTGATCATAGTCGCAGGCGGTTTTCAGCACTGCGCGGCAGGCCGTCCCATAGGTGCACAGCCCATGCAGGATCGGCCGCGGGAAGCCCGCCGCTTTGGCAAAGTCCGGGTCGGAGTGCAGCGGATTGCGGTCACCATTCAGCCGGTAAAGCAAGGCCTGCCCCGGCTCGGTTTTCAACTCGCAGGTCATGTCCGGCGCGCGATCCGGGATCGGGTGGGGTTCAGGGCCGCCTTCCGAAGGGCCGCCAAAGCCGCCATCGCCGCGGAAAAAGAGGGTCGAGCCGAGCGTGCAAAGTTTGTCCCCGGTCGCTTTCTCGCTGATGGTGCTTTCCATCAGCACTAGAGCGCCCTTGTCCTTGCCCTTGTCGATCACATCCACAATGCGCCCGGCTGAGACGATCTCCGCCGCCGCCGGCAAGGGCTTGTGAACCGTAAGCCGCTGTTCCCCATGCACCAGCATAACAAAGTTAAGGCCAAGGTCTCTTAAGGCAACACCGCCGCGCTGAATGACCGTTGCCATGGTGGGGACGGTTTTCAGGTCCTTCTCATAGGTGTAGCGCAGCTCCTCAAGATCCATCGGATCCCGGCCCATGCCCACCCCGAGCGCATAAAGCATGACATCCTTATCCGTATATTGAGACTCTACGCCCTCCGATTTCATGGCCAGGGCCTTTTGATAATCAAGCGCCATCACATTTCCTCCCATTTATTGTTTTCATTACCAAAGCGCGGATTCTTCAGCCTGACAAGGCCCGAAATCCCGTGCTAGGCTTTTGTCAAAACCGTCGGCAGAAAAAACGGGGGAGGAAAACCCATGAGCCACAACTGCTTCAACGTCTCCATCGAGGACGGCGTTGCTCACATCCAATTGTCCCGCCCTGAGGCGATGAACACCATGATCCCGGATTTCTGGCGCGAGCTGCCGGAGATCGTGAACGACATCTCGGACAATGCCAAAGCACGCGTCATCGTGATTTCGTCCACCGGAAAGCACTTCAGCGCAGGCATGGATCTGTCCGTTTTTGCGCCGGATCCAAGCGCCAAGCCCGACAAGCGCACCCGCGCCATGACCAATGAAACCTTCCGCCATACGGTGAGGAAGCTGCAGGACACTTTCTCCTGTCTCGACAAGGCGCGCATGCCTGTGCTCATGGCGTGCCAGGGCGGAGTTGTCGGTGGCGCGGTGGATTTCTGTACCGCTGCCGATATGCGCTATTGCACAGAGGATGCCTTCTTCTGCATTCAGGAAATCAACATCGGCATGACAGCGGATGTCGGCACCTTCCCGCGCCTCTGCCATTTGATCCCGCAAGGCTGGGTGCGCGAAATGGCATACACCGGTCGCCGTTTGCCCGCCGCCAAGGCAAAAGAAATTGGCCTGGTGAATGAGGTCTACGCAAGCCAGGAAGAATTGATTGCCGCCGTCATGGCAACGGCCCGGGAGATCGCCTCCAAGTCACCCATTGCCGTGGCGGGCTCAAAGGTCATGATCAACTATGCCCGCGATCACTCCATTGACGATGGGCTCGACTACATCGCGCTCTGGCAGGCTGGCATGTTCGAGCCGCTCGAAATGCAGGAAGCGTTTACCGCCAAGATGGAAAGACGCGAAGGCGACTTCCCGGACTTGAAGCCTCTACGAAAGACACTTGGCCAGATCAGCTAGGCCTTAAGCAACTTCCACACCGATGTGGCTGTAAAGAGCGGCTCTCCTTTGACCTCAAAGGAGCCGCTCGCAAAGAGGATACCCGAGGTTTTGCGCACCAACTTCGGGCGCACTTCCACAAGGTCGCCGAGTTTTCCGGCTTTCAGGAAATTGGTCTGCATGCTGAGGGTCACACAAGGGTGCTTGTCGTTCATGCGCCAGGCGACGATACCCAGTGTGGCATCGGCAAAGCTCATCAACATGCCGCCGTGGCAGATGCCCTGCGTATTGATGTGGCGCTCATCGATGTAAAAAGCCGCCCAGAGTTCGCCTTCGCCGTCAAAGCCGGGACCCTCCTGCGGCACCCTTTTTTCAAAGAAGGGGCCGACAAAGGCCTCAAAGGGATCGACAAGCGGCATGGCTGTGTAGCCGGACGGCGGCGGGATATCGCGGGCGGGCGGCAAGGGGGTCAGATGCTGGCTCATTCGGGGACCTTTTCCGGAAAAATGCGCCAGATCCCGCGAGCCGTCGCCAGCAACTTGCCTTGCGCTGTCAGCTGGCCTTCGACAAAGGCAACCGTTTTGGTCTTTTGGGTCACGTGAGCTGAAATCTCAAGACGATCTCCGGCGCGCGCGCCCGCAAGGAAATCGCAATTGAGAGAAATCGTCGATCCCGGCGCACCCACCATCTGCGCCACGGTGGCGCCGCAGGATGTATCCAGGATGGACATCACAAGCCCGCCATGGGCGGTCCCGCCGGCATTGAGATGGTGCGGTTTCAAATCAAAGAGAAAATGCGCGCGCTCTGTGCCAATGGGCGCTTGCTTCATAAAAATCGAACCGAGATAAGCGTTATAACCCTCATCAGCCACGGGTGCGTAGTCGGCAGGAAAATCTGTCACGCGATGTCAGCGCCCCGCCGTCAGGGAATCGCCGAACTGGACTCGCACGCGTTTTGAATTGAGCCCTTCCTGGCCAATAGAGAGATGGTCAAGATTATCCTGGATTGAAAGGTCAATCACCAGCCGATAGAGGCCGCGCTCATCCAGGTCCAGCTGCATGAACCGGGCGCTGAGCTTTTGTGTCGCAGTAACCGTGAGTTTCGTCGCCCCTTCAGGTTGAGCGTCAAGGGTCAAATGATGAAGCGGCGCATAGGATTGGGCAAAGGCCATATCAATCGGGGCACAATGTGCGTCTGGGAGAAGGATGACGAACGGATAGGAGTCCTCGACCCGCTTGAAAACGAGGGGCGCCTCGCTGTCCACCACCAGCCGCACAAAGCCCTCGTGCAGACCAAACCGGACCCCGTCAATTTGCGTCGAGGCCTGCGCCGCGCCGCTGGCGATCAAAAGCAACGGAGCCAGCGCGTAAGCGAGTAAGCGCGAATTTGTGCGGACAAACATGTTTTCCCAACCCAAGAAAAAAGGTGACCTCACTTGGGAGGAGGTCACCTTTCAAGATTGTCCCAACGGAGGGGCGTCCGTCAAGGACTGGGAGAAACTTCTCTCTAATAAGCGGCAGCAAGCGTGATGGGCTGGTTCACCTGAACCCAGGCGCCGGGGAGGCCCTGGTCGCCGAAGGCCGTGGAAATGGATTTGATTCGGGCCGCATTGAGCGCTGTCAGGTGCGTGGAATTGGCGACGATGGTGATTCGAGCGTTCTCTTGGGTCTCCAGCGCCGAGGCTAGCTCCGCGACCACCATCTCCGCGGGCTGGGTCAGCTGAGCGCTAAGCGTTGGGAAGTAAATTTCCATTGTGAAGGCATTGTCTCCCGTCTCAATCAGCAGGGCGATATTTTCAGGCTGGCCCGGCTCTTCGTCTATGGGCTCAAAGATGAGGTCCTCAAACCCGTCAGAGGTGTCATCGTCTTCGGGAAGGGCCTCAAAATCGAAGGCCTCATCTTCGTCTTCTGATGAATAGCTTTCATCTGAAGGCGTGGAGCCCTGTGTGTCATCGGGCATGGCCTGGGCAGGATCAAGGACGACACCTGTCATCAACAGGCCTGTCAGAAGCGCGGTCTTGAGTGTGATGGTTTTCAGTGACATTGGAGAAACCCTCCCAGTTTGCTGTAATCAGTGGGAGAACTTTCGGCCGCAAAAGCGGCAGCTTATAGCCTGAAGCGCGGCACACCAGAGGTTCTTTTGCGGCAACTTTGCGGCAGGTTATGGAAGCGTGATCTATAAATCTTGCAGAAAACTGCGGATCATCGGCCAAACAGGCGCCCCAAGGCGTAGGATCGGCCATGACCGGACAAGAATGTCCACATGGGCAAATTGATCAAAAATCTCAAGGCGGACATCCGCCTTGGCATCTTTGAGGGCATTGGCGAAGTGAACGCTGTTATGAGGCCCAACCGTGGTGTCTTTCCCGCCATGTAAGAGGAGGGTCTTGGGCAAGGAGGCGGCCTTGGGGATCAATTTGATGGGACGCCGCGCCTCCGGCTCGGACCCTTCAAAGATATCTTTGACCGAGTCAAATTGCAGAAGATCCGTCGAGAGCGGCCCCGAGATGGGGCAAAGATGGGTGATGCGATGTTGAGGTGCCTGGCAAAGATAGTCCGGATCCAGCGCCAAACTGGCAGCCAGATGGGCGCCGGCTGAATGGCCGATTAATGCAACCCTTGAAGGATCAAGGTTCAGGGCATCGGCCTCCTGCAACAGATAGCCGAGCGCATCCGCCCCGTCGTGAATAAAACCGGGAAATTTCACTTGCGGGAAAAGACGGTAATCCGGGATCGCTACCACCGCGCCAAGGCTGGCCAGGCCGCGGCCCCAAAGCGGGTAGAGCTTGCGGTCTCCAGACTTCCAGCTGCCGCCATAGTAAAAGACGATGAGCGGAAGGCGCGCCGACCCGCCACCTCTGGGGACATAAAGGTCGAGCTTATGGCGCGCGTCAGACCCATAAGAAACAGCCTGTTGTGTGCGGATATGAAGGACCAAAAGAGTTTTCCGTGAAAAGGGAAGACAAGCCAATTGCAAACAAGATATAGAAGAGCCCCTAACCAAAGCAAACCTTGCATTAACTGATGAGTAAAGCCCCATGCGCATTGGTGTTATCGCCTGTTTAGTAAACCCCCTTCGCAAAAGCGGCCTGTTTCTCTTGGCGCTGATGATCTCCTGGCTCGCGTTAGGACCTGTCGAGGCGCAAGAGCTTCCCGATGGGCCTGTGGTGAAGGCGCGGATTGTCAGTGAAAAACTTGAGGTCTCGCCGGGCGAAACTCTCTGGATTGGTTTGCGCCTCGATATCTTGAAGCACTGGCACGTTTATTGGCGCAATGCCGGTGATGCAGGCACTGCCCCCAACATAAAGTGGGAGCTGCCGGAAGGCGTCACCGTAGGGGATTTCAATTGGCCGATACCTGAGCGCATGGCGGAAGGCCCGCTCATGACCTTTGCCTATAAGAACGAGCTGGTGCTGCCCATGCAATTGACCCTGGGCGAGCAATGGACGCCAGGTGAAACGGTTGTCTTGAAGGCCAAGGCTCGTTGGCTTGTTTGCTACAAGATTTGCATCCCGGAAAGCGCGGAGGTTGAGCTACCGATCCAGGTGGCGGCGCGCAGCCTGGATGACACAATCTGGGCGCCGAAAATCGCCGAGGTGGTTTCGCATTTGCCCGCTGCCGCGCCTTGGGCTGTTGGGTTTTCTGCGACGGAAGACGCACTGACCTTGAGTGTCGAAGATGCCGCCATGGCCGAAGCGCTGGGCGCCGCCAAAAAGGCGTCTGTCACCTTCTTCCCTTATGAAGGCAACATCATTTCCAACCCGGCGCCGCAGACCCTTGCACGTACCGGCGAAGGTTTTTCCTTGACCATCCCATTGCAGGACGGAGCGGTGGTGCCCGATGATCTGCCAGGTATTGTAGTCTTTGAAGAAGAGTTGGACGGGGGAACCCTTGAGCGGGCCTTTGAATTTACGGCGACGAAGGGTGCGGCGGCCCGAGAAGAACCAGCTGGCTTGATTTTGTTGGGTAAAGCCGTTTCGGCCTTTCTCGGCGGTTTGATTCTCAACATCATGCCTTGTGTTTTCCCGGTTCTGTTTATGAAGGCGCTCGGTTTTGTATCCGCGTCGGATGCCTCTCACCGTGCCATTCGCATGCAGGGTATTTTTTATACCGCTGGCGTCGTGGTCTCATTTCTCTCGCTAGCTCTGGTGCTCATTGCCTTGCGGGCTGGCGGCGCGGAGATCGGTTGGGGCTTCCAGCTTCAGTCGCCTGTCGTCATTGGGTTTCTCGCGGCCTTTATGCTCGCCATCGCGCTGAATCTGTCTGGTGTTTATGAGGTGGAAGGGCGGTTTGTAAACTTGGGCTCTGGCCTTGCATCTAAAGAAGGCGGCACCGGTTCTTTCTTTACCGGCGTGCTGGCAACTGTTGTGGCCACCCCTTGTACGGCACCCTTCATGGGCGCGGCGCTTGGATTTGCGCTCACCCAGTCCAGCGTGACAGCCCTGATCATCTTTTTGTTCCTTGGGTTGGGCATGGCCTCGCCCTACTTGCTGTTGTCTTTCGCGCCTTCTCTGGTGAAAAAACTTCCCAAGCCGGGTCCCTGGATGGATCTCTTTAAGCAGTTCCTGGCTTTCCCCATGTATGCCACGGCAGCCTGGCTCGCCTGGACCTTTGGCCAGCAGGTCGATGCGCAAAGCTTCCTCGTCTTCCTCATTTCTCTGGTGATTTTGGGTCTGTCTTTCTGGATCCTCGGCGCGTCTGAGACCAAAAGCGGTCGTTGGCCTCTGATTGGTCACATCACAGGCATCGCGGGTATTCTGTTGGTGGCCGCCTCCCTGTTTCAATATGACGGCATCGCAAAATCCGCGGCGTCGAGTGAAGGCGGGACAGAAGGCAGCCTCCCATACAGTGCTTTTTCGCCTGAACGGCTTTCCGGGCTGCGCAGCGAAAACAAGCCGGTCTTTGTCAACTTCACGGCTGCCTGGTGCATTTCCTGCCTCGTCAACGAGCGCGTGGTTTTCACCCAGGACGCGGTGGCAAGTGCCTTTGAGGAAAAAGGCATCACCTACCTCAAGGCGGATTGGACAAACCGCGATCCGGTGATTACGCGCACGTTAGCTGAATATGACCGCGCCGGCGTGCCGCTCTATCTCTACTTTGCGCCGGGGGCCATAGAGCCTGAGATCCTGCCGCAAATCCTGACCGAAAAAATTGTTCTCGACGCGATTGGCGCCGGTCAGGTCAACTGAAACGGATAGATTGACCCAAGCTGCATAATTCCAGTCAGCTCATCAAGAGCGGAAAAGGATTCCTCTGCCAACTGCGGGTCTTTCAAATCTTCCGGCGCCAGTGCGTCGCGGTAATTTTTTTGAACCCAGGACTTAAGGTCCTCGTAAAGTCCATCATCCATGAACACGCGCGCCTTGATGGCTGCGCGTTCGGCATCTGTCAAAACAACCCGCAAACGCAGACACGCCGGACCGCCGCCATTGCGCATGCTTTGTTTCAGGTCGAAATAGCGCACTTCGCCAATCGGGCCCTGGCTGGCGGTCAGGTCATCAAGATAATGTTTCACCGCTGGCGTGTCATGAGCTTCCATCGGCGCGATGAGGGTCATGCGTGTTGACCCGGGCATGGAAAGAAGCTGCGAATTAAAGAGATAGGAAGAAACCGCCTCGGAAACACTCACCATCTCTCGCGGCAGCTCAACCGGGGCAAACCCGGCGCCAAATTTCTCACTGATTTCTCTGAGCGCAGCCTCTTTGTTGAGAAATGCATCTTCATGGAAGAAAAGAACAGACCCATTGCCCACCGCGATGACGTCATTGTGAAAAACGCCGGCATCAATGACATCAGGGTTTTGCTGAACAAAGACAGTGTTGTCAGGCTCAAGTCCGTGCAGCCGCGCAACCGCCTCTGAGGCTTCGAGCGTCTGCCGTGCCGGATAACGGCTCGGGCGCGGTGCGGTGGGGCTATAGGCTTCTTGTCCATAGACAAAGATTTCAACGCCCTTGTCACCATAGTCGTTGCAAAGGCGCGTATGGTTGGCGGCCCCTTCATCACCAAAATGTGTGTGATGGGGCAGGGGCGCGTGGACAGCAAAGCGGCCCTCGTCTGAAAAGATCGCGTCTAGTGTTCGCTTTGTCTGCGGCGCCTCAATGGAGCGGTGCGGCATGGCCACAAGATTGGCGGGCGTGAAATGCACGCGGCCATCGCGGGTATCCGTGCTTGGCGAAACCGTGGCCGCATTCGCCGTCCACATGGGGCTTGCAGACATCACCGTACCAAGAAGCGGCGGTGCGGCTGCAAAGGCGCTTTCAAGCATTTGGTCCAGGGACCCATGAAACCCAAGTTGTTTCAGGGTCTCGACATGGGGCCGCGCGTGAGGGGGGAGCACCCCCTGAACCATGCCGCTTGCCGAGAGCGCCCGCATTTTTTCAAGACCTTGCAGCGCCGCCTCGCGCGGATTGGAAATGCCGCCAAGATTGCTCTGGCTCGCTACATTGCCATGGGAGAGCCCGGCATAATTATGGGTGGGTCCGACCAGCCCGTCGAAATTGACTTCCATCGCGGTCATGGGCGCAGTCCTTGTAAGGCAGGGGCCTCAATTTCCGGCGCCTCCATGGAGGCCATGGGCCAGGCGCAATAATCCGCCGCATAATAGGCCGAAGGGCGATGATTGCCCGAAAGGCCGATGCCGCCAAAGGGCGCCCGCGAGCTGGCCCCGGTCAGCGGCTTGTTCCAGTTGACAATGCCCGCCCGGCAGCCCTCGCGGAACACATCCCAGTCGCTTTCCCTGTCGCTGAGAAGCCCCGCCGCCAGACCGAAGCGTGTCTTGTTGCCAATCGCAATGGCCTTGTCGAGCGAACCCGTGCGGATTACCTGCAGCAAGGGGCCAAAGATTTCCTTGTCATCAAGGTCTTGGATCTCGGTGACATCAATGAGGCCAGGGGACAAGAAGGGCCGCCCATCGCGCAAGGTCTCGCTTGCCATCAAAACCTTGCCGCCCTTGGCCAAGAGTTGATCTTGCGCGGAGAGGACCATGCCCGCCGCATCCATGTTGATGACCGGCCCCATGAAAGGCGCAGGGTCATCATTCCAGGCGCCAACGCGAATGCGTCCCATCTCTGCCTGCAAAGTGTCAAGAAAGGCATCACCGGCCTGGCCTGTCGGCACAATCAGCCGCCGGGCGCAGGTGCAGCGCTGGCCCGAGGTAAAGAAAGCGGATTGGATGGTCACCAGCGCTGCAGCTTTGTTGTCGGACACCTCGCCAACAACGAGCGGATTATTGCCGCCAAGCTCCAAGGCCAGGATCTTTTCAGTTTGTCCGCCAAATTGCTTGTGCAGCAATTGGCCGACCTTGGCGCTGCCGGTAAAGAGAAGCCCGTCGATATCGCCATTTTGCGCCAACGCCTGACCGGTTTCAGCGCCCCCTTGAACAAGATTGATCGCGCCTTCAGGAACGCCCGCCTCTAAAAGCAAATGGCACATGCGCTCGGCCGTTTGCGGGGTCAACTCCGAGGGCTTAAAGACAATGGTATTGCCCGCCAGCAGGGCCGGGACAATATGGCCGTTCGCCAGATGACCCGGAAAATTATAGGGACCAAAAACCGCCAGTACGCCGTGGGGGCGATGGCGTAAAGCCGTGCGGTTGTTGCCTTCCCCTTCAAGGCGCGTCGGCGTGCGCGCATGATAGGCCTCGATGGAGATCGCAATCTTGCCCATCATGGCGGTTACTTCGCCGAGCGCATCCCAAAGCGGCTTGCCGTTTTCTCTCGAAATTGTTTCGGCAAGTTCCTTTTTGTGGATGTCTAGAAGCTCGGCATAACGCATCAAAACTTCCGAACGCTCAGCAAAGGCACGCCGGGCCCAGGCGGCAAAGGCACCGCGCGCCGCATCTACCGCCGCTGTTACCTGGGCCGCGCCGGCCGCCTGTGCTTGCCAGAGCTCTTCACCCGTTGCCGGATCAAAGGAGCTGAATGCCGCGCCTTGTCCTTCTGACCAGGTATGACCGATTAGATGTGCTGGGTGTGTCATGTCTCGTCTCTGAGTGCGATGTGCCGAATCTGGTCGCCTTCTTCAACGCCAAGGCCATCAAGGGCGCTTTCGTTAATGGCAACGGTTTCATTGTCGAGGACTTTTACTTGCCCGCGCACCACACGAAAATCCGCATTCTTGCCGGCACTCACCAGATCTAACCGAAAGTGCGGATCCTTGGCGGCTTCATCATCCTTGATGATCTGCGCGACCACCGCCTTTTGGCTCTCATGCACGGTCTTGATGCCGTCTATGGGCGCCTCAACCGTGGGGCCGCCATCGAAAATATCGACGTGCCCCTTGTCGCGGAAGTTTTCATTGAACAGCATATGAAGTGCGGGTGCGGCATCTTTATGGGCCTTGCCAATCACGGCCTGAGCCTCTTTGGGCAAAAGGTCCACATAGACAGGGAATTTGGGCATGAGGTCGGCAATAAATTGATTGTTGCTAACGGCGCTCAGGTGGTCGGCGTCATGAAAGCTCATGTCAAAAAATTTCGCGCCCAAGGCTTCCCAGAAGGGAGATTTACCCTCGTCGTCCTGCCAGCCGCGCATCTCGGCCACCGCATCTTCGGGAAACCGATCCCGGTGGTCGGCCATCAGCAGGTAGCGGCTGCGCGCCAGGGTGCGTCCATTCTGGTCTTTGCGAAACTCAGGCGAAACATAAAGCGTGCCGACCTCCGCATAGCCGAGGTAATCATTCACAAGATGCAAAACTTCGTGGGTCTTATAGACGCCCAGTTCCACCGACATGTGGCTCGTCTTGGTAAGCTTGTAGGAATAAAAGGCCTTGTCGATGCCGATCCGGGCATAGACCGCCGCCGTGCCGCCCACAGCGCCGGTGACGGTGTCCTCAAGCACAAGCAAATAGGCTTCTGGCCCCGGCTCGGAAACTTCGGTTGAAAAACTGCTGACCGAAGAGGTGATTTTGGCGGCCAGAGCATCCCTGTCCGCGGGCAGGGTCGTCATGCCGCCGCCAGCCACAGAGCTGGCCAACTCAAAAAGTCGGTCGAGATCTTCCTCCCGGATCGGGCGGATGACAATCATGAGGGTCGTGCTCCTGGGCGCGATCTGTCGGCGCCGGATGAAGTTTAAGGATGCGGCGAACCTATCACTTTAAACTTTCTTGTAAACACCAAGGCCAAGCCATCAGACGGCACCCTTTTCCTTAAGAGAATCAATGTCTTGAGGTGAAAGTTCCAAAAGGACCCTAAGAATTTCTTGGTTGTGCTCACCAAGCTCAGGCGCTGTGTGTGAGATCGCGCCGGGTGTATCTGAGAGCTTTGGGAAAACCGATGGCATCTTAAAGGGGCCGAGAACGGGATGCAGGGTTTCTGTGATCGCTTCGCGCGCGGCAAAATGCGGATCCGCCAACATATCCGGTGCGCGGTAGATGCGGCTGCAGGGTACGCCATGGCTCTCGCAAAGGGCCTCCATTTCGCCAAGCGTGAAATCTTTTGTCCAGCCCCCAATCAGATCATCAAGCAGGGCCTGGTGCTCGCCGCGCGCCACATGGGTGTGAAAACGAGGGTCCTTGTTCATTTCTGGCTTGCCCATAGCGGTGCAGAGCCGCTCAAAGACTGTGTCCTGATTGGCGGCAATCAGAACCATTCCATCCGTACACGGATAAACGTTCGAGGGCGCGACTTTGGGCAAGATGGCACCGGTGCGCTCGCGGATATGTCCCGCAATTTGGTATTCTGGGATCAGGCTCTCGCTTAAGGAAAGCACGGCCTCATAAATAGCGCTATCAACGACCTGGCCTGCACCGGTCTTTTCTCTTTGGTGGAGCGCCATCATGGTGCCGAGTGCCGCATAGGTGGCGGCCAGGCTGTCGCCAATGGACCAGCCTGTACGGCTGGGAAGCCGGTCCGGATCACCGGTCGTGTAGCGGATGCCGCCCATGGCTTCGCCAATGGAGCCATAGCCCGCCCGCGGCGCGTAAGGCCCGTCCTGCCCAAAGCCGGACACACGCGTCATAATAAGCTTGGGGTTGATCTCTTTGAGAACTTCATAGCCCAGACCCCATTTCTCCATGGTGCCGGGGCGGAAATTCTCTATCACCACATCGCTTTTGGCGACCAGCTGTTTAAAGAGCTCCTGTCCTTCCCGAACCCGCAGGTTCAGCGTGACGGATTTCTTGTTGCGACCAATCTTTGCCCAAAAAAGGGACTGGCCATCCACTAGCACCTCGCCCCATTGCCGCATGGGATCGCCGATGCCCGGTTGCTCGATCTTGATTACCTCGGCACCAAAATCAGCCAAGAGCTGTCCGCAAAACGGCCCCGCGATCAAAACGCCAAGCTCCAATACACGCAAATCATTCAGCGGACCCATGATCAGTCACTCTTAATTGGGATTTATAGTTGACCCGGACCCTATCACAGGCCAAATCTAGGTCCAGATGAGAAAGAAATAGGCGCGAATATGTCTGATCAGAAAATTGAGATTGTTGAAGTGGGTGTGCGCGATGGTTTGCAGAACGATCCCTCGATGCTGTCGACTGAACTCAAGCTTGAATTCATCCGCCGATTGGTGTCCAGCGGTATCAGACGTTTGGAGGCCGCCTCCTTCGTCAACCCCAAACTGGTGCCGCAAATGGCTGACAGTACTGCTGTGATGGCCGAAGTGCCGCGCCAGGATGGCGTGCGCTACATTGGTCTGGCCCTCAATGCCCGGGGGCTCGAAGCGGCTCTCGATGCCATGTGCGATGAGGTCAACTATGTGGTGCCCGCGACTGATGCCTTTGGGCGACGCAATCAAAATGCCACGACAGAGGAATGTCTGGAAACCTTTGCCAAGATGGTTGGCCGTGCAAAGGAAGCCGGCACCCCTTGCTCGGTGACGATCACCACAAGCTTTGGCTGTCCTTTTGAGGGCGAGGTACCTGTCGCCCGTGTCGTCGACGTAGCCGCCCGCGCCGCGGAAATTGGGGCCTCCGAAATCGCCATTGCCGATACCATCGGTGTGGCGACACCTTGGGACGTCAAGGAACGCGTCAAGGCCGTGCGCGCTGCGACCGGTGATGTGCCGCTGCGGCTCCATGTGCACAACACCCGCAATACCGGCATCGCCAATGCCTATGCAGCGGTGGAGGAGGGGGTTCGCATTATTGACGCCTCCTGCGGCGGTATTGGTGGGTGCCCCTTCGCGCCCAAGGCCACCGGCAATATCGCCACCGAAGATCTGGCCTATATGCTGGCCCGTGCCGGCTATGACACAGGAATCGACCTGGAGGCCCTCATTGAGACCTCAAAATGGCTTGAAGGGGCTGTGGCGCACCCCATTCCCGGCCTGGTCGCCAAGGCGGGTCTCTTTCCGGTCGCCTAGAAAAGCCTCATAAAATCAAAATCTTATTAGATCACTCGCCCAGGTGGCGAGCGCCATTTCTTGTCTGCCCTGCGACAAATTGTTACATGCGAATGATTATCATTTACAAGATAATCAGAGCTTGTTAAGAACGGCTCGCAAAAACAACCAACAAGAATGTCGAGACACAATGCGTCACATCTGGAACAGCGGTGCCAGCGCCCTCGCGCTCGCAGCTACTTTGGCCGCCACTATGACGGCCGGTGCGGCCTGTGCGGAAGAGGCGTCACACGCGCAGCCTGAAGAAACCTTTCAACTTGCCGCCGCCGATGCGGTGTTTGACCGCATTGTTGTGGTGGGCTCCCAGCAAAAGGCGCGCGAAACAGCCGGAGCCGCGCAATATATTTCGGAAGTCGAGCTGGAGAAGTTTGAGTATCAGGATGTCAATCGCATCCTGCGCGCCGTGCCGGGCGTCAATCTTCAGGAAGAAGATGGGTTTGGCCTGCGCCCCAACATTGGATTGAGAGGAACCGGCCTTGATCGTTCTTCCAAGGTCGCCATCCTGGAAGACGGGGTGTTGGCCGCGCCCGCGCCATACGCGGCGCCCTCGGCCTATTACTTTCCCATCGCCGGGCGCATGTCCGCTGTGGAAGTCGTCAAAGGCCCTTCCGCTATAAAGTATGGTCCGCTGACAACCGGCGGCGCGGTCAATCTCTATTCAACCGCCATCCCCGACGAACCGCTGGCTCAAATGACAGCGCGCGCTGGGACAGATGACTACCGGATGGCCCATTTGATGGTGGGGAACACCTTTAGCCAGGGCGGACCGAAGTTTGGTGCCTTGCTCGAAAGCTTTCATGTGGAAAGCAAGGGCTTTAAGGATCTCGACAGCGGCGGCGACACAGGCTTTGACATTGACGACTTCGTCGCCAAATTCTCCATCGCCTCAAGGGACGGCGCCGATCATCCACAGCATCTGCAGATTAAGCTTCAATATTCTGATGAGCTCTCCGACGAAACCTATCTGGGGCTGACGGAAGAAGACTACAAACGGGATGCCTTCCGCCGCTATCGTGGCAGTCAACTGGATGCCATGGATGCGGAGCACTCAACAGTTCAGATCAATCACACCATCGAGATCGCCCCGGAATGGGATCTGACAACCGTTGTCTATCGCAATCAGTTTCAACGCAACTGGTACAAGCTCGACAAGGTCTTGGATGGTGCCAGCATGGTCTCCATTTCCTCTGTGTTGTCGGACCCGGCGACCAATGCTGAAGCTTTTGACACGATTGTCGGCGCACCCGGCTTTGTAAGCGCCGATGACGCCCTGTCGGTTAAAAACAATAACCGTGAATATTTAAGTGAAGGCATCCAGATGGTGTTGGGTCATGGCGCAACTTTTGGCGCCACGGACCATCAATTTGAATTTTCGGTTCGCTACCACGAAGACGAAGAAGATCGCTATCAGTGGGTAGATGGTTATCGCATGGACGAGGGCGCCATGGTGCTCACGAGCGAAGGGGTGGCGGGAACAGACTCAAATCGTGTTTCGTCAGCCGAGGCCTGGTCCTACTTCATTCGCGATGAAATCACGATCGGGGATTGGACCCTGGTGCCGGGCCTGCGCTACGAAGCGATCGATCTGGAACGCAAAGATTACGGCAAGCTTGATCCTTCGCGCACCGGCGCGAACCTGACGGTTAAAACCAACTCGGTTGACGTCTGGATTCCGGGGTTCGGGTTCACTTATTCGGTGGATGACAAATGGATGATGCTGGGCGGCGTCTATAAGGGCTTTACCAATCCCTCGCCCGGTTCTACCTCGGATGCGGAAGAATCCGTCAACTATGAACTTGGCCTGCGTTTCGGCAACGACAACATCACAGCCGATGTCATTGCCTTCTTCAATGACTACACCAATCTTGTCGGCACTTGCACGGCTTCGATAGGCGGCGGCTGCATCATCGGCGATCAGTTTGACGGCGGCAAAGTGGAAGTTTACGGGCTTGAAGCCACGCTGGGCCTGGATCTGGCAGCCGGGCGGGGTCTTGGGTTTGAGGTTCCACTGACGCTTGCCTATACCCTGACGCAAACCGAGTTTCAGACCAGCTTTGTCAGTGGTTACGGCCCCTGGGGGACCGTCAGTGTCGGTGATGAGATGCCCTATATCCCCGAGCATCAGCTCAACGTCGGGTTGGGTTTTGAATTTGATCAGTGGCGCACCAATGTGGCGGCCAACTATGTCAGTAAAAGCCGCGCCAGCGCGGGTCGCGGCGCCGTCGTGGCAGGTGACACGATTGACGCAAGAATACTCGTTGATTGGAGTATTGAATATGACGTCAATAGCCGCGCGCAGATTTTCGCTTCCGCAGAAAATCTGTTCGATGAGACCTACATTGCCTCACGCAGCCCGGCGGGCTTGCGTCCAGGCAAGCCGCAAAGTTTCTTCCTGGGTGTGCGGCTAAGATATTAGGCGGGCACTCAAAACCAAAAAAAGGGGCCGCCGGAAACTATCCGCGCGGCCCCTTTCAGTTGGGGAGGAAATTTTAAAAGCCGTTAGGCGGCGAGGAACGTCGCCGGGTGGAAAGTTTCGCCCAGATCACGCGCCACGGCTTCGTGAGCAATTTCGCCTTTGTAGACATTAAGGCCTGCCGCCAGATGCTTGTCGTCCGCCATGGCTTTTTCCGGTCCCTTGTTGGCAAGGGCCAGAGCAAAAGGCAGCGTCGCATTGTTGAGCGCATAGGCAGACGTCCGCGCCACGGCACCCGGCATATTGGTCACGCAGTAGTGCACCACATCATCCGTCACATAGGTTGGCTCGGCATGCGACGTCGGCTTGCTAGTTTCAAAGCAGCCGCCTTGGTCAATCGCGATGTCAACAACCACAGAGCCCGGCCGCATGGCTTTGATCATATCCGCCGTCACCAGTTTTGGCGCTGCAGCGCCGGGGATCAGGACAGAGCCGATAACGAGATCGGAATCCGCAACGCATTCTGAAATGGTTTCCTTGGTGGAATAACGGGTCGTGACCTTGTCACCCCAAAGATCATCAAGCTCACGCAATCGGTCGAGCGACCGATCGATGATGGTCACCCGCGCGCCGAGGCCAAAAGCCATACGCGCGGCGCTGGTCCCGGCCACACCGCCGCCGATGACGGTAACATTGGCAGGTTTCACGCCTGGCACGCCGCCAAGCAGAACGCCGGCACCGCCGGATTCTTTCTCAAGGCAATGCGCGCCTACCTGAATGGACATGCGGCCCGCGACTTCGCTCATCGGAACTAGAAGCGGCAGACGGCCGCGTGCATCGGTCACGGTTTCATAAGCGATCGCGGTCGCGCCGGATTTCATGAGCGCGTGGGCCTGATCAGGATCGGGAGCAAGGTGCAGATAGGTAAAGAGCAATTGCCCTTCGCGCAGTTTTTCGCATTCAAAGAGTTGCGGTTCTTTGACCTTAACGATCATTTCCGAGCGTTCGAAAATTTCGTCCGCCGTGCTGAGAATGGTCGCGCCAGCGGCCGCATAATCCGTATCCGCGCAGCCGATGCCAAGGCCGGCGCCGCTTTCAACAAAAACCGTATGGCCGTGGGCCACCAGCTCTGCCGCGCTACCCGGTGTCAGGCCGACCCGGTACTCATGAATTTTGACTTCCTTGGGTACACCCACAAGCATGATTGTCTCCCTCACCTGTAAGAGCGATCTAAAATTGCCGCGGATCTTACTCCAAAAGCTGCAGAATGAGATTGCGTTTTGAGGCGTCAAAAGGCAGAATAATCGAAGAAAACTGCGTAATAACGCCTGAAAGTGGCAGGAAATTCGACAAATGAACTTTGATGCAATAGATCGTTCAATCCTCCATGAGCTGCAGAATCAAGGGCGCATGTCCAACGCGGATTTGGCGGATCGGGTGGGGCTTTCGCCCTCGGCCTGTCTGCGCCGGGTCCGCCAGCTGGAAGAGGGCGGCATCATTCAGGACTATGTGGCTTTGCTCAATCAGGACATGACCGCCCGGTCGCAAAATGTCTTTGTCCAGATCACCCTCAAAAGTCAGGAAAGCCACGACCTGCAGACTTTCGAGGCGCAGGTCAATGACTGCCCAGAGGTCATGGAGTGTTATCTGATGTCCGGTGATCAGGATTATATGTTGCGGGTGATCGTCAAGGATGCGCAGGACTATGAGCGCCTGCACCGGGAGTTTTTAACCCGGCTGCCTGGGGTCGATCGGGTCCGCTCCAGCTTTGCGCTCAGGACGGTCCGTAAAAAAACAGAAATTCCAATCGGTTAAAGGCCGCGCGCGGCGAGGGCGCTGGCGATCATGACCGCTAATAATCCATTCAAAATCCATAAATAGACCGGCAGGCCGCCGCGCCGGACAAGTCGGCCAACACTGTAAAGCCCGTTGAGAATACCAAAGGTGCACAGCAAGCTAATGGCAAATCCAAGCCATTGCCAGGCGCTGAAATGCGTGAATGGTTCCATGATTTTTGGCCCCCCGACCTCTAAAATATCCCAACCAGACGGCCAATTTTAGCCCATCGCAGGCGCCACGCCAACCTTGGCGCAGTTTGTCTCAAATTTGAGGTGTCGGATTCATCGCCGGTTTAAGGATTGCCCCTAGGCTCGGTTATGGCAAATCGCTGACGCTTTGTTTGAATTGCAAAGTCTCCCCCCAAACCCCCACTCAGCGATTTGCTCCCCCTTTTTTAAAGACCAAACCGAAGGAAACCCGAAACATGAAACACCATCTCTTGATGACAACCGCCACGGGCGCTGCCCTCGCGATGTCGGCCCCGGCTTTGGCGGACAATTACGTCAGCCTTTTTGGCGGCACCAGTTTTCTCGATGACACAAGCGATCACATTTTTGGCTCAAGCGGCACGTTTGGATCGTCCACCACCGGCACAACGGGGCGCACCCTTGTCAGCTCAGGGCCGGTCACCTTTGGCAGCTATTCCGGTGTTCATTATGCCTTTCAGTTCAATCAACTCACGACTGTCACGAACGGCAGCTTTTTCTATGGTGTCGATGTAGATATCGCAGCCGATACGGGCTTCGTTATTGGCGCGGCCATGGGTAAAGACCTGACCAATGGTTGGAGTGTTGAGGTGGAGGCCGCGCATCGCAAACACAATGTCGATGTGGATGTGATGATCTATCTCTCAAGCAGCTTCACGACCGGCTCTTATTCTCAGCTCATGCAGTCTTCCTTTACGCACATCACCAATGTGAGCTCTCTGGCGACGGCGACTGTCAGCGTAAGCTCGACGGTTGGGTTCACTGTGACGGCGGTCGGATCTGTCGCCTTTGCATCGACCGGAGGTGTCGGCGGCTATTCAACGACGACATCTCAGTCGGGTGACTTTACCGCCTTCTCGATCATGGCCAATGCCTGGTTTGACTTGGGCCAAGGCGTCGGCGGCATGCAGCCTTATGTGGGCGGCGGCATTGGTTGGGCGAAAGTCGATTTCGAGGTTGGCTCCATGGAGGCCGACGATTCAGGCCTTGCCTATCAATTCGGCGCCGGCGTCGGCTGGGACATGGGTTCTGGTCGCATGAACCTTGAGTACCGCTATTTTGCGGTTCCGGATCTGTCGTTTGATCTGGGCGGCGGCGCCAGTTTCGACGGAGATTACAACGCCAGCGAAATCATTGTCGGTTGGAAAATGCCCATGTAAGCGCGCAAGGTTTTGTGCTCGAAACTTTTGGCCGCGGAGCGAAAGTTCCGCGGTCTTTTGTATGGCGGTCAAGGCCCCAGGCAGCATGTTTTCGGATAATAAAAGCACCACAAAAGTTAGTAGTAAGACCTAAAATCTACTTTTAGGGATATACACGATATGCGATAAAAGTTTGACCATAATAAACTATCGAAATATATTGAACGGGTATACCCTTTAACAAGTGGGGATTTATGAGAACTCGAATTTCATTCGTATCAGTTGTAATTTCTTTTGGCATGTTGGTTGGTTGTGCGTCCAGTCCGGACAAGATTTCGACCGCCTATGTGTCGCCCATGCAATACGCGCATTATGATTGCGATCAGATTGCCCTGGAGCAAATGGCAATCGAAAGAAAGTCAAATGAACTCTATCACAATCTCAAACAAAAATCACGCGGCGATGCTTGGCAAATGGGAGTGGGCCTGGTTCTCTTTTGGCCAGCATTGTTTGCTCTTGAAGGGGGCGATGGTCCAGAAGCAGCCGAGTATTCTCGTTTGAAAGGCGAGTATGAGGCCTTACGGATTGTCTCAGTTCAAAAGAAGTGCGAACTGCAATTTCACGAGGATTTGAAAGAAAGCATCACCGATGAGAATGCTTCGAGTGCATCAGTCAATGCCTCCGAAGGTGAGGACGGACAAGCAGCTGATGAAAAGGCGACAATGGCGCCAATTCCAGATTGAGGATATCACCAGAGCAGCTGTTAAGAGCGACAGTGCAAGTAGGGGCCACGGTGTAACCGTTGGCCCCTCTTTTTTGGGATCGCATAGAAATTGGGATCGCATAGAAAAATGTGTGATGACTGAAAATCACATGAAAGTATGTTCTGGTGGGTGAGTATCGTTAGCTGACGGTTACAGCAAAAGATGACCCGCGCGACGCTGAATTCTTTCTTGAGCCCAGCGCACATCAGGCGGTTCTGCCTTTCAAGAAAGCAATGGTGACGGACGGCATTCCTTTTGCGTCCTTTCAGGTCGATGATCTGGACGCTGAATGCAAAAGACTGAAGGACCTTGGAGTGAAATTCACTCAGGAACCGGTAATTGCAGGAACAGTGAAAATAGCGGTTCTCGACGACACTTGCGGAAAACTTGTTCAGCTCATTGAGTTGTTGCGTTAAACGGATCGACGCTCGTAGCGGCCAGAAAGCACGGTTTTGGGCGCAATCCATCATCAACAGAAATCCTTATATCGCCTTTTCGTGAAACCGTTTCTTTCCTCAGTAAACTAGTAGGGTTTTTGGGGTTGGTGTAAGGTTTTGCGCAATTGCCATATAATCGAGTTTGAAGGGCGTTATCTCACAAGTTGAGTTCTCCAATGTATTCACAAAGAAACAGGCAAAATGAAAACTAATCTGAAAAAATCCAACCTTTCTCGTCGCGGCTTTGTTTTGGCATCTGCTGTTGCTATGACAGTATCTGCCTCGCATTCGGCCGAGGCCGCTCGCTTTTTTCACAGAAGATCAGACAAAATGAAAAAGGTTGCGACAGCCTTTTTCGAAGCTTGCGAAACCGGCAAAGGCTGGGAAGTCTGTAAGGTCTACTGCTCAGAGGATGCGACGTTCTCGTCGCAAACCGATGCACTGGCAGGGGTAGAGACGTTAAAGGATTATACTAATTGGATGACGGGATTGCTGACCATTCTTGAAGACGGTCGGTATGATTTGAAATCTTTTGCCATCGATGAGTCGCGAAATTCGGTGACGGCTTTTGCTGTCTTTAGTGGTACGCACACAGGCGAAGGTGGGCCAGTGCCCCCAACAGGAAAATCCGCTCAAGCCGACTATGTTTACAACATGCAGATGGAGGGCGACAAAATCGTCCACATGACAAAAATATGGAACGATGCACAAACGATGCGCCCGCTCGGCTGGGCGTAACAATCATCTGAAGGTTAGGGCGAAGTTGAAATTCTTCCGGCAGTGCTTGGCAGGTCCGCCGGTTCTTAAGGCTCCTGCCAAATGGGTGCAAAACCTGGGCGCTATACAGATTTGAAAGAAATCAGATCAGTGTGGCGCCCTAAATTTACCTGCGACAGCTGCGCGGTTTCGCGCTGGGCCAGCGGCACATAGAACTTAAGCAGAGCCAAGGCTGGCTGGTTTTCTGGGAAGGTAGATGGTGCCCCCGAGTAGATTCGAACTACTGGCCTCTCCCTTACCAAGGGAGTGCTCTACCCCTGAGCTACGAGGGCTTGGAGGCGGCTTCATAGCGCAGGCGAGGGGCCTTGAAAAGGGGAAAATCCTTTAAATTGAGGGTTTTCCCGAAGCGTGATGCCGCCACCTCCATTGCCATCGGCTGCCCGCCCGGTTAAAACACGCCTGCAAACCAACATGAACGAGCTGGAAAGCCCTATCCGATGGGAGAAACGCCCAAGAAATCTGCCGCTCAATTGGCCCGTGAGAAGCGCCTGAAAGAGGCCTTGCGCGCCAATCTTCAGCGCCGCAAGGGTCAGAGCCGGGGCCGCAGGGCCGAGGATGCCAAGCCGGAGGCGAGCCCTGAAACCGGCGCAAATGAGGCGGAAACCTCCTGATTTTGGTCTCTTTTGCCCCCTAGAACGTCAGCTCGTGAAAGAACAACCCCACCCCTTGTTGAAAGTCCCAAATGGATCGCATTGAAATCACCGGCGGCGCGCCTCTGGAAGGCGAGATCACTATTTCCGGCGCCAAGAATGCGGCGCTGCCGCTCATGGTCGCCAGCCTCCTGGTGGAGGAGCCGCTCGAGCTTGTCAACGTGCCGGATCTGGCCGATATCCGAACGTTAAGCGAGATCCTCGCCGCCCATGGGGTCACCGCCGAAATTACCGGTGAAGGGAGCGCCCGCACACTTCACTTGAGCGCCCGCGAGATTACCTCCACCCTGGCTCACTATGATCTGGTCCGTAAGATGCGCGCCAGCTTTCTGGTCATAGGGCCTTTGCTGGCCCGATGCGGTGAAGCCAAGGTTTCCCTGCCGGGCGGCTGCGCCATCGGCACCCGGCCGGTGGACCTCCACCTCAATGCCTTAGAGCGCCTGGGCGCTGAAATCGAGCTTGAGGATGGTTATGTT
The DNA here is from genome assembly GCA_006226415.1 of Alphaproteobacteria bacterium. GTDB lineage: Bacteria > Pseudomonadota > Alphaproteobacteria > M2410 > M2410 > M2410. The sequence goes on from SBGZ01000057.1 coordinate 22,073, forward strand.
CTGGCTTCCGCGCCGCAAGGGCTTAAAGGCGCGGAAATCGAGTTTCCTTTCGTCTCAGTGGGGGCGACGCAAAACCTTTTGATGGCCGCAAGCCTGGCGACAGGAGACACCATCCTGCGCAATGCCGCCCGTGAACCGGAGACGGTAGATCTCGGCCATTGCCTCATCGCCATGGGCGCCAAGATCGAGGGGCTGGGCACCTCGACCGTAAAAATTACTGGTGTGCCGCGTCTTACCGGGGCCCGGCATCAGGTGTTGCCCGACCGCATTGAGATGGGCACCTATGCCATGATGGTAGGCACTGCGGGCGGACGCCTGCGTCTGAAGCAAACGGACGCGGAGCTGATACGCTCAGTCATTCCGGTTCTGACCCACGCGGGCCTGACAATCGAAGAAGCGCCTGGTGAAGTCACCGTCTCCAACGGCGGCCAGCATCTGGGGGTCGATGTCACCACCGAGCCCTATCCGGGGTTTCCGACCGATCTGCAGGCGCAGTTCATGGCACTCATGTGCACCTGCCAGGGCAAAAGCCATATTACCGAGACCATCTTTGAAAACCGATTCATGCATGTACCCGAGCTTGGCCGCATGGGCGCGCGCATTGCCATTGATGGCCAGACCGCGACCGTGACCGGCGTGCCAAAACTGAAAGGGGCGCCTGTCATGGCGACCGATCTGCGCGCCTCGGTTTCGCTCATCGCCGCCGCGCTGGGGGCCGAAGGCACCACCACGGTCTCGCGCGTCTATCATCTTGATCGCGGCTTTGAGCGAATTGAGGACAAGCTGTCGAATGTTGGCGCGCAGATTCGCCGCATCAGGGGTTAAAGAGTTGGCCCTCCTCGATAAATGATTATGATGGCGTTAAAACTGCGACCCACCACCCAAGGGATCTGATGACAAGTGAAACCACCGTTGCGACTGAGAGCTGAAACGCCTGAGGATCTGGAGATCTTTGCGCCGCCCCTGCAAGATGCCATTGTCCAGGTGGCGGACATGGCTTATTTGCCGAAGCACAGACGCTTTGCCTTATCGCTAAACCGGTTTCGTTGGGAGGAGGTCGACCCTGAAACCGGTAAGCCGGAACTGGGCTGGCGCTATCATCGAACCTCCTCGGGATTGCATTTCGATGGTGTGCTACAGGTGCAGTCGAAAAACATTGCTCAATCCAACCGCCATAGCTTTCTTAATTTGCTTGATTTGAAATTCGAGCCGGGAGAGGAAGGCGCGGGAACGATTGTTTTGATCTTCTCAGGAGGCGCTTCCGTGAGGTTGAGCGTCGAATGCATCGATGCGCATTTGGCCGATCGCGGTACCCCCTGGTCAACAAAGAACCTGCCGACCCATGAAGAGGGCGCCAAAGCAGGCGAAAGGTAAGGCGTGCGGGCCCATGACCCACTGGCTAAATACAGGCGACATAGCTTTCGAGCGTGACTTCGCATCACTTCTTTCCATCAAGCGGGAGCTTTCTGTGGAAGTGGACGCTCAAGTCGCCACCATCGTTGCAGATGTGCGCGCGCGCGGCGATCAGGCGCTTTTTGATCTTACGGAGAAATATGACTCTGTTGATGTGTCGAAAACAGGTCTTGAGTTTACGGAGACAGAGATCGAGGCCGCGATCGGCAAATGTGCGCCCCAGACCTTGAAAGCGCTCGACCTGGCAGCCCAGCGCATCGAGGCTTACCACGCGCGCCAGCGTCCGCAAGATGATCTCTATGAAGACGATCAGGGGGTCACCCTTGGGCACAAATGGACATCGGTTGCCGCCGCGGGGCTCTATGTGCCGGGCGGCACAGCCAATTATCCAAGTTCCGTCTTGATGAACGCGATACCCGCCCGGGTCGCGGGTGTTGAGGAATTGGTTATGACCGTTCCCACGCCAAAGGGCGTGATTAATCCTCTGGTTCTGGCTGCGGCAAAGCGGGCAGGGGTTACCCGCATCTACCGGGTAGGGGGCGCGCAGGCTATCGCGGCGCTTGCCTTCGGTACCGAAACGATAGATCCGGTTGATGTCATTGTTGGCCCGGGCAATGCCTGGGTCGCCGCCGCCAAGCGTCAGGTCTTTGGTCAGGTCGGCATCGATATGATCGCGGGCCCATCTGAAATTCTGGTCTTTGCCGATGCCGACAACAATCCGGACTGGATCGCGGCGGACCTGCTCAGTCAGGCTGAGCATGATGTCTCCTCCCAGTCCATTCTGATCACTCTGGACGAGGCCTTTGGCCGTGCCGTGGAAGAGGCCGTCGAGCGACAGCTTGAGACCTTGCCAAGGGCGGAGATCGCCCGCGAAAGCTGGCAGGCGCACGGCGCGATTATTGTGGTGCGCGATGAGGCTGAGGCCGTGGCGTTGATTGACCGTATTGCGCCGGAGCACCTTGAACTGGCGGTGGACGCGCCGCTTGATCTGGCCGGCAAAGTGCGCCATGCGGGCGCCATCTTTTTAGGGAGATATACGCCCGAAGCCATAGGCGACTATGTGGCGGGCGCCAATCACGTTCTGCCCACCGCGCGGGCCGCGAGATTTTCCTCCGGTTTGTCGGTTCTAAACTTCATGAAGCGCTCGTCGCTGATCGGTTGCAGCGCGGAAAGCCTTGGCGCCATTGGCCCGGCGGCGTTGGAGCTTGCGAGCGAAGAAGGGCTTGAGGCCCATGGACGGTCTATCGCTTTGCGTTTGAACAAGCGGTGACGGCCATGGGGGACACTTCAAATCAGAAACTTTTCCACATTGCAGAAATAATTCTCGACGAGGAGCATTTCGTTGCGCGCTCGCCGGACATTGAGCATGAGCGCAATGTGGCGATCTTCGATCTCATCGAAGAAAATTATTTTGAACCTGCTGGATCGCCGGGTGGCCCTTACCAGCTGTTCCTGTCGATTCAGGATAATCGGCTGCTCTTTGACATTCGCCTGGAAGACGGCAGCGAACATGGCCAGATCCTTTTGTCGATCTCGCCCTTCCGCCGCATCGTCAAAGACTATTTCCTGATTTGCGAAAGCTATTTTGAGGCGATCAAAACCGCTGTCCCCAGTCAAATCGAGGCCATTGATATGGGACGCCGAGGGCTGCACAACGAGGGGTCTGAACTTCTGAAAGAGCGCCTCGACGGCAAGATCACCGTTGATTTCAACACCGCCCGTCGGCTCTTCACGCTGATATGCGTGCTGCATATCAAGGGTTGATTGGCATTATGCTCGGACCCAACGGAGAAAATTTGCCATCGAGCGTGTTGTTTGCCTGCACCATGAATGCGGTGCGCTCGCCCATGGCTGCCGGTCTCATGCGCCACCTCTATGGACATTTTACCTATGTGGAATCGATCGGCGTTCATCCAGGCGAACTCGACCCCTTTGCGGTGGCCGTCATGGATGAGATTGGGCTGGATATTTCGGACCATTGCCCGCGCGACTTTGACCATCTGGACGATACCTCCTTCGACCTGGTGATCTCGCTGTCGCCGGAAGCCCATCACAAGGCGCTGGAGTTGACCCGGTCTTCCGCCATCGAAGCCATCTATTGGCCGACCCTTGACCCAACGGGAACAACCGGCAGCCGCGAGCAGATTTTGTCCGCCTATCGACAGGTTCGGGACGGGCTTTTGGAACGTATCAAAACCTATTTCTTGCCTTAGATCGCCAAAACAGCATCAAAACGGGTCAAATAGAGCTCAATTGGAGGAAAAAGCTGCATTTTCAGCGCTTTTAGGCCTATTAGCCCCTTGCTTTTCGCAGCCCATCTTTGCATTCTCCGCGCGAGCTAATCCATGAGGTGGTTTTTGAGGCCCGTACTCATGGCGAAAAGGGAGCCACATGGCAAAAGAAGACTTATTGGAGTTTCCCGGGACCGTCATCGAACTGCTGCCGAACGCAACATTTCGCGTGCAGTTGGAAAACGATCACGAGATCATCGCCCACACCGCAGGCAAACTGCGCAAGAACCGTATCCGCGTTCTTGCTGGCGATAAGGTTCTGGTTGAAATGACGCCCTACGACCTGACCAAAGGGCGCATCACTTACCGTTTCAGATAACAAAGGCAGAGGGCGCGTGGGAACTGCCGAGAAGGGACAAAAACTCGTCCTGGCAAGCGCCAGCCCCCGCAGACGTGACCTCCTGGCCCAGATCGGCATCTTGCCGAATACAATCTTGCGCTTGAGCGTGGATGAAAGCCCGCTCGGCCATGAGACGCCGCGCGAGATGGCGACGCGGCTCGCGGATCTGAAAGGAGCCGCCGCCCGCGCTATGCCTGAGGCTGAGGGCGCCTTCACCCTCACCGCCGACACGGTGGTGGGCGTGGGGCGGCGCATCCTCGGTAAGCCACAGGACGAGGCGCAGGCCCGCCGTTTTCTTGAACTTTTGTCAGGTCGCGCGCATCAGGTTTTCACCGGTGTCGTGCTGGCAACGCCAGACGGCCGGGTGGCCCGGCGCACGGTGATGACCCGCGTCGTGTTTAAGAGATTGTCGGGGGCCGAGATTGACGCCTATATTGTCAGCGAAGAAGGCGAGGGCAAGGCAGGCGGCTATGCAATTCAGGGCCGCGCCGAGGCTTTCGTCAGAACAATTTCAGGATCCTATTCCAACGTGGTGGGTCTACCGCTCCATGAAACCGTCAATTTGCTGACCGGCCACGGATATCAAATTTATTAAGCAACCCAATTTTCTTTAAACCCCTTCAAGCATGACAAACGACCGAAAAGACATATGGCTCACTCTGATATTCTGATTGCTCCCGGCACAACGGGCACCCGCATCGCTCGCATTTATGACGAAGAACTCACCGACTATTTCATCGACGAAGGCGAAGACGCGCTCACCCGCGACACGCCTGTCCTTGGCCGCATCAAAAATGTGGTGCCGGGCCTGAAGGCCGCCTTTGTCGACATCGGCGATGAGAAGGATGGCTTCCTGCCGCTCAAAGAGCTCGAAGGGCTCGATCAGGACATGCACGAAGGAGCTGCCATTCTTGTCAGTGTCGCCTCCGAGGCTTTTGAAGACAAGGGCGCTCGGCTCTCCACCAATTTGTCGATTGCCGGCGAGTGTCTCGCCTTTGTGCGCGGCCGCGAAGGTATCTTCATCTCGCGCCAGATCACCGACGAAGAAGCCCGCAAGGAGTTGAAACGCTTCATGGAAGAGATCGTTGACGATCTGGGCTTTCCCGAAGACGAAGGTCCCTGGGGCTGCATCGTGCGCACCGCCGCTGAAGAAGCCGACGATGATGACATCGAAAAAGAGTTTGAGGATTTGAAAACGCGGGTTGAAGCTCTGGTCAAGGTTGCCAAAAAAGCCAAGGCGCCGGCGATCCTCACCGATCCGGCGGAGCGTCTGGCCCTGCGCATTGAGCGTCTGGCCGATCGGTCTTTGGCGAAAATTCGCGTCACCGACCGCGACATTTTGAAGGATCTCAAGGCCGTGTGGGAGCACACCAATCCGACGCTCGCTGAAAAGCTGGCCCTCGACGAGGGCGACCCCTTTGAAGCGGAATATGTCGATGAGCAGGTCGAAGAGGCGCTTGACGAAGAGGTGGAACTGCCCGGCGGTGGTTGGATCGCCATTGAAAGCACCCGCGCCCTGGTCGCCATTGATGTTAACACCGGTCGGGGCGGCGGCCGCGATCAGGAGCGCGCCGCGCTCAAGGTCAACATGGAAGCGGCATACGAGATCGCACGGCAATTGCGTCTGCGCTCGCTGGGCGGTGTGATTGTGATCGACTTCCTGCGGATGCGCGACGAAAGCGCGGGCGACAAACTCATCGCGACCCTGCAAAAAGCCTTCGCCTCCGATCCCTCGCCCTTGCGCATTGGCGCCATCTCCGAGTTTGGTCTCGTGGAAATGACCCGCCGCCGCGATGGCCTCGGGCTTTTGGAGCGCCTGACGGAAGAAACCGGTGTGCCAGCGCGTCAGATCCGCCCGGGCTTTATCGCCGACAAGCTGCTGGCCCAGCTCGCCCGCGAGCGGGCCGCCAGTCCGGGCGCCCAGTGGGAAGTGCGCGCCGAAAGCGCGGTGATCGAGGTGTTGGAAAATATGAGCAAGACCCGCAGAGAGGAGCTCCTCTCCGGTGTCACGCTCGTCAGCGATGGCGCCAAGTCTCGTGAGGCCTTTGATGTGAGGGAAGCCTGATGGCGGAGGCTCCCGCCTCTGGCAGCTGCCCGATCTGCGGCAAGCCCACGGACCCGAAAATAAAGCCCTTCTGCTCCAAGCGCTGCGCTGATGTGGATCTGTCGCGCTGGCTCAAGGGCGCTTATGCGATCCCCGCCGTTGAGCCGCCCGACGAATGGGACGAGGCCGCCCAAAGCCAGCCGCCCCTTCAAGAGGATGATCCGGACGCCACCCGGCATTAGGGCTAAAGCAGCCAATTGGCTGTCGCCCGTTTAGGGCGCCCCCTTAAAAACTCATCGAGAAAAATCGATCCTCCAAAAGGGCATTGTCAAGCACGCTTGACATCATTCTCATGGTGTCGTATGTAAAGGGAACTTGACATTAAGGAAAAGGAGTTTGACAGATATGTTTTCAACGACTTCCAGGTATCGTGTCCCTTTTTGGGGTTTTATGGGCGTTTACGCTGTCCTTTGCTTTGCGGTGCCAGAGCTCATGAAGGTATATGAAGGGCAGGGCGCGCTGGCCTGGATTATTGGCGCATCCCCCGCCTATCCGCTCGCCGCTGTGCTGATGCTTTATGTCCGCAGCCTTGAGTCTCTGGATGAGCTGGAGCAAAGCATTCATCTGCGGGCCCTTGCTGTGGCCACCGGCTTTGTGCTCATCGCCGCCACGGCATACGGCTTCCTGAACCTGCATCTGGGACTACCAGCCTTCCCCCTCATCTTGCTCCTGCCTAGCTTTTTGCTGGCCTGGTGCCTTGCCGCCATGCTGATCCGAAGGAGTTATCAGTGAAGAACCGATTGAAGGTGCTGCGTGCCGAGCGGGACTGGAGCCAGGCGGATCTCGCAGGTCGCCTCAACGTCTCCCGGCAGACGGTCAATGCTCTGGAGAACGGCAAATATGATCCGAGCCTACCGCTCGCCTTTAAAATTGCCGGTCTTTTCAACCTGCAAATTGAAGAGATTTTTGACGACGAGGGAGGCTGACGTCAGCCTCCCTCATGCCCGCCGTCATTAACCAAAACCCGCACGAAACCGGCTAAAATCAGCCCCTAGACAGACCCCGGGATATCGCTTATAAACCGGCTTCTTTCGGGGCTTATTCAGCCCCAACTCAGCGCAAATTACATGCGCCGCCCGTCGCCGGAGTGACCAAGCCCGGCTATGGCCCGGGCCCAGGTAGCTCAGTTGGTAGAGCAGCGGATTGAAAATCCGCGTGTCGGTGGTTCGATTCCGCCCCTGGGCACCA
>SBGZ01000074.1 GCA_006226415.1 Alphaproteobacteria bacterium
GAAGAACAGCACGATGATCGAGCCGAACATGGCCATAACGCCGAGCAGTTTTGAATCCAGGAACAGGATGTCAAAAGTGATCGACCGCAGGATCGCATAGAACGGCAGATAATACCATTCCGGCACGATATGCGGCGGTGTCACCAGCGGATTGGCTTCAATGTAGTTGTCCGGGTGACCCAAAGCGTTCGGTTCGAAATAGATAAAATAGGCAAAGAACAGAACAAAGATCACGAGGGCAAAACCATCCTTCGCCGTGTAATAGGGATGGAACGGCAACGTGTCTTGCGGCCCCTTCACGTCAACCCCGATCGGGTTGTTGTTACCCGGCACATGCAGCGCCCAAATGTGCAACATCACAACGCCGAAGATCACAAACGGCAGGAGATAGTGCAGCGAGAAAAAGCGGTTAAGTGTGGGATCCCCAACAGCATAGCCGCCCAGCAACAGCGTCTTGATGTAGCCGCCGACAACCGGGATCGCGTCAAAGAAGTTGGTGATAACCGTTGCGCCCCAGAAGCTCATCTGCCCCCAGGGAAGCACATAACCCATGAAACCGGTGGCCATCATCAGGAAGTAGATGAGGCAGCCCAGGATCCAGAGCACCTCGCGCGGCGCTTTGTAGGATCCGTAATAAAGACCCCGGAACATGTGAATATAGACCGCGATAAAGAACATCGATGCCCCATTGGCGTGGGCATAACGCAGGAACCAGCCGTAGCTGACATCGCGCATAATGTGCTCGACCGAGGCAAAAGCCAGTTCTACCGACGGCTTGTAATGCATGGCCAGCACAATGCCGGTCACGATCTGCGCCACAAGGCAGAAAGTCAAAATGCCGCCGAAGGTCCACCAATAATTGAGGTTCTTCGGGGTTGGGAAATTGATCATGGTGTCATGCGCCAAACGCATGATCGGAAGCCGCTCGTCGAGCCACTTCTCAAAACCGTTGGACGGTTGATAATTGCTTTCGTGTGCCATGCTTCCTCCTTAACCGATCTTGATCGTCGTGTCGTTCAGGAACGCATACGGCGGAATGTCGAGGTTACGCGGTGCCGGGCCCTTGCGGATGCGGCCAGCCGTATCGTAGTGCGAGCCGTGGCACGGGCAGAACCACCCATCATATTCGCCCCGGTCAGCAATCGGCACACAGCCAAGGTGTGTACAAACACCCAACATGATGAGCCACTCCGGACGCTCGGCCCGGGACTCGTCTGTCGCAGGGTCGGGCAGGTCATCCAGGGGAACCGCGCGGGCTTCTGCGATGTCAGCCTCGGTGCGATGACGGATAAAGACCGCCTTGCCCCGCCACAGGACCTTCATCTGCGAACCGACAGCCACCTTGCTCAGGTCGACTTCGATGGAGGCAAGCGCCTTCACATTGTCAGCAGGATTGAGTTGATCGATGAGCGGCCAAACCACCCCTCTTCCGATACCGGCTGCCGCAAAAACGGCTGTGCCAATATAAAGGAAATCGCGCCGTGTCCCCTCAGTTTCCTGAGGAGCGCCACCAGCTGTCATATCCGTGTTGCCCTCGGCCACGTGACACCTCTTTTTTGTTTGTAATTTGCCGCAGGTTTCCGGGAGTTTCCGGCACCTTTCGGCCTTTTAGAAGTCCAGACTTGAAAACTCGGATGGGTTTTTGCACGTATGACAAGGAAATGTCTAGTCCCGCTAGGCTTTTGGGTCAAAATCGGGGCAAAAAACCGCATGCAAAGGACCCACCCCATGAGATTGGCCCTGTTTGAGCCCGATATTCCTCAGAATACCGGCACTTTGATTCGCCTTGGCGCCTGTCTGGGGGTCCCGATCGACATTATCGAGCCTTGCGGGTTTGCCCTTTCCGACCGCTCCTTGAAAAGAGCGGGCATGGACTATCTGGAAATCGCCAATTTAACCCGCCATGCCTCCTGGGAGGCCTTTTTGGCAACCGTGGGAACAAGCCGCCTGGTGCTCTTGACGACCCGGGCCGCTCAATCCCACACAGACCACTCTTTTGACCGCTCGGACATTCTGCTCCTCGGCCGCGAAAGCGCTGGCGTTCCGGAAGAAGTCCACGCCCAAGCCGATGCCCGGGTTAAAGTGCCCATGGCTCCAGAGGCCCGCTCCCTCAATGTGGCCATGGCCGGCGCCATGATCCTCGGCGAGGCCCTACGCCAGACCGGAACCTTTCCTTCATGACAGCCTTTTGAAATCCGGCCGAACCCGTGTTAAAGCGTGCGCGGAGAATATTGTTTCGAGTCGAATTCGTGAGATAAGCCACTTTTTTAAAATGACTGACGCCCAATTGATTGAAGAACGCAAGACCCTCGCCGCCACCTGGTTTCGCACCCTGCGCAATGCCATTTGCCAGGAATTCGAAGCGATCGAGGATGAAGTCGCCGGCCCGCTGGCTGACCGCGCGCCCGGGCGCTTTGAGCGCACCCCCTGGAAGCGCGCCAAGGACGGCTCTGACGCCATGGGCGGCGGCGAAATGTCGATTATGAAAGGCCGGGTCTTTGAAAAAGTCGGCGTTCATATTTCCACCGTTTTCGGCGAATTCTCCGACGACTTTAAGGCCAATGTGGAAGGCGCCGCCGAGGACCCCAGGTTTTGGGCCTCCGGCATTTCCCTCATTGCCCACCCGCAGAACCCCCATGTGCCAGCGGTTCACATGAACACCCGCCATGTGGTGACAACCAAATCCTGGTTTGGTGGCGGCGCCGACCTAACCCCGGTTCTGGATCGACGCCGCATGCAGGACGACCCGGACACGGTCGATTTCCACAACGCCATGAAGTCCGCCTGCTTCGCTCATGACTGTGCGGACTACGAGCGCTACAAAAAATGGTGCGACGAATATTTTTTCCTGCCCCACCGGGGTGAGCCGCGCGGCATCGGCGGCATCTTTTATGATCACCTGAACTCCGGCGACTGGGAGGAAGACTTTGCTTTCACCCAGGACGTGGGCCGCGCCTTCCTCGACATTTATCCACGCCTGGTGCGCCGGAACTTTGAACTCACCTGGACAGAAGACGACCGCGACGAACAACTCATTCGCCGCGGCCGCTATGTCGAGTTCAATCTCCTCTATGACCGCGGAACACAATTCGGTCTTAAAACCGGAGGAAATGTGGACTCGATCTTGTCGTCCATGCCACCTGAGGTGAAGTGGCCTTAAACCCTGGGAAGTGTCGTCCCGCGGCTTGACCAAGGGACCCAGCTAGTTAGCTAACACCTCATCCTGAGGAGCGCAAAGCGCGTCTCGAAGGATGAAGCCAACTTCGCCATGCTTCGAGACGAGCCCTTCGGGCTCTCCGCAGCATGAGGGCAAATGGCCTCGCCCCCAGGGCTCCCGCCTACGCGGGAATACATCTTTTTCTAACTCGCCTTCTTCAACCCGTTTGCTTTCAGATAGGCAAGCATTGTGTCCGCATCCGAAATCTCGAACGGATCGGTTTCGATGTTGTCGCCCAAACCTTCTTCTGAGAAGAGCTGAACGATTTCGCCATCAACAATATGGGCGGAGTAGCGCCAGGAGCGCATACCAAATCCGAGATTTTCTTTCTCGACCAGCATGCCCATCTTGCGGGTAAATTCGCCATTACCATCGGGCAGCAGGCGAACATTTTCCGCACACTGATGACGCCCCCATTGGAACATCACAAAGGCATCGTTCACCGACAGGCAGATCACTTCATCAACGCCCAACGCCTTGAACTCACCATAGAGCTCTTCGTAGCGCGGCAGATGGGTCGACGAACAGGTCGGCGTAAAGGCACCCGGCAAGGCAAAGAGCACAATATTTTTGCCCTTAAAAACATCCTCCGAGGTCACTTGCTTCCATTCAAACGGATTGGGACCTTCGATATCATTGTTGCGCACGCGGGTGTAAAAGGTTGCGGGTGGGACATGAGTAGGTGTCATGAGAATTGTTCCTTGTCGTTAAGCAATTTTTTGGGTTGAATTTTCAAGCAAGGCGCGCAGCATCCAGGCTGTTTTTTCATGGACTTGCAGGCGCTGCGTCACCAGATCCGCTGTCACTTCATCCTTGCCGGCTTCCGCCAGCGGCAGGATGTTCCGCCCGACACGGGCCACAGCCGCTTGGTCGGCGGCAAGCTGTGCCACCATCTCTTCCGCGCGAGGGGCGCCATCCGCCTCATCAATGGATTTAAGCTTGGCGAAGGCCGCGCCTGAGCCCGGCGCTTCAAAGCCGAGCGAGCGAATGCGCTCCGCGATCTCATCAACGGCGGTGGAGAGCTCTGTGTATTGCGCCTCAAACATGGTGTGGAGCGTGGAGAACATCGGACCCGTCACGTTCCAGTGAAAGCCATGGGTTTTGATGTAGAGCACATAGGTGTCGGCCAGAAGATGCGACAGACCTTCCGCGATCATTTGCCGATCATGCGCTGGGATGCCGATATCAATTTGGTGTTCCATTTTCTTGCTCCTTTGATCATGTCTGTTGGACATGACCGGAATATGGGGCAAGGTTATTTATTTGTGAAATGAGTGTTTTTTGATATAGTAATCGATATTTCCGATTACTTGGAAATACCCCATCGCGCCCACCCGCAAAGGTCTCAAGACATGCGCCTGCCCACCCTGACCCAGCTCCGCCACCTGGTGATCCTGTCTGAAACGAGCCATTTCGGCCGCGCCGCCGAGGCCGCCCATATCACCCAGTCCACCATGAGCGCCTCCATCAAGGAGCTCGAGCTCACCCTGGGCCAGACGCTCATCGAGCGCACCAAGCGGCAGGTTCAGATCACCCCGCTTGGGCGCGAGGTCATTGCCCGCGCCAAGGACATTCTCAATGAAACCGAGGATCTGGTAGCCCTGGTGAGCGCCGCCCAAGGGGTCCTCACCGGCACCCTGCGGCTCGGTATTATCCCCACCATCGGCCCTTTCTTATTGCCGCGCATCTGGCCGATCCTTCACCGCGACTATCCGGACCTCAAGCTCGAGCTGCGTGAAGAAAAAACCGGGCAGATCCTCAACGCCCTCACAGATGGCCACCTGGACGCCGCCCTCATGGCCTTCCCTTACGAGACGAATGAATTTGAACGCCTGATATTTGCTGACGATCCCTTTCTGGTCGTCTTGCCCAAAAACCATCCCTTGTGTGAGAAGGAACGCCTGACCACACGAGACTTAAAGAAAGAAAGCCTGCTGCTGCTCGATCAGGGCAATTGCCTGCGCGATCACATCCTGAGCGCCAGCGGATTTCGCGAAGGGGCCTTGTCGCAAAACATGAAGGCCACCAGCCTTCTGACCCTGGTGCAAATGGTGGGCGCCGGATTTGGCCTGACCCTCTTGCCAAAGATGGCCGTCGACGCCGGGCTTTTGCGCGGCACAGGGCTGCAGGTGCGCCCTCTGGAGGCTGGCAAGTCCAGCCGCCGCATCGGCCTCGCCTTCCGCAAATCCAGCCCACGCAAACAGGACTTTGAAACCCTCAGCACCCTCCTGCGCGATGAGCTCGGCACCCCCCTCCCGCCCACACGGCAGGCGAAAAAGTCAAAGCCCTAGGATCTGCTTGGCGATGATGTTCTTTTGGATTTCCGTGGTGCCGCCAGCGATAGAATAGCCGCGGTGGTGCAGCATGTTATAGGCGATGGCATGGGCATAGTCGGGGCCGACCCCTTGGACGTTGGCGCCCGCCTCCCAGGCGGTGTGATTGTCCGGCGCCGCGTAATAGGCAATGGCTTCGGTGAGCGCCGTGTCCACCGCTTGTACAAGCGGCGAGCCCAGGGCCTTCATCGCCGATGGCCGCGCACCCACATCGCCGCCGCGCGCTTCTGCCTCGGCGAGAAGCCTCAGACCCATCATGTCGAGCGCCTGAATGCGCAGATCAAGCGCGGAAATCATCTTCGCAAAGTCCGGCTCATCGATCAGCCGCTGCCCATCGGCCCGTTCAACACGCGCCACCTCTTTCAGATGCTGCAAAAGCTGCGTGCTCATGGAAACGCGCGAGACAAAAATGCGCTCGTCCCCCAAGAGCGCTTTGGCAACGGTCCAGCCCGCATTCTCCTCGCCGAGACGGTTTTCCACCGGCACCCGGACATCCTCAAAATGAACCGAGTTCCAAAGCCGTTGGCCGTTCATGCCATAGATCGGCTCCACGCGAACGCCAGGGGAGCGCATGTCGATCATCAAAAAGGTAATACCCTTCTGCCGCTGCACGCTCGGATCCGTGCGCGTCAGGCAAAAGATCCAGTCGGCATCTTCCGCCGCGGTCGTCCAGGTCTTGGCGCCATTGACAATGTAGCTGTCGCCGCCGCGCTCCGCCTTCATGGCCACGGCAGCCAGGTCCGACCCGGCGCCATTTTCAGAATAGCCCTGCGCCCACCAGATCTCGCCGCGCCGGGTTTGCGGTAAAAAGCGCCCCTTCTGCGCCTCTGTGCCAAAGCGCAAAAGCGCCGGACCGATCATGGCAATGTTTTGCGGCAGGATCGGCGGACAATTGCCCAGCCGACATTCCATGTCAAAGATATGCCGCTGGGTGAGCGATAGCCCGCGCCCACCGAACTCTTCCGGCCAGGCCGGCGCGGCAAAGCCGTGGTCATCAAGCGTCGCCCACCAGGCGACAATGTCAGGTTTTGAAATCGGCACCCCCAGACGCATGGCCTTCGCCATCTCCGGCGGATAATGCGCGGCCAGAAACGCACGCACCTCGTCACGGAACTGAAGATCCTGAAGAGACAGATTAAGATCCATAGAGCGCTCACCCTCCCCGGTGAGGTCGTTCTTTAAAAAACCACTGCCTGAACCACCGCCTTCAGTCGCTCGGCAATTGAAAATTCGTCTTCGGTGAAGTCTGCATCGACCCACCAGTCTTCTACTTCGGCCAGCACCTGGCCCACCTGCGGCCCTTTCGGCACGCCCGCGCGCATCACGTCCTCACCAGAAAGCGGCATCACCGGGCGCTGCCACCCTTCCACCATGGCCAGGAGCGCGCGCCATTGCACCTCGTTGGAGGCCTTCGGGTCCGCCGCCCAATGCAGCATAATGCGGTCCATCAGCGCTTGCTTGCCGAGGCGATAGGCGGCTCGTCGCACCTCTCGGATCGACAGATAGCTGACGATCTTAAAGTCGCTGCCCACGAGACCCACAAGCCGCGCCTTCTGCGCATTGGAGAGCCGCAAACGATCTGAAAGCACCTTCATGCCCTCAAGATCGCACGCGACCAAAGCACCTAACCGTAACACGGGATCCGCTTCAAAAAAGGTCATGCGATCAATTGCCGCAAGCCGGTCCAGAACATCAAAATGCCGCGCCTCCGGCAAAACTTCCTGAAGGATATGCGTTGCCGTCATCGCGCGCAGGGTCGGCACCGGATCAGAGGCACTCAAAAGCTTAAAGAGCTCGCCTTGAATGCGCTCCGCCGACAGACTGCCAAGATTGTCTTTGGCTTCGGCGCAGGCCTTCAGGCCCGCTGGATCAAGTTCGCCCGCGCCATAGAGCGCATGAAAGCGGAAAAACCTGAGGACCCTGAGATAGTCTTCGGCGATCCGCGCATGGGCATCGCCGATAAAGCGCACCCGCCGCGCTTTCAAATCTTCAAGCCCGCCGAGCGGATCGCGCAAAGTCCCATCCGGATCGGCATAAAGCGCATTCATGGTGAAGTCGCGCCGCGCCGCATCTTCTGCCCAGTCATCGGTAAAGGCGACCGTGGCCCGGCGGCCATCCGTGCTGACATCCCGCCGGAGCGTGGTGATCTCGAAAGGTTCGTGGTGGACAATCCCCGTGATCGTGCCGTGCTCAATGCCGGTGGGCACCGCTTTGAGCCCCGCCGCTTGCAAGCGCTGGGTCACTTCTTCCGGTGTCAACACGGTCGCAATATCGATCTCGTCAAACGGCAATTCGAAGAGCGCATTGCGCACGCAGCCGCCGACAAAACGGGCCACCACCTCGCCAGCCGCCGCACCCGCGTGCAGGGCCGCCATGATCGCCAGCGTATCCGCCGCCCGCACCCAGGGCTCTTGCGCAAGGCTCGTCTTCATTTGTCTTCCTCGGGCGTCTCGCCAATCGATCCAGGCTTGAGAATACCATCTTCCAAGGTAGCGGGCGTATAGGGCCCCTTGCTGGAGCTTCCCCCCTCCAGTCCCCAATACAAAACGCCAAGGATCGCCAACACAAACCCGGCGATCATGAGCCAGGTCACCGGCGCCTCATTCCACCCCATGCCGCTTTCGGCTTTGTGACGGATCACATAACGCAGATAAAGCCGGTAAATGATAAAGGGCGTTGCCAGCAGCAGAAGTTCAAGAATAAGGAAGCGCATGGGGAAAGAACCTTTAGCCGTAAAGCCGGTTATAGAGATTGACCAGCATGCCCGCCGTCGCTCCCCAGATGTAAAATTCCCCATAGGGCATTTCATAATAGATGCGCTGACGGCCCTGCCACACCGCGCTTTTGCGTGTGTGGTTGCCCGGGTCCATCAGAAAGTCGAACGGCACTTCAAAGGTCGCTGCCACTTCATTGGGGTCTGCAGAAAGTTCAAATCCGGTGGTCACAAGACCCACCACCGGCAGGATCGAAAAATTCGTGCCGGTCTGATAGCGCTCCAGCGTGCCCCAGACTGACACAAAGGATCGGTCGAGACCAATTTCTTCTTCCGTCTCTCTGAGAGCGGTTTCAATGGGTGTCGCGTCCTGCGGCTCCACACTGCCGCCGGGAAAACTGACCTGCCCCGCATGAGAGGGCAGATGGTCTGCCCGCCGGGTCAAGAGGACCGACAAGCCCTCCGCGCGGTCCACAATCGGCACCAGCACGGCCGCATCGCGCACGGGGCTCTTGTGCGGCGGCACCTTCTGCCAGGCAGGATCAATGGCATGATCGCCTTCCAGATGCACAGTCCCTTCAGCTGGCGGCGCGGCAAGACGTTGCCGAATATGAGCCTTGAGCCTCTCGGTCATCATCTAAAGCTCCGCCACGGGCGAAAAGGCAAAAAATTCACCCGCGCTCCACACGCCAAATTGCAAAATGCCGTCCACTTCTTCTTCCACCGCCAGATCCACCAGCTTGTAATAGACCGCCCGGTTAATGAGCGCCTCCAGCCGCGCCCGCACATGCACATAGGGCGCCGGCTCACGGGTCTCCGGGTCAAACGCCATGCGCAGCGGATGTTCCGGCCCGGCGATCGTTTCATCACCCACATTGGTGGTAAAGACAATCACCTGCGCGGTGCCGGCCCCATGCACATCCATGTCGACCACCACAAACGGCGCATCGTCCACCTGGATGCCGATCTTTTCCACCGGCGTCACCAGATAATATCTGCCGTCCTCATCATGGCGCAACACTGTCGAGAAGAGGCGCACCAGCTTCTCCCGCTTGATCGGAGAGCCCATATAAAACCAGGTGCCGTCCCGGGCGATTCGCATATCCAGGTCGCCGCAGAAGGCCGGCTCCCACAGATGCACAGGCGGCAAACCCTTGCCCCCCTTCGTTTGCGCTTCGGAAAGCCCACGCAAAACGGCATTCAAATCGGTTCGATCAGTCAATTTTGTCGTCATAAAAGCTAATATAGGAGATTCCAGCCAAAGATTCCGGCATTAACCCAACTTTTCTGTACAAAAAGTCACGAAGGACCACAATTTGCGAGCTATATTGAGGCCAAGACCGCCAACTTGATTGAAATAGAAAGAGAGTTCCTCATGAGCGAGCCCGCCGCGGCCCTGATGCAAGAAGTCGAAACTGTCTCGGAACAACTGAAGGCCGCGCGCGCCGCCATCAACGACCGGGTTTTCGGCCAGGAAGAAATCATCGACCAAACTTTGATCACCCTTCTTGCTGGCGGCCACGGCCTTCTGGTCGGTGTGCCGGGCCTTGCCAAAACCCGGCTGGTCGAAACCATGGGCACAGTGCTTGGCCTGGAAGAAAGCCGGGTACAGTTCACCCCAGACCTCATGCCTGCCGACATCATCGGCTCGGAAGTGCTGGAAGAGGACGAAAACGGACGCCGCTCTTTTCGCTTTATCAAGGGGCCGATCTTTTGCCAGCTTTTGATGGCCGACGAGATTAACCGCGCCAGCCCGCGCACACAGTCTGCCCTCTTGCAGGCCATGCAGGAAAAACACGTCACGGTCACCGGCCAGCGCCACGATCTGCCAGCGCCCTTCCATGTGCTGGCCACCCAGAACCCGCTGGAGCAGGAAGGCACCTATCCCCTGCCAGAGGCCCAGCTTGACCGCTTCCTTATGCAGATCAATGTGGACTATCCGGACGAAGAAGCTGAACGCCGGATGATTCTCACCACGACAGGGGTCAATGACGTGGCACCCCGAGCGATCCTGACGCCGACAGAATTACAGAGCGCTCAAACCCTCATTCGGAAAATGCCGGTCGGCGAAAAAGTCGTCGATGCCATTTTGGCGCTGGTGCGCAGTGCCCGCCCCAATGCAGAGGCGGAAGGCAAATTGCAAGGCCAGATTGCCTGGGGCCCCGGCCCGAGAGCCAGTCAGGCCCTTATGCTCGCCGCCCGCGCCCGTGCCCTTTTGCAGGACCGGGTCACCCCTTCCATTGACGACGTGGTGGCCCTCGCGCCGCCGGTCTTGCGCCACCGCATGGCGCTCACCTTCTCCGCCCGCGCCGAGGGCATCAACCTTGAAGATCTGATCGGCAACCTTCTCGAGCCCTTTGCTTGATCTGGCGTAACGAAAGCCAAGGCATGACCCCACAGCCCCAGAAAGAGGAGAAAAGACCGGCACCCAATGCCAATTGGTCGGATCTGCGCCACGCGGCAGAAATGGCCGCCTCTTCCATGCCCGCCCTTCAGGTGGAAGCTGAGCGCGTTGCCAACACAGTCGCCTTTGGTATTCACGGGCGGCGGCGCACAGGCCAGGGCGAAAGCTTCTGGCAATTCCGCCGCTACCAGCCCGGCGACATGCGTACTGCCATCGACTGGCGCAAGACCGCGCGGTCACAGCACACCTACGTTCGCGAATATGAATGGGAGGCCGCCGACAGTGTCTGGATCTGGCGCGACGGCGCGCCCACCAACCACTATGCCTCCGTCAAAGGGCTGCCGACCAAATGGCAACGCGCCAGCGTCATCGCCATTGCCATGGCCTCGCTTCTGGTGCGCGGCGGCGAGCGCATCGCTGCCCTGGGAAGCCCAAACCCACCCGGGACCGGCCGAACCGCCCTTCGCCAATTTGCCCGATACGTCTCAACCCCTGAAAGCGCCACCGAGGCGCATCTGCCCGAAACCACCAAGCTCCCACGCTATGCCAAGCTTTTGCTGATCTCCGACTTTCTGGCGCCCCTCGACTATATCACCCGGCGCCTTGATGAAATCACCGCCATGGGCGTCCAGGGCCACCTTCTTCAGGTCTGCGATCCAAGCGAGGAAGACTTTCCCTTCTCTGGACACATCAACTTTAAGCCCTTCGGCCAGGGCCCTGAGATTACCTTTGGCAAAAGCGAAGATATTCGCGCCGAGTATCGCCAGGCCTATGGGGCACACCGCGAGGCCATTGCCGCGCACGCCCGCAATCTGGGCTGGACCTTTGCCCACCATCGGACGGATAAGGGGGCCGAATCCGCCCTGCTCGCCCTCTACAATGCCCTCAGCCAGGAGCGCGCATTCTTATGACCTTGGGCGCTCTTACTTTCACTCATCCTTTGCTCTTGATCGGTCTTTTGGCTCTGCCCGCTTTGTGGTGGCTCCTCAAGCTCATTCCGCCGACCCCGCGGCAAGTGACCTTTCCGCCTATTCAGTTCCTGCTTCAATTGCGCGACGCAACTTCAACCGCATCAACCACCCCTTGGTGGCTGCTCATCCTGCGCCTTTTGATCCTGACACTGATTATTGCAGCCCTGTCCGGACCCGAACTGCGCCGCGCCCCACCGATCACCTCCTCAAGCAACCCTCTTCTTCTGGTCGTCGACAATGGCTGGGCCTCTGCTCACGACTGGCAAAAACGCCTCGACACCCTGCGCGGCTTGATTGAGGAGGCGGCGCGTCAAGATCGATCCGTCATGATTTTGCCGACGGCCCCCAGCCTGAACGCCGCCACGTCAACTTCAATGCTGTCACCACGTCAGGCGCGCAATGCGCTCACCAACCTCAAGCCTTACCCCTGGGAGACAGACCGTCTGGCCGCCTTGGAGGCAAGACACCCAGGTGAGGCAACCAACGGCGGTTCTTTTGATATCATTTGGCTCTCCGATGGGCGCGCCGATCCGGATCTGGAGGCCTTCATTGCCCGACTGAAATCCCTTGGCACACCACAAGTACTGACTTTCTCTAGTCCCACCGGCGCCTTGGTTATGCAGGCCCCCGAAATTTATCCTGACCGGCTGGATTTGCAGGTCTTGCGGATCAACCCACAGGGCCCCGCGCAAGGCGAACTGCGCGCCCGCGATGCCAAAAACCAAACGCTGGCTCTGGCACCGTTCGCTTTCGAGCCGGGGGCGCGGCAAACCCACGCAGAAATTCGCCTGCCCCTTGAAATTCGCAATCGCATTGCCCGCATCACCGTCGAAAATCATGCCTCAGCCGCCGCCACCTTCTTAATTGACGAGCGTTGGCGCCGCCGTTCCGTTGGCATCGTCACGCAGAAGACCGACATCGAAAAACCGCTTCTGTCAGAAGTTTATTATTTGGAACGCGCCCTGACGCCCTTTGCGGAGATTCAAAAAGGCACCCTTCGTGAATTGGTCGCCGACAATCTGGACACCATCCTCCTGCCCGGGCAGGGATCACTGAGCCCGGACGAAAGGACGGCTCTGCAGGATTGGATGAAAAGCGGCGGCACCCTTGTGCGATTTTCAGGGGATCACCTTTCAGCCGACACCGGCACGCTGACACCGGTACATCTGCGTGGGGGCAATCGCGCCCTGGGCGGCGCTCTTTCCTGGGACACGCCCCAAAAGCTTGGCCCCTTCCCGCAGACCAGCCCGTTCTGGGGATTGGACATTCCTGAGGAAGTCACGGTTTCGCAGCAAGTTCTCGCCGAACCCACCGCCGACTTAGGGCAAAAAACCTGGGCACAGCTCGCCGATGGGACGCCCATCGTCACCGCCGATCACCAGGACAAAGGGTGGCTGGTCCTCTTCCACATTACCGCCAATCCGGATTGGTCCAATCTGCCTCTCAGCGGTCTCTATGTGGAGATGCTCCGCCGGCTGATTGATATTTCCGTGGGAACCGGAGCATCCGGCGAAATGGCATCAGAAAATTTACGTCAACTGACACCGCAAAATCTGCTGGATGGTTTTGGCGGGTTTAAAGATCCGGTCCCTGGTCAGGGTGGTCTCAATCTCGTGGATCAATCCTGGGAACCCTCGCCGCAACATCCGCCGGGTATTTACGACAATGCGGCGACAACCAAGGCCCTTAACCTTGGCATGGCATCGCTCACCCTGGATCCCCTTGCCAAATTGCCTCAGGGCGTCTCCCTCGTCACGCAGGACAAACTTCCCGCCTTCCGCTTTCTGCCCCTTCTGCTTTCCCTGGCCTTTGCTCTAACGATCTTGGACGGCCTCGCAGTCATGGCGATCTCCAGCGGCGTGACATTCAAGCCTAAACAGAGCGCCCTTCAGGCCGCCGTGCCACTGGCCTTAAGCCTCTTGATGTTGCTGCCGGACACCGCCGGGGCACAAGATTTTACGAACCAGGACATGCAGGCCGCCCTTGAAATGCGTCTTGCCTATGTCGTGACTGGCAACCCCTCTCTCGATGCCATGAGCAAGGCCGGACTGGAAGGACTGTCTCAAACGCTCGTGCGCCGCACGGCCGCAGAACCGGGCTCACCCTTTGGCATTGACCTGGAGCGGGACGAACTTGCTTTTTATCCGCTTCTATACTTCCCGGTTCGTGCTGATCAGCCGCGTCTAAGCCCAAAAGCCGTTGAAAAACTCAATGCCTATATGGCGCGCGGCGGCACCTTGTTGATGGACTCCGGCGATCACCAACTTTCCATCGGCGGCTTCGGCGCCGGACCCGACAGCGCGCGCATGCGCGAGATCCTGCGGCGGCTGGATGTACCGCCCCTTGTTGAAGTGCCGCGCGACCACGTGCTGACAAAGTCTTTTTACCTAATTCAGAACTATCCCGGCCGCTGGACTGGCGGCGCGTTGTGGGTGGAAGCTTCGACCGATCAGAACGGCGCGCCTGTGACAGCCAATGACGGCGTGTCTCCCATCATCATTGGTTCCAATGATTATGCTGCCGCCTGGGCGATCGACGAAAATGGGCGGCCCCGGGTTCCCCTGGTGCCCGGCGGCCCCACACAGCGCGAAGGCGCCATGCGATTTGGCGTTAACCTTGTGATGTACACGCTAACCGGCAACTACAAGGCAGACCTGGTGCATGTGCCAGCCCTTCTCGAAAGATTGGGGCAGTAGTCATGACCACGTTTTGGGGCCTCACCTTTGATCCACTCATTCCAGCATTCTGGATCGGCGTTCTGGTCGCCCTGGGCTTGGGTCAGCTGTTGGTGTCTTTTGTTCGGTTGAAAAAACCGGGGGCCTTGCGCCTCGGCCTCTATGCCTTTTTTGCCCTGACGCTCGCCAATCCTATATTGCATAAGGACCTGCGCGAACCGCTTGCCGATGTTGTGGTCCTGGCCGTCGACAAATCCCAATCGCAGGATTTCGGCAATCGTTCGGAAAATACACAGCGAATGGTGCAAGACCTGACGGAAGATCTTTCATTGCGCGCCAACCTGGAAGTCCGAACAATTGATGTCACTGACCAACAGGCAAATGCTCTGTCACGTGAGACAGAAGGGGGCACGCATCTTGTCTCCGCCATCAATGCCGCGCTAGCCGATATACCTGAAAAACGGCTGGCCGCGATTATTGCCATTACCGACGGACAAGCGACCGATGCCGCCACGACTGAGCTCTCGTCAGCGGCAGCCGCACCCTTTCACACCCTTTTAACCGGCAGTCGCCAGGACAAAGATCGCCGATTGGTACTGTCCGAAGCACCCAAATTTGGCATTGTAGGAAAGGAAACCACCGCCACGATCCGTATTGACGATATAGGTCACACCTCCGAAGTGCCACCAGCCTTTAACATGGCGCGGGTGAGCGTTCGTCTGAATGGGGACACCATCGGCACCACGCTCCTGACGGTTGGAGAAGAACACCCCATTGTCTTTCGGCTTGAGCGACGGGGCGAAAGCATTGTCGAAATCGACGTAGCGCCGCTGGACGGCGAGCTAACTGACCTCAATAACAAGGCGGCTTTTTCCGTTAACGGCATTCGTGATCGCCTGCGTGTTCTTCTGGTCTCCGGAGAGCCGCACACCGGCGAGCGCACATGGCGCAACCTTTTGAATGCGGATCCTTCTGTTGACCTTGTGCATTTTACAATTCTGCGCCCGCCTGAAAAGCAGGACGGTACCCCCGCCAATGAGCTCTCCCTCATTGCTTTTCCGACACGCGAACTCTTTGCGCAAAAGTTGGGCGAGTTTGATCTTGTCATTTTCGACCGCTTCCGGCGGCGTGGCCTGCTGCCTGTGGCCTATTTGGCTAACGTGGCGCGATATGTCGAAAATGGCGGCGCTCTAATGACAGCCGCCGGTCCTTCTTTCGCGACACCGCTCAGCCTCTATATGACCCCCCTCGCCGATGTGCTGCCCGCAGCACCGGATGGCCGCGTTTTGGAAGAGGGTTACCGGCCCCAGATTACTGAGCTGGGATTTCGTCATCCGGTGACAGCAAAGCTTCCCGGCGCCAATGCCTCAACACCTCAGGGGCAAAAGGAAGCCACCTGGGGACGCTGGTTCCGCGCCATCAGCGCAAATAACCTGCGCGGCGAAACCTTGATGGTGGGACCAGACAACACACCGCTTCTGGTAGTGGACAGATATGGGCGAGGCCGGGTCGCTCAACTGCTCACTGACCAGGGTTGGCTTTGGAGCCGCGGCTTCGAGGGTGGCGGGCCCCAGGCAGAACTCCTGCGCCGCACCGCCCATTGGCTCATGAAGGAACCAGAACTGGAAGAAGAGCGCTTGAGCGCCGTGACATCGGGGGGCGAGGTCAAAGTCACCCGCCACACCCTGTCTGAAACAGCCTTGCCGGCCACGATCTTTTATCCTTCCGGGCGCAGCAAATCTTTGCCCTTTGAAAAAACGCAGGACGGCGAATGGCAGGCGACCTTTACGTCCGACGAATTGGGTCTCCACCGCATCGAAGATGAAGCTCTTGCCACCCTCGTCGCCATCGGGCCTTTAAACCCGCGCGAGTTTGAGAATGTGGTGACCACGGAAGATAAACTCAAACCCTTGAGCAACGCATCAGACGGCGCCCTTCTTTGGCATGAAGATGTCGGCACCCCCACCCTTTATGATGCCAAGCCCGGTCGGCGCATGCACACCACGTCAAGGCTTGGGCTCAAACGTAATAACCAGTTTAACGTCCTGGATGTGAAGGAACGCCCTTTGATCCCGCCCCTGGCGGCACTGATCCTTCTAGGCTCGATACTTGTTCTGACCTGGCGCCGCGAAGCCAACTAGGGCGTCTCCCAACCTGCTGTAAGCGGCCCTTGCAAGGTCGAAAGATCATATCCGTGGTGCGAAAGTCCCAGGAACCGGTCAGGATCATAAGGGCCGGGTAGCTCAATCTGATGCCTCGGCAGGACCTCAAATCCAACGCGTCCATAATAGGGCTGGTCGCCGATCAAAAGGGTTCCCACTGCCTGCGTCTGCCGGGCGCGATCAAGCCCCTCTTTCAGCAGCGCGAGGCCGACCCCCTTCCCCTGCCAGGCGGGATCCACCACCAGCGGCCCCAGCAGAAGCAGCCGATGACCGCCGACTTCAACCGGGGTGAATTGGATGGAGGCCAACAGGGTGCCATCTTCGTTGCTAAATCCACCAAGGGAAAGCGCGTGAAGAAATTCATGCCCCGCACGAATGAGATAGGCCGTCCGCGCAAAACGCCCCGGACCAAAAGCCTGATCGGCGAGAGCATCGACAGCAACCTCATGGGCCACGGTAAGGGGAGAGATAGAAAACATTTGAACAGTTCCTGAACAAGGAGCGTGACCCCATCTTCCAACCGGCGTCACGTGAATAACGAAAACAAGGGACCCACACCGATTCCCACAAAGGGGATCGGGCACGTCAAAGCCTTATCGTCGTCGTTCTTGTCTGTACGGCATGGGGCCGCCAAGTCCTTTCAGTTATCAGGAACGCTCCCGTAGCACGAGGAGCAGGGTTTGGTCTACGAGAAACTGCGTGCCAAAGCCAGCGAAGCGCTAGACCTTGGCGCGCCTGTTCGCTACTGTCCTAGCCAAAATCAATAAGTTCTCAAAAAGGAGAGGAAAAATGGCGGAACTTGAAGGAAAAGTAGTCCTGGTAACCGGCGCCGCGCGTGGCATCGGCAAGGAGTGCGCCCTTTTGGCAGCCCGTGAAGGCGCCAAGGTTGTGGTCAACGATCTGGGCGGCTCTGTGGGCGGCGGCGATGAAGGGGCGGCAGGCCCGGCCCAGCAAGTGGTCGATGAGATCAAGGCCGCTGGCGGCGAGGCCGTCGCCAATTCCGATTCCGTGGCGGAGAAAAACGGCGCCGAAAATATGATCGCTCAGGCGCTTGACACCTTCGGCGGCCTGCACTCGATCATTTCACCCGCTGGCATCCTGCGCGATGGCATGTTTCACAAAATGCCGGACGAAGACTGGGACGCGGTCATCAATGTCCACCTCAACGGCTCCTATAATATCACCCGCGCCGCGATCAATCACTTCCGCGATCAGGAAGACGGCAGCTTTGTCCTCTTCACGTCAACATCAGGTCTCATCGGCAACATTGGTCAGGCTAACTATGCCGCAGCCAAGCTCGGCATCATGGGGCTCTCGCGCATCATCGCCATGGAAGGCGTGCGCAAGAACGTACGTTCCAACATCATCGCGCCCTTTGCCTGGACCCGTATGATTGCGACCATTCCCGTGAAAGACGAAGCCTCGGCCCAGCGCGTTGAGCGCATGAAAAACGCCATGCGCGCCGATCAAGTGGCACAAACCGCGGTCGCTCTGGCCTCAGAGCGCGCCAAGGATGTCACCGGCCAGATCTTTGCGGTGCGCGGCAACGAAGTCATTCTCTTCAGCCAGCCGCGCCCGGTCCGCTCCATGGCCCGCATGGAAGGCTGGACACCCACGACTTTGATTGATCATGCCTTCCCCGCCATGAAGGCGGATATGTATGACGCCGGCGCCAGCGCCTCGGTCTTCCCCTACGACCCGATCTAATATGTTAACAAAAGGGGTCAGACCCCTTTATTAACAATTTGGGGAGAGGGTCTGATGGTCCAGCTGGTCATATTTGATTTCGATGGCACCCTTGTTGAAAGCGAGGTCTTGGCGTCTGAAATTCACAGTCACCAGCTGGGCGCCCTCGGCCTCCAGATCACGCCGGCTGAAGTGATCCGGCATTTCACCGGTGTGACATCGGCCTTGATGACCGAAAAACTTCTTACGGATTTTAACATCGAGCTCCCCGCCGATTTCTTCGATGCTTATGAAGCAGAGATCGCCGCGCGTGCCCGCAGCGAATTAAAGCCGACAAGGGGCACACCTCAAACGCTGAGCCAGCTGACAACCCCCTTTTGCCTCGCCTCTAACAGCACCCGCGAATGGATCGTCGAAGGTCTTAAGGCGGCAAACCTCGACCCCCATTTTGAAGAGGGCATCTACCCCGCGTCCCTGGTCGAAAAGGGCAAACCCGCACCAGATCTCTTTTTGCACATCGCCGACATTCACGATGTCCCCACAAGCGACTGTTTGGTCATCGAGGACAGCCAAAGCGGTGTCCAGGCAGCCGTCAGTGCGGGCTGCCAGGTTTTGGGGTTTGTCGGAGGCGGTCATATCATGGAGGGTCACGGAGAAAAATTGCTCGACCTGGGCGCAGCCGAATTGATTTCGGACATGCGCGAATTGCTAAACCGTTTTTAAGGAACCCCTTGTGAGCGCAACCCTCACACTTGCCATTACCGCCCCCGTGGAAACGCTCTGGGTTTTGCTGGGTCATGAGATCCGCGCGCCTGGCGACTATGCCTCTCAAGCAACGCTGTTTTCCTGCCAGGAGGTTTCCAAGACACTTTTCAAACGCAGTGTCTCGCGAGCTGGCACGCGCTTTGAAGAAGAGATCGAGATCAACCCGGACGCTTTGATGGTGGAGCAGACATGGACCGCGCCCGGCAAGCGCCCCTTAAAGCTGATCCTCCAGCTGGTTCCCATGGGCGAGATTACCCTGCTCAATCTGGCCGCCAATCTGGCGGAAGACACCGAAGAAGCCTTGACCGATCCCGATCTTCCCGATCTCATGGAGCTTGCAAGAAACATCCAAAAGATGGCGCAAACGCTTTAGGTGAGGGAGAGACACAAAATGAGCGGCTTTTCAGACTATGGCAATTATGACGGCCTGGGCCTCGGCGAATTGGTAAGCAAGGGCGACGTGACCGCCGACGAGCTGCTGGACGAAGCCATCGCCCGCACCGAAAAGGTCAACCCGCAAATCAACGCCATCACCACCAAGATGTATGATCTCGCCCGAGAGCAAATCAAAAGGGGGTTGCCGGACGGCCCCTTCAAAGGCGTTCCCTACCCCATCAAGGATCTGGCGCTACACATCAGCGGCACAGTGCTCAGCAATGGCTCCAGAGCCTATGCCGATTATGTCTCCGATCACGATTCGGAGCTGGTCAGCCGATACAAAAACGCAGGCCTTGTGCTTTTTGGCAAAACCAACACGCCCGAATTCGGCCTCGTCACAACAACGGAACCACAACTCTTCGGGCCGTGCCGAAATCCCTGGAATCCGGAGCACGCGACCGGGGGATCCAGCGGCGGTGCCGGCGCGGCGGTGGCCGCCCGCATTTGCCCCATGGCCAATGCCAGCGATGGCGGGGGGTCGATCCGCATCCCGGCGTCTTCCAGCGGTGTCTTTGGGTTTAAGCCCACCCGGGCCCGCACGCCCATGGCCCCCGACAAATTTGATAGTTGGAACGGGTTTTCCATCTCCCACGCCGTCACAATTTCCGTGCGAGACAATGCCGCCTTATTGGACGCGACCGATGGCCCGGCGCCGGGCGATATGTACCAGGCACCGCGCAAGGAGCGGCCTTTTCTGGACGAAGTCGGTAGAGACCCGGGAAAGCTGAGAATTGCTTTTTCCGCCGTTTCCGCCTCTGGCTCGCCGGTAGACCGCGAATGCATCCGCGCCGCGGAAATGGCCGCTGAACTCTGCGCCGAGTTGGGCCACGATGTTGAAGAGGCCCGGCCGACCTACGACAGCGCAATGTTGATGCGATCCATGCTGTCATTTATGGCCGCCGACATCGCCTGGTCCTTCACTTTACGCGAGGAACAGTTGGGCCGGGCCTTGCGGGAGGATGAAGTTGAAACCATCACGCGTCACTATATCGAGATCGGCCGCGCGCAAAGCCTGTTTGATTACACCCGCGTGAAATATGAGTTCCAAAAAGGCGTTCGCGACATTGCGCCCTTCTTTGACAAATATGATGTCTTCATTCAGCCGGTGCTGGGCACACCGCCGCCCAAAATCGGCTACATCGATATGATGTCAGAAGATTTGGCGACCTTTGGCGAACGCGTCGGCACCCATTCGCCTTTCACCGCGCTCTACAACATGACCGGTCAACCGTCCATGTCTGTGCCGCTGCATTGGTCAAAAGAAGGTTTGCCGGTCGGCTCCATGTTCACCGCCAAATACGGCAACGACGCGCTTCTGTTCCGTCTGGCGGCACAGCTTGAGAAAGCGCGGCCCTGGGCGGGCAAAGCACCGCCCATTTGCGCTTAATGCTCTTTACCACTCAAAACCTGCCACCTCGCCGGAAAAATATTCGGCGAGGCGCTTGCGCGTGCCCCCTCTGACCCCTTCCGGCAAATTCTCGGGGGCAAAAAAGCCCCACTCAGCTATCTCTGAATTGAGCCGAGGGGCATGATCAAAATGGCGGATCACAAAAACTGCGACATGGTCCGACCGGTAACCGATGGAGTTTGAATAGATCCCCAATAGTTCCGGCGGATGGAGCAAGGTTACGCCCACTTCTTCAAAGAGTTCCCGCTCCAAACCTGCTTGAATGTTTTCCCGGCGCTTGACCCCACCACCGGGAAAATACCAGCCCTCGACATAGGTGTGCCGCACAAGAAGAACCTGGCCATCTTGATTGACCACGAGGCCGCGCACACCAAGCGACAGTGGACGGCGAACCCAGCGCCAAGCCCGCCGCGGCGGCTCGACCAGCCGATAGGCCAAATGGATAAGTCGATGCTTTAAAGGGCGCTTTGTTTCAATTTTTCCAGGTCTCACGCCGCCTCATATACGCTTTGATAACTAAAACAACGGATAGTACACAGTTACGTGATCGTCTCTGAATAACAAGCCGTTTAAGTAACTGAAGTTCCATGATTTTCCGGCGAAAAGCACAACCAGTAGAAGTCGATGAGCCCGCGCCAGATGCCCGGGCCAGCATTGATCGTGCCTTGCGTTTTGCCCAGAAATCTCTCGCCGAAAGAGAGGTTATGGCAAGTCAGGCTATCGAAAACACGCTCCTGGCCATAGAAAAGGCCATGCAGGGCCTGGATGCCATTCTTGAATCTCTCGGCCGCGCGCAAAATGCCCTGCAAGCAGCCATCAGTCTTGAAGACGATGAAGGCTGGCACACCCTCAAAGAACAATATGCAGCTGAGTGCGCAAAAATAAATGAAGCTGTCGCCCTTTGCACCGTAGCCGATCATAACCTGTTAAGCGGTGCCCGCAGCCAGTTCCACGTTCCCTTGTCCGATTCCAACAAGTCTAATTTTCTGATTGTCGGCAGCAACTTCACCGTCGAGGGCCTTCACATTGCCTCCGCCGAAGCCGCTTTCCAGGACGCCGAAGCCATGCAGCAAACGCTTCAGGTCGTCGAGGAGGCCAGCAGGCACGCCAAGCACACGGCACGGACCTATTGTGCCAATGCAGCTGTTCTCACCCGGCATCTCCACAATATCAAAACTTCATAAGGGCTCTCGACCCTCGCCCATCCTGTGCTACCTTGTGTCATACCCATGCCACGAGGAGACGGAAGTCACATGAGCGACAATAAGGCAGCCCCATCAAACGACGACCAAATAGAGTTTTGGAATGGCAAAGCCGGCGAAGAATGGGCTGAGCGCAACGACCAAATGGATCGTATGCTGGCCCCATTCCGCGATGCCGCGATCGAGGCTGCAAATCCCCGCCCTGGCGAAAGGGTGCTCGACATCGGCTGCGGCTGTGCCGACACCTCTCTTGGCCTCGCCGAGAGGGTTGGACCCGAGGGGGCGGTCTTGGGTGTCGATGTTTCCGGCCCCATGCTGGCACTTGCCAGACACAAGGCCGAGGTCGCTGATTTGTCGGAGCGCCTGAAGTTCGAAGAAGCGGACGCCGCCGCCTATAACTTCGATAAAGGCGCCTTCGATCTTCTCTTTTCACGATTTGGCGTCATGTTTTTTGCCGATCCGCCCGGCGCCTTCGCCAATATGCGAAAGGCTTTAAAGCCAGGCGGAAGGGTCGCCTTCATCTGCTGGGCACCGGTCTTTGACAACGACTGGGTCATGGTCCCTCTCGCTGCCGCCCTAAAGCACATTCCAGCGCCGGAGCCCGCCCCGCCGCATGCCCCCGGTCCCTTTGGTCTCTCCGACAAGGACTACGTGAACGAGATGCTCACTTCAGCGGGATTTAAAAATATCGCCATTGACCGATTTGAGATCATGATGCGTGTCGGCGCCGGTATCGAAAAGGACAACATTGCCGATTTCTTCCTGGAGATGGGGCCCGTGTCTCGGGCCTTGACCAACAGTCCTGCGGAGCTGACGCAAACCGTTCGTGCCGCTGTGCAGGATGCCGTGGCGCCACATTACGCCGATGGCGCGGTCAATCTGAAGGGGAGCTGCTGGATCGTCACCGCCGACAATCCCTGAGCCTTCAGATAATTAAAGTAATTAAGTAATTAAGTAATTAAGGTAATTAAGGGTAATTAAGGGGACAGTATACTTAATTCAATGCAGCTCATTGCGACAGTCGACTATGGCTATTGGAATTAAGTATACTGTCCCCTTAATTACTGTCCCTCTAATTGCCTCGGGCTGAATCCCTCACGGCAACCCGATCAACTTGTGAATTTGAAGCGATAGCTTCCACTTGGGGTTCTCGAGACAAAAGCGGGCCGCGGCCTGTGTATTCTCCACCTGCGCCTCATTGTCGAGCGGCTGCAAAAACCAGTGATCAAAGTCCCCCGCATCCAGATCGCTTGGATCCAGGGCGGCCTGCGGATAGACCAGTTTAATCTCATTGCCAGAGCGCTGCACCCACGCCGCCCCGGCCTTGGGGCTGACGCAAATCCAGTCGATCCCCTCAGGAGCCTCCAATGTCCCATTGGTTTCCACCGCAACTTCGAAACCCGAACGGTGAAGTTCATCAATAAGGGCTTCATCAAGCTGCATCAACGGTTCCCCGCCCGTGCAAACCACATAAGGCCGACCCATTACATTCGGGGGCCAAATACGCTCTACATGGCGCGCCAGATCATGCGCGGTCTTAAACTTGCCGCCCCCATCGCCATCAACACCGACAAAATCCGTATCGCAAAACTGACAAATCGCCGAAGCGCGGTCGCGTTCGAGCCCATTCCAGAGGTTACATCCCGCAAACCGCAAAAACACCGCAGGGCGTCCCGCCTGAGCGCCTTCGCCTTGCAACGTATAAAAACATTCTTTGACAGAATAGGTCATCTTTGTACGGAGGATTGATAGTCCTCCCAACCTTGCGCTCGAAGTTCACAGGCCGGACAGGTGCCGCAGCCATAGCCCCAATCCTGTTTATGCTCCCGATCACCGAGGTAACAGGTGTGCGTTTCTTCCACAATCAGATCCACAAGCACCGAGCCCCCCAGATCTTCCGCCAGCGCCCAGGTTTCCCCCTTGGTGAGCCACATGAGCGGCGTATGCAAAACGAAATTGGAAGCCATGCCCAAATTCATTGAGGCCTGCAAAGACTTGATGGTGTCGTCCCGGCAATCGGGGTAGCCCGAATAATCCGTCTCGCAAACGCCGGTCACAATCTGCCGGCACCCTCGCCGGTAGGACAAAGCGCCCGCCAGGGTCAAAAACAACAGATTGCGACCCGGCACAAAGGTCGTCGGCAGCCCATCTTCCCCCATGGCAAAGGCCCGATCTTCCGTCAGGGCGGTTTGGCCGATATCGGACAATACCCCCAAATTGAGTAGGTGATCTTCTTTGAGTCGCTCGCTCCACTGCGGAAATGCCCCTTTGAGGGATTTCAGGAACCTTTGGCGCACCTCCAGCTCCACTTTATGCCTTTGGCCGTAGTCAAACCCGACAGTTTCCACATGCGGAAACCGCGACAAGGCCCAGGCCAGACAAACCGCAGAATCCTGCCCTCCAGAGAACAGAACAATCGCCTGACCGTGCTGCATTTTGCCCATGCCCAAGGTGCCTTTTTCAATCCATTAAGGTTTTGTTGACCAAAAGTTAGGGGTTTTTCGCCACAATGTGGGCGCAGTTGCAAGGGAATTTCTCTCTCATGATGCTCGATAGCGCTGAAATCCTCCAGGAGGAGGTCGAAGTTGAAGAGAATGCGGATGCTCTTTGGGCCACCGCCGAGGAGGACCTTGTGACCGAAGAAACCTCAAACGACGATATCATTACAGTCTCAATAGAAAAATCCGTACTCCTGTTTTGGGGATGGGTCGGCTTCGGTGTCGCCATTTTAAGCTTTTACTTCCCCCTGCTGCCGGGGCTTTCCTTTGCCGGTCTGGCCACATGGGCGATTTTGAAATCCTCTCCTCATTTAGCAGAGCGCTTCGTCCGCCTGCCCTGGATAAAAAGACATTTGGCTGTTTTAAAGGGCGATCAAGATTTACCCGCCCCGATCAAATATACGGTCGGCGCCGCTATGGCCTTGATAGGACTGGCTATTTTCCTGACTAAGGGGCAATTGGCACTGGTCGCCTTTGGCCTCTTTGTCTGCCTGCCACTCATCAGTGTCATCTGGGGCAAGCCGTTTAACGACACCCAAGATCAGAATTGACCGCTGCGACAATTCGCGCATGGTAACCACCAGGTTTAAGGGCCATATTTGACATGGCTCCAGAGCATATCTCCCCTGAGTGATCGGGAGCCTTAAAATAGCTTCGGTCCCCTTCATCCTGCACCTTTGGCTCCGAAGCATCGTATGGAAGCAATTTCATCGACACTGAGCGCGGCCCTTGCCGCGCTCTTTTCTTTGCGCGAGCCCTTTGCAAGGCTTGAATCTCGCCTCAATTTGCCTTAGTCGTCTGGCCAGACAGACCCCCAAAACGCCAAGGCGGTGCCCCAGATGTCTCAGCAAATCATTGACCACCTCACCCAGGAACTGGCCGAGCTAGAGAGCGCCGGCCTTTACAAGCACGAGCGCCCGATTGCCTCCCCGCAGCAAGCCGTCATTACCCTGGAAGACGGCTCTGAAGTGATCAACTTCTGCGCCAACAATTACCTCGGTCTGGCTGACAACGCCGACCTGATCTCGACGGCCAAATCCGCCCTGGATCAGTACGGTTATGGCATGGCCTCGGTGCGCTTTATCTGCGGCACCGGCACCGAGCACAAGGAACTCGAAGCCAAGCTCTCCAGCTTTCTGGGGAAAGAAGACACGATCCTCTATTCCTCCTGCTTCGACGCCAATACCGGGCTCTTCGAGACACTACTCTCTGAAGAGGACGCCATCATCTCGGACGCTCTCAATCACGCCTCAATCATCGACGGCGTGCGACTTTGCAAAGCCCGCCGCCTGCGTTACGCCAACAACAACATGGCCGAGCTCGAAGAACACCTGAAAGCCACCCAGGACTGCCGCTTCCGCATGATCGCCACCGATGGCGTCTTTTCCATGGACGGTGTCATTGCCAATCTGCCCGCCATCTGTGACCTGGCTGAAAAATACGATGCCCTCGTCATGGTCGACGACTCCCATGCTGTCGGTTTTGTTGGAACTCATGGCCGCGGAACACCCGAGCTTTGCGGCGTTGAAGACCGCGTCGACATTTTGACCGGGACGCTTGGCAAGGCCCTCGGCGGCGCCTCCGGTGGTTACACCTCCGCGCGCAAAGAGGTTGTCGCCTGGCTGCGCAATCGCTCGCGGCCTTATCTTTTTTCCAACACCCTCGCGCCGGTCATCACCGCAACCTCAATCCGTGTCCTCGACATGCTGCAAAACGGTCACGATTTGCGCGAAAAGCTGGTCCAGAACAGTCAATACTTCCGCCAGGAAATGGAAGCGCGCGGTTTCACCCTCGCAGGCGAGGGCCATCCCATCATCCCCGTGATGCTTGGCGATGCCAAACTTGCCGGCGAAATGGCAAGCCGCCTCCTGCGGCTCGGGATTTATGTCACCGGCTTCTCTTTCCCGGTTGTTCCGAAAGGGCAAGCCCGTATTCGCACACAGATGTCCGCCGCTCACGAGCGTGAACATCTCGACCGCGCCATCAATGCCTTTGCCGAGGTCGGCAAGGACTTGGGCGTGATCTCTTAAGTTTCAAAGGAGCACCTTAAAAATGCGTGCACTCGTTAAAGCCAAAGCCGAGCCCGGCATTTGGATGGAAGATGTCCCCGAGCCGATTGCCGGACCAAACGACGTCCTCATCAAAGTTAAAAAATCCGCCATCTGCGGTACCGATGTTCACATCTACAATTGGGACAAATGGAGTCAGGAAACGATCCCCGTCCCCATGACCGTGGGTCATGAGTTCGTCGGTGAAATTGTCGAAGTCGGCAGCGAAGTTGCCGGCTTTGAAGTCGGCGAACGGGTTTCCGGCGAAGGTCACATCACTTGTGGTCATTGTCGCAACTGTCGCGCGGGTCGCCGTCACCTCTGCCGCAACACCGTTGGCGTCGGCGTCAATCGGCCGGGTTCCTTCGGCGAATATCTCGCCATTCCCGCCACCAACGCCTTCCACATGCCTGACGGTATTTCTGATGACATTGGCGCCATCCTGGACCCCTTTGGTAATGCCACGCATACCGCCTTGTCTTTCGACCTCGTCGGCGAGGATGTGCTGATTGTCGGCGCCGGACCCATTGGCATTATGGCAGCCGCCATCTGCCGTCATGTCGGCGCGCGCCACGTTGTCGTCTCGGACGTCAATGACTATCGCTTGGACCTGGCTAAAAAGATGGGCGCCAATTTTTGCGTCAACGTCGCGCAATCTTCCGTAAAAGACGCCATGGAAGAGCTGGGCATGTCGGAAGGCTTTGACGTTGGTCTTGAAATGTCCGGCAATCCGCGCGGCATCGACGATGTTTTGCAGAACATGAACCACGGGGGACGCGTCTCCTTGCTGGGCCTGCCCGCCGATGACATCACGGTCGATTGGACCGCCATGATCATCAAGGGCCTTGTGCTGAAAGGCATCTATGGCCGTGAGATGTTTGAGACCTGGTACAAGATGACGGCCATGCTTGAAAGCGGTCTGGACATTTCACCCATCATCACGCACCATTTCCCGATTGAGGAATTCCAGAAGGGATTCGACGTGATGCGCTCAGGCCATGCCGGAAAAGTTATTCTCGACTGGCAAAGCTGATCAAATTTCGGGCGCTGATCTTTACAAGGAGCAGCGCCCGTGACCGACCCCGACCAACGGTCCTTCCTCGACAAACCGTCAAGCCCTCTCATCGTCAATGCCATCGCTTACAGCTTGGCACTTGTTGCGGCCATCGTCGCAGGACGACAGGTCGAGGGTTCGCCGCTCCTCGTCGCTTTTGTCGGGACCCTCGCCGCCACCCTTGTCATCTTCATCGGTGCCACACTTCTTAAAAACACCTCGCTTTACGACCCTTACTGGTCACTTCAGCCGCCTGCCCTCGCCATCTTCTGGATCTATTCAACAGAAACCTTTGGTGATCCCATGAGGGCGGGCCTCGTGCTCTTTTTCACCTGCTTCTGGTCCTTCCGCCTCACCTTCAACTGTTTCCGCCGCTGGAAATCGATGCGTCAGGAAGACTTTCGCTATACCGACTATCGGCAAAAACTGGGCAAGCTTTATCCGCTCGTCGACTTCTTTGGCATGATGCTCATGCCAACGGTTCTTGTTTTCCTGGGGTCTTTGCCGATCTACTACGTCATGACGTCAGGAGGTGGCTCAACGCCGCTTGATGCCATTGCCATTGTCGTGACCGCCACGGCGATCACCTTTGAGGTTGTGGCCGACGAACAGCTTCACAAATTTCTTCTCTCCAACAAAGGCTCCGACCGTGTATTGCGCACCGGCCTCTGGTCCTGGTCGCGTCATCCCAATTATTTCGGCGAAGTACTTTTTTGGTGGGGGCTTTACCTTTTTGCCCTCGGCACCAGCACAGACCTCTGGTGGACGGGTCTTGGCGCCCTTCTGATCACGCTTTTGTTTGCCTTCATCTCTGTCCCCATGATGCAAGCCCGCAAGCGCGAGCGCCGCCCCACCTATGAGCAGCAAGTCAGGGACATCCCCGTGCTCGTTCCCCGGCTTTGGCGCAGAGGTTCGCGATAAATAAGGCTTCATGCAGGTCTTGGCCCCCGGAAGGCTCTCATGATAGCCTACCCCTCAGAACAAGCATTCAGGAGGAAACCGCAATGTCCATCGCCCACGATATGTCTGCCGCCACGGTCCGGGACCAAGTCTCTGAAGAAGAATGGCAAGCCCGTCTCGATCTCGCCGCCCTTTATCGGCTCGTCGCCCATTATCGTTGGACCGATATGATCTTCACGCATATTTCCATGCGGGTACCAGGGCCGGATCACCATTTCCTGATCAATCCTTACGGGCTGATGTTCGACGAGATCACCGCCTCCAATCTTTTGAAGATTGATCTGGACGGCAACAAAATCATCGAGAGCGAATATGACGTCAACGCGGCTGGTTTCACCATCCACGGCGCCATCCATATGTCAGCGCCGCAGCACGAATGCGTCATCCACACCCACACAGCAGACGGCATTGCCGTGGCTGCGCAAAAACAAGGCCTCTTACCCATCTCGCAGCACGCCCTCGCCATTCTTCCCGATGTCGCCTACCACGACTACGAAGGCATTGCCCTTAATCACGACGAGCGAGACCGTATCTTGAAGGATATGGGCGACAAGCATTGCCTCATCCTGCGCAACCATGGCCTGATGACTGTTGGCAAAACCGCTGCGGCAGCTTTCATGCGTCTTTACTTCCTGGAACGCGCTTGCTCAGCCCAAGTGCGCGCCCAGTCCGGCGGCGCGGAAGT
>SBGZ01000001.1 GCA_006226415.1 Alphaproteobacteria bacterium
TTCTTATGCTATTAAAGCGCCTCGTTTTTCCCGATTTTCGGGGTCTTTTTGCGTTCGCGGATGTGGCGAAATTGGTAGACGCGCCAGATTTAGGTTCTGGTAGGTAATACCTGTGGGGGTTCAAGTCCCTCCATCCGCACCACACCCTCGCAAAAATACCCATCCGAAAAGACAAGAGATTGAAAAGATAGGTTAAATTCCAATGCAGGTGACCGAAACCGTATCCAATGGGCTCTCCCGCGAATTCAAGATTGTAATTGGCGCGGACGAGCTCGATCAGCGTCTGATGCAGCGTTTGAATGAAGTTCAGGCGCAGGTACAGATGAAGGGCTTCCGTCCGGGCAAGGTGCCAGTGGCCCACCTGAAGAAGACTCATGGCAAGGGCGTTATGAGTGAAGTTTTGCAGGAAGCCATTTCCGGCGGCATGCAGGAAGCGCTGATGGAGCGGGACATGCGTCCGGCCATGCAGCCCAACGTTGATCTGCCGGAGAATATTGAGCCGATCCTGGAAGGCAAAGCCGATCTCGAATTCACAATGGCCGTCGAGTTGATGCCTGATTTTGAACCCATGGATTTGTCCACGCTGGAGCTTGAACGCGAGATCGCTGGCGTCACCGATGCAGAAGCGGATGAGGCTCTGGAAGAGATTGCCAAGCAACAGCGCGTCTATAAAGATCGCGAAGATGGGGCCAAAGCTGAGCAGGAAGACCAGGTCGTGATCGACTTTGTTGGTTCAATTGACGGCGAACCCTTTGAAGGCGGCACCGGTAAGGGTGTGCCTTTGGTTCTGGGATCAAACCAGTTCATTCCGGGCTTTGAAGAACAACTCGTGGGCGCCAAAGCCGGTGAGGAAGTCGATGTGAACGTAACCTTCCCTGAGACTTATCAGGTCGAAGAACTCGCGGGCAAACCGGCAACTTTCCGAACCGTTGTCCGCAAGGTTTCGGAGCCTACATCACCCGAGGTCAACGAGGATCTGGCCAAGCAATTGGGCATGGAAAGCCTTGAAGATCTCAGGACCGCGGTAAAGGCACGGCTTCTGCATGACTTGGCGGAAGTCTCCCGTTCAAAACTGAAGCGCCAACTTCTTGATAAGCTTGACGAGGCCCATGATTTTGAGCTGCCGCCAGGTATGGTGAGTGCCGAGTTCGATCAGATCTGGCAGCAGGTCACGAGCGGCAATCTGGTCGACGAAGATCCTGTGGCGGACACAGAAGAAGAACGCAATGAATACCGTGCAATTGCTGAGCGCCGAGTGCGCCTGGGCCTCTTGTTGGCCGAAATCGGCACGCGGAACAATATTGCTGTTAGCCAGGATGAAATGAGCCGCGCCTTGCAGGAGCAGGCCCGCCAATATCCTGGACAAGAGCGCCAGATCTACGAATTCTACCAGAAAAATCCAGCTGCTTTGGAACAGGTTCGGGCGCCAATCTTTGAAGACAAGGTTGTCGACTATATTGTCGAGCTGGCCACGGTCACGGATAAGAAGGTGACCCGCGAAGAGCTAGAGCGCGATCCGGATGATGAGGCGCCGGCCAAAGAAGCGGCCCCAAAGAAAGAGGCTGCGCCGAAGAAAAAAACCGCCGCCAAAAAGAAGACGGCTGAAAAGAAAGCAGCGTCCAAGAAAGCGGCTGCGCCTAAAAAGGCTGCTGCGGAGAAGAAACCCGCCGCCAAGAAAAAGACAGCCGCTAAGAAGAAAACGACCACAAAGAAGGCTGCTAAATAGGCTTTTGGGGTCGGCGGGACCAAATCGGTCCGCCAATGCATACAAGATGGGCGTGGATTGTGATATCCGCGCCCTTTTTGTTTTGATTTGACATATTGAATCGGTGCCAAATCCGAATCAGTTAGACTCATCACGGTTGGTTGCTCGATTTGGCGCGGGCACCTTGGAAATGGCGGGGGCAGTCCCCAAATAGGTGAAACCCACCTTTTGAGGGCGCCTCGTTAAAAGGCTAAGAATGCTTTAACCAAAATCAGCCTATTCCAAGGGTGATGGTCGAATCGTTCGGGCCAGACCGGTATTCTTCAAAGCGTCCCTTCGGGCGTTTACTCAGGACAAGAGATTATGCACGATCCACGCGATATCTATATGAACACGCTCGTACCCATGGTTGTTGAGCAGACCAACCGCGGCGAACGCTCCTATGACATCTACTCACGTCTCCTGAAGGAGCGAATTATTTTTATCGTGGGACCCATCAACGACACGGTGTCTTCGCTGGTCACCGCTCAATTGCTCTTTTTGGAGGCTGAAAATCCGAAAAAAGAGATTTCGATCTACATTAATTCGCCTGGAGGTATCGTAACCTCAGGCCTGGCTATGTATGACACCATGCAATACATCCGGCCGGCCTGTCAGACCATGTGTATTGGTCAGGCCGCCTCAATGGGTTCTTTCCTGCTGGCGGGTGGTGAAAAAGGCATGCGATTTGCTTTGCCGAATGCCAGAATTATGGTCCACCAGCCCTCGGGCGGGTTTCAGGGCCAGGCTTCTGATATTGAGCGTCATGCCAAGGATATTATGGAGACAAAACGCCGCCTGAACGAGATTTATGCCATGCATACAGGCCAGTCCTACGAGACCATTGAAGCCGCATTGGATCGGGATAATTTCCTGACGGCGCAGGAAGCCAAGGACTTCGGCCTGATCGACCAAGTGGTGGAAGAACGTAAGGATGGAGGTCCGGTTGAGACCCCTCCGGAGCCGGAAAATAAGGATTAAGGTTAAAAAACGTCACACTTTCAGCACGGTTTAGGTGCTCAGTGCGACCCAGATTTAATGTTTTCTTGATCCCGATAGGGCTATCATGCTCGAATATTGAGGTGATTTGGCCGGAAGGATCTCAAAAGTGGCTTAAGCCGCAAAGGATTTAAAGGCCAAAGGCGTGGCGGGGCAAAGCGCCAAGGAGTGTAAATGAGCAAAGTAAGTGGCGGAGATTCAAAGAACACTCTCTATTGTTCTTTCTGTGGCAAGAGCCAGCATGAAGTTCGGAAGCTGATTGCTGGACCGACCGTATTCATCTGTGATGAATGTGTTGAACTCTGCATGGATATTATCCGTGAGGAGAGCAAGAGCTCTCTCGTCAAATCCAAGGATGGTGTTCCAACACCTTCTGAGATTTGTGAGGTTCTGGACGACTATGTGATCGGCCAGGGCTATGCTAAGCGGGTGCTTTCCGTGGCGGTTCACAATCATTACAAGCGACTTAATCATGCCGCCAAGGGGTCTGATGTTGAATTGGCGAAGTCCAACATCCTGCTCATCGGCCCGACCGGTTGCGGCAAGACCTATCTGGCCCAGACCTTGGCGCGCATTCTGGATGTGCCATTCACCATGGCCGATGCGACAACCTTGACCGAGGCTGGTTACGTTGGTGAGGACGTCGAAAACATTATTCTGAAGCTCTTGCAGTCAGCCGACTACAATGTCGAACGGGCGCAGCGCGGGATCGTCTACATCGATGAAATCGACAAGATTTCTCGTAAATCTGACAATCCCTCCATTACCCGTGACGTATCGGGCGAGGGCGTTCAACAAGCGCTTCTGAAAATCATGGAAGGCACGGTTGCCAGTGTTCCGCCGCAAGGGGGACGCAAGCATCCGCAACAAGAATTTCTGCAAGTTGACACCACGAATATGCTGTTCATCTGCGGTGGTGCGTTTGCCGGTCTTGATAAGATTATCTCGAGCCGCGGCAAAGAGACGTCGATTGGTTTCGGCGCCAATGTCCAGGCAGACGACGAGCGTCGCACAGGGGAGGTCCTGAAAGATCTCGAGCCGGAAGATCTGTTGAAATTCGGGCTCATTCCCGAATTTGTCGGCCGTCTCCCGGTCCTGGCAACCTTGGAAGATCTGGACGAAGACGCCCTTGTAACGATCCTGACCGCGCCGAAAAATGCGCTTTTGAAGCAATATCAGCGTCTCTTCGAGATGGAGAACACTAAGCTGACATTCTCTGATGATGCCTTGAAAGGTGTGGCGCGCAAGGCCATTTCCCGTAAAACCGGGGCACGCGGCCTGCGATCCATCATGGAAAGTATTTTGCTGGAAACCATGTATGAATTGCCGTCCCTGGAAGGGGTCGAAGAGGTGGTTATTAATGGCGAAGTGGTCGAAGGCCGCGCCAGCCCGCTCTACATCTATTCTGAGCGTAAGGATGACGTCGAATCATCGGCTTAAATAAACCAAAATCTTTAGAAATTATAGGGGGTAAATGACGTCATTTACCCCCTTTTTCGTGTCAAAACGCCTCAAAATGCACGAATTTCACGTCAAATTAGCATTTTTGCAGAATTATATTCGACGAACTTTGGCAACGTGTTACCTCTTGAATAACCATGGGCAAACGCCACTTATTGAAAAGGAAAGAGCCGCCTCTGCTGGCAGAAAGGGCTCAACCGAATGCCAAAGCCGCCTGATCCAGGGACTTGAAGGCCATTGAGTAAAAGAAGGATCGCCGAAACAGCGCAAGCTGCCATGGGATCTAAATGCGAGCCGGGACCATCCAGACAGGGTACGGCACATAAAGTTGAGAGGAAACAGCATTGTCTAGCGAACAAGAAAACACCCCGACCGTCGACAATAAGGTCTATCCGGTTCTGCCGCTTCGGGACATTGTCGTCTTTCCGCACATGATCGTTCCGCTTTTTGTTGGACGGGAAAAATCTGTCAAGGCGCTCGAAGACGTCATGCTGGATGACAAGCAAATTCTTCTGGTAACACAGAAGAACGCCTCGGACGATGATCCCGCAACGGACGATATTTACGAAATCGGGACAATCGCCTCTGTTTTGCAGCTCTTAAAGTTGCCGGACGGTACCGTCAAGGTGCTGGTTGAAG
This sequence comes from Alphaproteobacteria bacterium, assembly GCA_006226415.1. GTDB lineage: Bacteria > Pseudomonadota > Alphaproteobacteria > M2410 > M2410 > M2410. Next base: position 4,844 of record SBGZ01000001.1, read on the forward strand.
GCGGTGCGCGTGCCCGGGTTAAACAGTATACGGACAATACCGAATTTTATCAGGCGGAAGCGGAGTTTCTCACTGAAGAACATGATGCTGGTGACGAGGTCGAAGCGCTGGCTCGGACCGTTGTGGCGCAGTTTGAAAGCTACGTTAAGCTCAACAAGAAGGTTTCGCCGGAAACGCTGGTTTCAATTAATCAGATCGAAGGCGCTTCCAAACTCGCCGATACGATTGCCTCTCATTTGTCTATCAAGATCCAGGAAAAGCAGGATCTGCTTGAAATCACAGATGTGCCCAAACGCCTTGAAGCGGTTTATGGCATGATGGAAGGTGAGATTTCTGTTCTTCAGGTTGAGAAAAAGATCCGCTCCCGCGTCAAGCGGCAGATGGAGAAAACCCAGCGCGAGTATTATTTGAATGAGCAGATGAAGGCCATTCAAAAGGAGCTGGGCGAAGGTGAGGACGGCCACGACGAGCTCTCTGAGCTGGAAGAAAAGGTCAACAAAACCAAGCTTTCAAAAGAAGCCCGCGAAAAGGTGGGTGGCGAGCTTAAGAAGCTGCGCCAAATGAGCCCGATGTCAGCGGAAGCCACCGTCGTGCGCAACTATCTCGACTGGATCCTGGGCATTCCGTGGAACAAGAAGAGCCGGGTTAAAAAGGATCTGAAACGGGCGCGTAAAATTCTCGACGAAGACCATTACGGACTTGAGAAGGTCAAGGAACGCATCGTCGAGTACCTGGCCGTGCAACAGCGCACCAACAAGCTCAAGGGCCCGATCCTTTGCCTCGTTGGCCCTCCCGGGGTTGGTAAAACCTCTCTGGGTAAGTCAATCGCCAAGGCCACGGGCCGTGAGTTTGTGCGCGTCTCATTGGGCGGCGTGCGCGACGAGGCCGAAATTCGCGGTCACCGGCGAACCTATATTGGCTCCATGCCGGGCAAGATTATCCAATCCATGAAGAAGGCAAAACACTCCAACCCGATGTTCCTGCTCGATGAGATCGACAAACTCGGGGCTGACTTTAGAGGCGACCCCTCGTCAGCCTTGCTTGAAGTGTTGGATCCGGAACAGAACCACACCTTTATGGACCACTACCTGGAAGTGGAATATGACCTCTCCGATGTCATGTTCATCACCACGGCCAACTCACTTCGCATGCCGCAGCCCTTGCTGGACCGGATGGAACTCATCCGCCTGGCCGGCTACACCGAAGATGAGAAGGTGGAAATTGCCCGCCGTCACCTGGTCCCCAAGCAGGTTAAGGATCATGGCCTCAAGAAGGGCGAGTTTGAGCTGACCGAAAGCGGTCTCCGGGGCCTCATCCGTTACTACACCCGTGAAGCGGGTGTCAGAAACCTCGAACGCGAAATTGCCAATCTGGCCCGCAAAGCGGTGAAGGAAATCCTCACCGAAGACGTGAAGTCGGTCACCATCGACGAAGCGGCCCTCGACAAATACGCAGGCATTCGCAAATTCCGTTACGGCGAGATTGAAGGCGAAGATCAGGTCGGTGTCGTAACCGGCCTCGCCTGGACCGAAGTTGGCGGTGAAATCCTGGCCATTGAATCGGTGACTTTGCCGGGCAAAGGCCGCATGACCACCACAGGTAAGCTCGGCGATGTGATGAAGGAATCCATCAACGCGGCGCATTCCTTTGTGCGCTCGCGGGCAGTCGATTTTGGCATCAAGCCGACAATCTTTGAAAAACGCGATATTCACGTTCACGTGCCCGAAGGCGCAACACCGAAGGATGGCCCATCCGCTGGTGTCGGCATGGTCACCTCCATCGTGTCGGTCTTGACCGGAATTCCGGTCCGCCGCGATGTGGCCATGACCGGGGAAGTGACCCTGCGCGGCCGTGTTCTGCCGATTGGCGGCCTGAAAGAGAAGCTTCTGGCAGCCCTCAGAAGCGGCATTAAGACGGTTCTGATCCCTGAGGATAATGAAAAAGACCTCGCGGACATTCCCGAGAATGTGAAAAAGGGTCTGAAAATCATCCCGGTTTCAACCATGGATGAAGTGCTGGCAACGGCTCTCACGGAAAAGCTTGAACCCATCGAATGGAGCGAAGAATCAGAGGTCGATCCGGCCCTCGCATCCGATTCGCTGGAGAGCCAAAATGCGACAATTGCCCATTAATCAGGGCTAAAATGGCCTAATTTGGGTCATGAACATCCAGATAACGGTGGAAAACCCCAGTTTTCCGCCGTTTTTTGTTGTTTTTTGTTTGACGAGAGGGGGAACAGGTCTACACTTTCCGCCACCAACCATATTTTGATAACTCCTACAGAAGCGGGGCCTCCATGAACAAGAATGACCTCATCGCCAAAGTCTCAGAAGATGCGGACATGTCAAAGGCAGATGCG
>SBGZ01000063.1 GCA_006226415.1 Alphaproteobacteria bacterium
GTTTTAATCGCTTGGATCGGGGCTATAGCTCAGTTGGGAGAGCGCTTGAATCGCACTCAAGAGGTCGGCGGTTCGATTCCGCCTAGCTCCACCAGCCTGGTCATCCGACTGCCGATGCCGGACCCGCTTGCCAGAGCGCAGAGGGCGGTGACAAAATGTCCCGCGCGCACCGCTTGACCTTCTAGCTACTAGAAGGATTAAATGTCTCCCATGCAATTCCTCGCGCTCATCGTGTTTTCTGTTCAATTGGCCCTCATGCCCATGTGCGGCATGGCGCCCTCGGGCAGCCCTGACGCCCACCATGGCGCGGCCATGGCGAAGGCAGAATTGCCTACATCTCATCATGCGCCGAAGAGCAACGACTGTGGGCACTGCAACGACGGGGCAGACCGTGAGGTCATGTTTTGTCAAGCGCAAACCGTCGTGCCCAGTGTTGGGACTGCAGAGCGCCTGCCGGTCCTGGTGACAGGTTCCGATGAAGTTTTTCCTCAGCCTCTACAGCCAAAGTCACCGCCGGGATATCCGCCGCCACGGATTGTTGCCGACTTCGGCACAAGCGTCTGGATGGTGACTGGCCGCATCCGTATCTAGCTCCTGACAACTCATTGTCTGCCGTCTGCCTTACTGGAGGCAGGGGGCCCGTCGAAGCTGGCTTCGACGTCACAGATTGAATTTACGAGACACTGTCAGGAAATAACTCATGTGGAACAAGTCTATTGCAACGGCCATTGCGGTCATGGTTTTGGGGGGCGTCGCCACGCTTTCTTATCTGACGGGAAGCTATAGAGCGACGCAGAGCCTCGAGACGGGCGAGGGCGAACGACAGATCGCCTATTGGGTGGCGCCCATGGATCCCAATTTTAAGAGCGACAAGCCCGGCAAGTCACCGATGGGCATGGATCTGATCCCGGTCTATGCCGATGAAGAGGCCGAGGCCGGTGTGGTGACTGTCTCTTCAGTCACCCAGAACAACATTGGCGTTCGCTTAGGTGCGGTAAGGAAGGCGTCCATATCGCGAGAAATTAAATCTGTTGGGTTTGTCGATCATGATGAAACCAAACTCTCACATGTGCACATGCGCGCTGAGGGGTGGATTGATAAGCTGGTGACCAATACACTTGGCGCGGCGGTGCAAAAGGGCGATCTCCTGTTTCGCATCTATGCACCCCGCTTGGTGGTCGCCCAATCGGACTATGTGCAGGCGCTGGGTCGGGGCGAACAGAAATATATTGCCACAGCTGCAGAACAACTCGCGCTGCTTGGATTTAATTCGCAGCAAATCGAAACCCTCAGGCGCTCGCGCAAGGTAGAGCAATTGGTAGATGTGTTTGCGGCCCAGGACGGGGTGATTACCGAGCTGAATGTCGCCGAGAATATGTATGTCACCCCCTCGACATCGATTCTGACCATCGCCGACCTGTCGACGGTTTGGATTATGGCGGATGTCTTCGAAAATCAGGCCGCCGTTCTCTCAGAGGGTTTGGAGGCGAGAATTGACCTTTCCTACGGGGAAGGTCAGGCCCTCTTTGGCACGATTGATTATGTCTATCCGGTGGTCGACCCCAAAACCCATACGGTTAAGGTTCGGTTGAAATTCGGCAATGTCTCCGGGGTTTTGAAACCAAATATGTTTGTCGACGTGACCATCTTTGGCGCGCCGGTCGAAGACGCTCTGGTGATCCCAAAAGACGCACTCATTCGCACAGGCAGCTCGTCGCGGGTGATAGTTGCCCTTGGTGAGGGTAAGTTTGAGCCCCGCGAGGTCAAGATCGGAACAGTCACCGCAGAGACCGTGCAGATTACCGACGGGCTGAGGGAAGGGGAACAGATCGTCTTCTCCGGCCAATTCCTGATCGACTCCGAAGCCAGCCTGTCTGCCGGCTTCCAGCGCATGGGGCCCGGTGTGTCTGAGGCCAAGGACATGACAATGGACATTGCCGAGGAAAAAGCTGAAGGCCTGGCCAACGGTGAGCCGGACAGCGCCACAGCGGGCGAACCGGTCACCGGTTCCGGTACGGTCAACTCAGTGATGGCGGCACATCACATGGTCAATCTCACCCACGATCCAATCCCAGCCATTGGCTGGCCCACCATGACCATGGATTTCAAAGTATCCGAGGCGATCGACCTCACGGCGTTCGCGCAAGGTGACGCGGTTCACTTTGAGCTTGGCAAGGGTGAGGATGGCATTTTCTTCATTAGCGCGCTGCACAAGTTGGACGCCATGAAAATGGAGGGTCACTGAAATGTTGGCCGCCATTATTCGCTGGTCGATTGCCAACCGGCTGGTGGTGCTGTTGCTCACGGGGCTGTTTGTGGGATTTGGCATCTGGTCCGCACGGCAAACACCGCTGGATGCGATACCGGACCTTTCCGATGTACAGGTGATCGTCAAGACCACATGGCCGGGGCAGGCCCCGCAGGTGGTGGAAGATCAGGTGACTTATCCGTTGACGACGGCCCTGCTGTCGGTGCCTGGCGCCATAAGCGTGCGCGGCTATTCCTTTTTTGGCGACAGCTATGTCTATGTCATTTTTAAAGACGGCACGGATCTCTACTGGGCGCGCTCACGCGTATTGGAATACTTAAGTCAGGTATCGCCCAACCTGCCAATGGATGCGCGGCCTGCGCTCGGGCCGGACGCCACCGGGGTCGGGTGGATTTACCAATATGCCCTCATTGACCGGACCGGTGCGCATGATCTGGCGGCGCTGCGTTCGGTGCAGGACTGGTTCTTGAAGTTTGAATTGCAGAGCGTGCCGGGGGTGTCAGAGGTGGCCACCATCGGCGGCATGGTGAAGCAGTATCAAGTGGTGGTGGATCCCAACAAGCTGCGGGCCTTCAACATTCCACTTGCCCAAGTGCAAAAGGCGATGCGCGGCGGCAATCAGGAGACCGGCGGGTCGGTGCTGGAAATGGCAGAGGCTGAATATATGGTGCGGGCCACCGGCTACATTTCAAGCCGAGAGGAGCTTGAGAACATTCCCTTGATAACAACCCTGCGTGGCACGCCGGTGCTCCTCAAAGACGTCGCGGATGTGCGACTTGGGCCCGAGCTAAGGCGCGGCATTGGCGAGCTCAATGGAGAAGGTGAGGCGGTCGGCGGTGTTATCATCATGCGCTCAGGAGAAAACGCACTGACCACCATCAATGCGGTAAAAGAGAAGCTTGAACAGCTGAAGGACAGTTTGCCGGAAGGCGTTGAGGTTATTGAAACCTACGACCGGTCGGCACTGATCGAACGGGCAGTCGATAATCTTTTGCACAAGCTTCTCGAAGAATTTCTCATTGTGGCGCTGGTCTGCGCCTTGTTTCTTTATCATTTTCGCTCATCACTGGTTATCATCCTCAGTCTGCCGGTAGGTGTGCTCTCTGCTGTAGTGATAATGAATGCCCAAGGCATCAACGCCAACATTATGTCGCTTGGCGGCATTGCCATTGCCATCGGCGCCATGGTGGATGCGGCGATTGTCATGGTTGAAAACCTGCACAAACATGTCGAGCGTGAGCCGTTAACAAAGGAAAACCGCTGGCGCGTGGTTGGTGACGCGGCGGTGGAAGTGGGCCCTTCACTTTTCTTCTCACTCTTGATTATCACATTGAGTTTCACACCAATTTTTGCGCTGCAGGCACAAGAAGGGCGCATGTTCAGTCCGCTCGCCTTTACCAAAACCTATGCCATGGCAGCTGCGGCAATCTTGTCGATTACTTTGGTGCCTGTGCTAATGGGGCTCTTTATCCGGGGGCGCATCCGGGAAGAAAAAGATAATCCGGTCAGCCGCTGGCTGATGTGGCTTTATCGGCCCGCACTCGATTTCACGCTGAGACGGCCAAAGGCCGTGCTTGTCATGGCCGGTCTTATTCTGGTGAGTGTGGTTTGGCCGCTCAGCCGCCTTGGCGGCGAATTTATGCCTGAGCTTGATGAGGGCGATCTCCTTTACATGCCGAGCGCGTATCCTGCAATTTCGGTGGCGGAGGCGGGCGAGCTGTTGCAGTTGACAAATCGGCTGATCAAGACAGTGCCGGAAGTGGATACGGTCTATGGCAAGGCCGGTCGGGCGGAAACAGCAACGGACCCCGCGCCGCTTACCATGATCGAAACCACGATCCGATTGAAACCGCGCAGTGAATGGCGGCCCGGGGTCACGATGGATAGCCTGAAAAATGAGCTTGATGCTCTTGTCCAGATCCCCAGCCTCACCAATGTTTGGATTATGCCGATCAAGAACCGGATCGACATGCTGGCGACCGGTATTAAAACGCCGGTCGGCATCAAGATTGCCGGACCGGACCTTGCGGTCATCGGAACAATCGGCCAGGAGATTGAGGCGCTGGTCAAACAGGTACCCGGCGCCTCATCTGTTTATGCAGAGCGGGTAACCGGCGGACGGTTTATCGACGTCGATATCGACAGAGCACAAGCGGCCCGGTTTGGCCTCAACATTGACGATGTGCAGGCCATCGTCCGTACCGCCATCGGCGGCATGGAGGTCACACAAAGCGTTGAGAATCTGGAACGTTACCCGGTCAACCTGCGTTATCCCAGGGCGTACCGCAGTTCAGTGGAGGCGTTAAAAGAACTGCCGATCGTGACGGCAGGGGGCGCGCAGATCAGCCTTGGTCAGGTGGCGAGCGTGTCAATCTCTGATGGGCCTGGGATGATCCGAAGCGAAAACGCCCGTCCCAATGGTTGGATCTTTGTGGACATACAAGGCCGCGATCTTGGCTCCTTTGTCGCTGAAGCGCGCGAAAAAGTGAGGCAGGAGATCAAAATGCCAGCTGGCTATTCCCTGACCTGGTCGGGTCAATATGAATATTTGGAGCGAGCCAAGGCGCGTTTGCTACTCGTGGTGCCGGTGACAATTGCGATTATCGTGCTCTTATTGTTCTTGCACTTTCGGTCATTTGTCGCTGTCGCGATCGTTCTGGGTACCCTGCCATTGGCGCTCGTCGGCGGACTGTGGCTGCTTTATCTTCTTGGTTACGATATGTCGATCGCCGTGGGTGTTGGCTTCATCGCGCTCTCCGGGGTCGCTGTGGAAATCGGCGTTCTGATGATTGTCTACCTCAATCAGTCCTGGGAGCGTCTTCAGATCGCGGCAAAGCCAGGCGAGGCGGTAGATGTGGCCGAGGCGGTGACCGAAGGGGCACTGAGGCGGGTTCGACCAATCATGATGACTGTCTCCGTGATCATTGCAGGCTTGCTGCCGATAATGTTTGGAACAGGCACCGGTTCAGAAGTAATGAGACGGATTGCTGCGCCTATGGTGGGCGGCATGGTGAGCGCTACATTGTTGGCGCTGCTGGTCATTCCAGCGATCTATGTGATTTGGAAAGGGACAGAGCGTTCATCGGGTGATCCACAGATCTGATTTTGCCGCCCTGGATAGTCCCCTGGGATTTGCGAAATGTCCCCCATTGAGGGAGAATGACTGAAAATCCCCGAAACTCTGCTCGTCGCCCTGGAAAAAAGTGCCAGTATATCAGGCGGCAGAAGTACCAATGTCCGGATTTGGAAGTGCCGCACTGTCCGTGAGCGGCAGGCGTATCCAGAACTGGCTACCAACGCCTACTTCACTGTCAAAATCAATCGAACCGTTCATCGCCTCAATCATGCGTTTGGAAACCGACAAGCCGATGCCGGAACCTGAGGCGGACGAGAAGGCTTCAACTCCCAGGCGATTAAATAATTCAAAGATATGAGGCTGCTTGCTCTTTTCGATGCCGATCCCCGTGTCGCTGATACAAATTTGGCAATAATTTGGGTCTTCGGTTGAAAGATCAATGGAGACCTGCCCGCCAACAATATTGTACTTGATGGCATTGGACAGCAGGTTCAACAAAACCTGCCGGATCCATTGGCGGTCCCCTTGAACAAAGGCATTGGGGAAGTTTAGCGTCAGATTATTGATGATCACGTTACTTTCCGCGGCGATGGGCGACACCATGGAGCAGCAGTCATCGACGACCTCAACCAGATCGACTTGTTCGAAAACAAGATCACACTCACCCAGCTCGATCCGGGAAATATTAATGATGCTATTGACGATATCCAAAAGGTGCTTACCGGCCTTTTCGATATAGCCCAGATTCTCCATCTGCCGTTGTGACAGAGAGTCTCGAGGATCGTTTTGCATGACCTCAGAAAATCCTATGACTGAATTCAGAGGCGTACGTAATTCATGGCTCATGCTGGCGATAAATTCACTCTTCGCCCGGCTAAGGCGGTCCGACTCGTTTCGAGCTTCAGTCAGATAGTGTTCGGCAAGTTTGCGGCTCGTGATGTCCGACGTTACCCCCGACACGACCTCGGCGCGGCCCCTCGAATCGCGAACAATCGCGCCCTCAATATTCACCCAAATCTCGGTCTGGTCTCGTTTGATGGCAAGCACATCAAAGTCAAAGTGGTCGCAGCCGTCATTATCGGTTCTCACTTTTTGCGTGATGATATTCAGTGAGTCGGGGGGGAAGACAATGCTCATCCAATCCGCATTGGAAATCAGTTCATTGGCAGCATACCCAAAGAGCTCCTCCATGGAGGGCGAGAAGTACCGCGATTGGGATTTGAGATTATATTCCCAAATGCCACTTTTTGAGTTGGAGATGGCTCGGCCAAACCGCGCTTCGCTCTCAATCAGGCTATTTGTTGTCCGTTTGAGTCTCAAAAACCCTGCCGACAAAATGACAAAGAGGAAAAACCCGAGAAAAATCAAGCCGGCCTGCAGAATCTGGATTTTGCTCTGCTGCGCGAGTTTGGCTTCCTGGTCGGAGACAATTTTCTGATATGCCTGTTCCGTCTGACTGCGCCAGTTACGGACGTCTTCCTGGTTTTGTTCACTTATAATGTCGGTGCGCTCATTGTAATATTTTTTGATGAGCTGATAGGCCTCCTTGTATCTCTTCTCAGCAAAGGCAATCTCTGCGTCCACGTGCTGATTTCGAATAGCCCAGGTGGTCCCAGAATATTCAGGTCTTTGGTCAAAGTAATCTTTTGCGATCGTGCTGTATTCGCGTGCTGTTTCTAGATCGCCGGTACGTGCGGCGCCAATGGCTCCAACCTGTCTAAGAAAGACCGTGAAGTCATTTTGGTCCTCAAAGACTTCGAGCCCGGCGTTGGCATAAATCAGGCTTTGAGCATATTCACCCAGATCGTAATAATTGTAGGCCAAGCCATAATAGGCATAGAGCTGGTTGTGCGGCTGTCCCGTCTCCTCATACCATTCAATCAGGCGGAGAAAGAGATTGTTGGATGCCTCGATATGCTCCCCTTCGGAGAGGGCCATGGCCGTATTATAGAGAACTGTCCCAAGATCAATCCTTTCACCAGCCCGACGCGCCTCTTCAATGCATTGGGTGTAGTACTGGATTGCCTCTTCGATGTTGCCCAACTCGACACTGAGATACCCAAGGCTGTAGGAGATGGCCGGTTTCAGCCGGTCGCTTTCATCCGCATAGGCCAGTAAACGAGAGACGCCGACAATCTGAGCTTTAGCCTGGTGAAATTTTGCTTCATGAGGCTCCAGTGTTGCCAGGAGAATGGTTGCTGTCACAAAGGCGGTTTTGTCGTGAAAGTGCCTTGCGCGCGCCAGAACATCTTGCAGTTGATGCGCTGCGGTGGAAAAATTACCAAACCCGCCAGTCGCATAAGCGCTATAGGCCTGGGCAATGGCAATGTGGTCCTCATCATTCTTCAGCTTGGCAGATGCGAGAAGTTTTTCGGCAGCGAGTTCAAGGCCTTCAAAATCATCCGCATACCAATATTCGTCAGCCAGTGTGTGGAGTGCCTCAAGGTCAAGGGAAGTATCCGTCGCAGGCAGACTGCCAGAAGTAGCTTGGGAACGGTGAGCGAATATATCGAGATCTCTGGATTGAAACACCAGCTCGAGAAAAGAGGCGACCGTCGCATCCGTCGCAGCCAGATCACTTGATTCAAGCGGCGTGGATGGCGTGTTGGCTGAAAAACCAAACACCCACAAACTCAGTCCTAGAACAATGATTGGAATCAGAGACTTACCCCTGATCTGATATCCAGTCATGGCGTGACCCCCCACGGTTTAGGGAACCAGCCTACGCGCGTGGGGTAAACGTTGCGTGAAGATAACCTGTGACACTCGTTAAAAGTGATCGCATGGTTAATGAAAGATTTAAAAGGAAGGTGTTTCGGGTGTGGCGGTTTCGTTTTGCTGGGAGACAAACCGGTAGGCGTCATATTGGCTGAGAAACACCTGTCCCGTCAGAGAGCTCAGAAAATGCGAACGCTTGAGACGATCCATGACGGGGCCTTTAACTTCGCTAAGGTGGAAGGTGATGCCAGCGATCTCGAGGCGCTCGTTAATAGCCTCCAGGCTTTCCAGCGCGCTAGCGTCAATGGCATTAACCGCCGGGCACATTAAGACCACATGTTTAAGATTGGGGCGCTGGGCAATGGCCGCATAAACCTGATCCTCCAGGAACCGGGCGTTGGCAAAGTAGAGACTTTCGTCCACCCGCAAGGTGAGCATGGTCTCACAGGTCTCAACATCATGACGGTCAATGTTGCGGAAATGCTCCGTCCCGGGCACCCGGCCGACGAGGGCGTAGTGCGGTCGACTGGTGCGGTAAAGGTGCAGCAAAACGGACAGAAGAACCCCAGAGGCGACCCCCGCGACAACACCCACCGTCCAGGTGAGGACAATGGTTGTCGCCATGGCGGAGAAATCCTGTTTGGAATACCGCCAGATCGTTCGCATCATTTCAAAGTCGACAAGCGTGAGAACGGCGACAATAATTGTCGCTGCGAGCGTCGCTTTGGGAAGCGCGTAGATAAGCGGCGTCAGGAACAAGGTTGCCAGCGCAATCCCGATGGCTGTTAAGGCGCCCGCGGCGGGCGTTTCCGCCCCGGCATCATAATTGACGATAGAGCGCGCAAAGCCGCCCGTGACCGCATAACCGCCGCTTATTCCCGAAGCCAGATTGGCGGCACCCAGGGCGACCAGTTCCCGGTTGGGGTCAATTCGCTGCCGGCGTCGCGCCGCAAGGGTTTGTGCCACCGAAATGGATTCAACAAATCCAATAAGGCTGATGAGAAAGGCTGGAAGCAAAAGCGCGTGAACGATATCCATATCAAACGCGGGCAGTTGCATCTGCGGCAGGCCCACCGGAACTCTGCCAACTGTCTCAACACCTTTCGCCGCCAATTGAAATTGTGAGGCCGCCAGGGTTGTGCCGATCACGGCAAAAACCGGCCCGGCTTTGACGAGAAATTGGCGCCATTCGCTGCGCACATTAATCTTGGCGAGGGCGGGGTCCAAATAGAACCGAACGGCAAGAAGAAAACCCAGGCTGATCACCCCAATGAAAAGTGTATAGAAATTCGTTTGAGGCAGGGCGCTCAGAAGACCCTGTAAAATATCAATCAGATTGTGGCCGGAAACCGAAATGCCCAGAATATGCTTAAGCTGGCTGACGGCAATCAAGATGCCTGAGGCAGAAATAAATCCTGAAATGACCGGATGACTGAGAAAATTCGCCAGAAATCCGAGGCGCAGCAATCCAAGAGTCAAAAGCATGCCACCCGAAATAAGCGCGAGCAGCATGGCAGCTTCAACATAGCCCGCCCCGCCCGGACCAACGACCGCGCCAACCGCCGTCGCTGACATAAGAGAAACAACCGCCACAGGCCCAACGGCAAGGGTGCGGCTGGTGCCAAAGAGCGCATAGGCAACAAGTGGCAGGATGCTGGCATAGAGCCCCATTTGTGGCGGCAAACCAGCCAGCATGGCATAGGCGAGAGATTGAGGTATGAGCATGATGGTGACGATGATCGCCGCAGTACCATCGTTTAAGAAAGATTGCCGGTTGTAGCTGCTGGCCCAATCCAGAAAAGGGAAGAACCGTTTCAGAGAGTTTGGAATTGCCATAGCGTCAGGCGCGCCCTCCAAATCGGGGTTGGCTCAATCAACCCTCAAGCTCCAACAATTGCCGGCGGCAGATCATAGCCCGCCGCTTTGGCGGTCTCAGCAATCTCAGTCGGCGACAGTTCGCCCCTTTGACTAAGAGCCCAAAGCATGACCGCGCGTGTACCGGTGCGACAAAACGCAAAGACCGGCCCTTGCGATGCTTTGCATGCCTCTGCAAACATGGACACCTGCGAGGGGGTCATCTGCCCTGGCGTGATCGGGATATGGCAATAGGCAAGGCCTGCCGCCTGCGCGGCCTTCTCAATGTCGTCGGAGGAAGGCTGCCCGGGCGCCTCCTGGTCCGGCCGTACATTGATAATGGTGCGAAAACCCTGTTCAGCCAGTCCCGAAAGATCCTCGGGATTTATTTGCGGAGAGACCGCCAAGTCCGGTGTCACAACTCTGATATCCATGGCTATCCCTTTCTGCCGACTGGCAATCAGACTGCGTCGAGGCTTAGACCGTGTCAATCGGGATTTTAAGATAGCGCGTGCCGTTGTCTTCAGCTGGCGGCATGTGGCCTGCGCGCATGTTGACCTGTACGGAGGGCAATATCAATTTGGGAAGATCAAGCTGAGCATCCCGGGCATGACGCATCTCGACGAAGGCCTCTTTGGAGATGCCCTCATGGATGTGGATATTATGCGACTTCTGTGCGCCGACCGTGGTCTCGAAGAGATAACCCTCTCGGCCCTCGGCGCCATAGTCGTGGCACATGAACAGACGGGTGTCGTCAGGCAGTGCAAAAATCTTTTGGATGGACTCATAAAGTGTTGCCGCATTCCCACCCGGAAAATCACACCGGGCCGTGCCATAGTCCGGCATAAAGAGCGTGTCGCCGACAAATCCGGCGTCGCCAATCACAAAGGTCATGCAAGCCGGTGTGTGACCGGGCGTGTGCAGGGCCTTCGCCTGTATAGCTCCAATAGAAAATTGCTGATCTTCCTTTAACAAGACATCAAACTGGCTGCCATCGCATTTAAATTCAGGACCGGCATTGAAGAGTTTGCCGAAAGTGTTCTGAACGATGGTGATTTGCTCTCCGATGGCGAGCTTTCCCCCCACTTGTTCTTTCAGGTAGGGCGCCGCAGAAAGGTGATCGGCGTGGACATGCGTCTCCAGGATCCATTCCACCTCATATCCCTCGCGTCTGATATGAGAGACGATGGCATTGGCGCCGTCCAACCCAGTGCGTCCTGAGTTGGCAGCATATTCAAGGACGGAATCAACGATCGCACATTTCCCGGTCGCCGGGTCAGACACCACATAGCTATAGGTGTTGGTGGGTTCGTCGAAAAATTCTTTGACGGTAGGGGTCAATCTATTCTCCCGTGATGAAAATGAAGAGATCTCTTTGTCATCGGGCCCCATAGTTCTACAGACCCCGGTTAAAAATCAAGAGGCGGGTTTGTTGGCGTGGAACGCAAAACTTCTTGCGGCAAGTGGGGGGCCAGTGGGGGGGCAAGTGGGGGACAAGTGGCGACAGGGGGGGCTTATCTGCCGGGACCATATCCTGCCTGTGTCGCTTCTATCACGTGACATATTGCCGCGAAGCGAGGGGGTTACTTCCCCTTGCGCGCCGTTCGGGCACCGCGTTCTGCACCGATGACGATGGCCTCCCGGTGGTGTGGGCGAATCTTGTACCTTTCCAGCTTCGCCGGTTTGGCGAGGGTCCAGTACTGATGCTCCTTTGAAAGATGAATATTTTTCTCACTCGGCTTCTTGTGAGATTCACACAGATAGGCAAGTGTCGCGACTTGGTCGCCGCGTCGGTTTTCGTGGATGTGCGTTGACAGGAGCTCTTGCACCTCAATATCAAGTCCTGTCTCCTCCTTGACCTCACGTATGAGTGCTTGCAGAACCGGCTCTTTCTTGGCCACGTGCCCCCCTGGCAGGTCCCAGCGCCCATTGGCCCGCTCCAGAAGCAAGACACGCCCCTCGTGAAATATCACAGCCTTGGCAGAAATAATTTGTTTGTTGACCATATAACAAATGCAGCAATGACGGGGCTTAACTCACAATGCCTTTTGGCTTGCGCTGGCGACGTTTTTTCCAGTCAAGTGTGCTCTTTTCAGCCCGTTTGATCAAACTTTGCTGCGAGCCTGTTTTGCGTCCTTTGCGCCCTGGTCTGCGTTGGGTGTAAGTTCCATCGGGGCCCATGTCCCAGGCCGAACGCCGATCAGAAAGCTGCAATTCAAAGATCGCGTTCAGCTCGGCCTGTTGTTCAGGATCATTGATCGGCACAAGCACTTCGACCCGGCTGTCCAGATTACGCCGCATGAGATCCGCCGACCCAATAAAATATTCCTCGTCACCGCCATTGCGGAAATAGAAGATGCGCGCATGCTCCAGAAACCGGCCAACGATGCTGACAACCGAGATATTGTCACTGATGCCAGGGATCCCCGGCCGCAGGCGACAACTGTCGCGGATGATAAGCTCAACTTTCACCCCGCGCTCCGCCGCCTCATAGAGGGCGCAGGTGATATCGGGATCTTCCAGCGCGTTGCATTTGATGCGAATGAGGCCTGGGGCGGTCTGCGTTGATCGTTCAACCTCTCGAGAGATTTTCGCGATCATTTGCTTTTTTAGGATCTTCGGCGCAATCAAAAGGGTCTGATAATGGCGAATGGGCGCGCAGCCCGTTGTCAGAAAATTGAAGAACTCAGAAAGATCCGCGCCAATCTGCGGATCGCTCGTTAAAAGGCCAAGATCAGAATAAACTCGCGCTGTCCCGGCGTGATAATTTCCCGTGCCGATATGGGCATAACGCCTCAGGCCATTATAATCTTCACGCACCACTAGGATAACTTTTGAGTGGGTTTTAAGGCCGACAACCCCATAGGTTACGTGAATTCCTGCTTCTTCCAATCGATTGGCCCAGCGAATATTCGCGGCCTCGTCAAAGCGGGCTTTCAGCTCGACGACCACCGCAACCTGTTTGCCGTTCCGAGCGGCCTCAATCAGATAATCAATGATGCGGCTATCAGACGACGTGCGGTAGAGCGTCATTTTGATCGCCCTTACTTTCGGATCACGACCGGCTTCAAACAGTAACCGTTCCACGGACGAGACAAAGGACTCGTAAGGATGGTGCAGAAGAATAGATCCCGCTTCACGAATGACATGAAAAATATTACGGCCATCTGTCAGCTTGACCGGCATGGTGGGATGATGGTCAGGGTAGTGGAGCTCTGGCACCCCAAGCTCGGCTATTTCCATCAGGTCGCGCATCCCGATGAGAGAATTGGATTGATAGACATCGCTTTCCTCATCGAGGCCAAGTTCCGCGCACAACATTCCCCGATGCACCGGGTTGATAGTTTTTTCTGCTTCCAGGCGAACAATGGGCGCGAATTTCCGGTCCCTCAGTTCCGATTCGATCATCGCCAGCAGATCGTCTGCTGATTCCTCATCCCGCTCGGTGTTGGAGTTACGAATAACCCGAAATCTTTCCACAGATGTGATTTCAGTATCGGGAAACAGAAGATCCAAATTATGCGCGATGACACTTGAGAGGCAGACAAATTCATAGCTGTCTGAAAGTCTCAGAAAGCGTGGAACCCCATGACCCACGGGCACTTTAATGCGTGCCAGAACGTCTTCCTGTGTATGCGTGCGCTTGAGTGAAACCAGAAGATTAAGTGACAGGTTTGACAAAAACGGAAAGGGGTGTGCCGGGTCTATCGCCAGAGGGGTCACCAGAGGAAAGATCTGGTCAATAAAAACCTGTCGGAGCTCTTCCTGCTTTTCCTGAGACAGATCTTTGTAATTGGAGATCCGGATGTTGTACTTCTTTAAATCCCGCAAGAGGGTTCGATAAGCCTTCTTCATATCATTTTGAAGGCCAACGGCCACTTTGGTGCATTCATCGATTTGCTGTTGGGCTGTGCGTCCGTCTACCGTGGCGTCATGAAGCCCCGCGCCGACCTGTTGTTTCAGCCCGCCGATTCTTTTCATAAAGAACTCGTCCAGGTTCGATCCGGCTATCGCAAGAAACTTGACCCTTTCGAGCAGCGGTGTACGCGCATCGACAGCCTCGCTAAGAACCCGGCGATTAAACGCCAGCCATGTGAGCTCCCTGTTCAAATAGAAATCCGGGCCACTAAAATCTGTTTGGGGGACATTGACCTCTGCCGGGGCCTCAGCTGGCTGCTCTTGAGCGTCAAGAGCCGCGTGCAAAGTCGATGTGGACCGGACAACGTCTTTGGTTCGTACCGTCATGAGATCAGATCGTTCCATTAATGGGAGCCATAGTATGGCCAATCTGCGCTGCCATGGCTATTGATTCTTATAGTAAACACATTGGGAAGGGGATGAAGCGGCAGGCGTCCCGGCTCGGGAGCTAAGAGCGGGCTTTGGCGTTGACAGAGCGTACAAAAAACCTGTTTCGTGGGGCAAAGTCAGATCAAATCTAAGATTAGAAGGTGCACCGATGAGTTTTCATGTCACGCAACAAGCTCCGGCAAGGCTCAACAGAAGTGAACTGTCCGTTCCGGCCAGTCAGGAGCGACTTATGGAAAAGGCCGCCGCTTCGGATGCCGATGTGGTTTTTCTGGACCTTGAGGATGCCGTCGCGCCGGACGAAAAGGACAGTGCCCGGGTCAAGGCGATTGACGCCCTCAATAATTTGAATTGGAGCGGCAAGGCCGTTTCTGTGCGCATCAATGGGCTCGACACCCATTACATGTACCGCGATGTCATTGATGTGGTGGAGAAAGCCGGAAAAAACCTGGACCTCATCATGATCCCAAAGGTGGGCACCGCCGCCGATGTCTATGCCGTGGACATGTTGGTCACCCAGATTGAAGATGCACTGGGATATGGCAAGCGCATTGGCTTTGAGCTGATTATTGAAACCGCATTGGGCATGCAGAACATTACCGAGATCGCCGGCGCCTCCCGTCGCAACGAGAGCCTGCATTTTGGTGTCGCGGACTATGCCGCCAGCACGCGCGCACGGGTCACCACTATTGGCGGCATCAATCCCGACTATCTGGTGCTTGGCGACGAGGATGAACAGGGCCACCGCACGACCGATATTGGTGACATGTGGCACTACGCCATGGCGCGCCTTGTGGTGGCCGCCCGCGCCAACGGGCTCAGGCCTGTCGACGGCCCCTTTGGCGATTTCTCCGACATGGAAGGTTACAAGGCCGCGGCGCGCCGGGCCGCCGTATTGGGCTGCGAGGGTAAATGGGCGATCCACCCCAACCAGATTGCCGCCGCCAATGAAGTTATGAGCCCCTCCGAAGATGAAATCACCCGCGCCAAGCGCATTCTGGAGGCCATGGAGGTTGCTCAGAAGGAAGGCAAGGGGTCTGTTTCCCTCGACGGCCGCATGATTGATCTGGCGTCCATCAAGCAGGCGGAGAATTTGGTGGGCAAGGCGCAGGCGATTGCCGCTCGGACAAAGAGCTAGTTTGGCAATCTGAGCGTAATCAACACTCACAAGTGCTTTTTCAAGATACATCTTGTGGAAGCTGTGGGCCGGGTCTAGTCTTCGTGCCAACTTTCAACAAGGATGAACGGGAGGAATAATCATGTTCACTCACATTATGGTTGGCGTCAATGATATGGAGGCGTCCAAGGCCTTTTATGATGCGGTCCTGAGCGCGCTGGGGCACAATGAAGGGGTCATGGATCCCAAGGGCCGCTGCTTTTACATGGCCGATGGCGGCGTCTTTTGCCTGACACCACCGATCAATGGCGAGCCGGCCACCCATGCCAATGGCGGCACGATAGGCTTCCGCGCCAAGGATCAAGCGACCGCAGACGCATTCCACGCGGCCGGCCTTGCCAGTGGCGGCACGACCTGTGAAGACCCGCCCGGCCTGCGCGGCGAAGGTGAAGGCGCCATGTATCTGGCTTACCTGCGCGATCCTGCCGGCAATAAAATCTGTGCTCTTTGCCGTTAGGCAATATTCAAACGCGCGCCGGCCCGCGTTAAATGGCCGGCCGTCATCTGACACTTAAGGGAGAGAGTGCTATGAGTGATGGTTCGGTGCCCGCGGGAGATCGTGAAGGTCTTGAAGCCCCTGTCACCGAAGGTGACCGCATTCAATCGCTTGATGTTCTGCGCGGCTTTGCGCTTCTGGGCATTTTGCTGTTGAACATTTTGGGGTTTGGCCTGATCAGCGCCAACTATTCCAACCCCGGTATCGATGTCACTCAAACTTTTAACATCACGCTTGTGACATGGGCCAGCGTCGAGCTTTTCGGCGAAGGCATCATGCGCTGCCTATTCTCCATTCTCTTCGGCGCGGGCGTTGTTTTGTTCACCTCCGGTCGCAAGCATGCCTTTTCGCTGCACTATAACCGCACATTTTGGCTTTTGATGTTCGGCATATTCAATGCCTATATTCTGCTTTGGAATGGGGACATCCTGATCACCTATGCCATATCCGGTGCCATCCTCTTTTGGTTTCGCAATCTCAGTGCCCGGACCTTGATGATCGCAGGTCTGGCTGTCACGCTAATGAGTGCCACGATCCTTATGATGCTCGGTAAGGAATATACCGAGGCTAAGGCCGCCTATGATCAGGTACATGTCGTCGACGATCTGTCGCCCGACCATGCGGAACTTCTTGAGCAGGCTGCTGTTTGGGAGGAGTTTCTGATTGAAAATTTCCCCTCGCAAGACGCCGTCGAGGCGGAACTGAGCGCCCGCAAAACTTCTTATTGGACCGCTCTTGAATGGAACACGGCTCATAAAATCGTGATGACCCAATTGGCTCTACCGGCATTTTTGATCTGGGATGCGCTGGCCATGATGCTATTTGGCATGGCGTTCTACAAGGCCGGCGTTTTGCAGAACAAATTGCCGCGCGAGACCTATATCAAGTTGGCGGTGATTGGACTGGGCGCGGGGCTGGTGGTCAATTTTTCTGAGGTTTGGCGTGCCTATTCATCCGGTTTTGCGGCGCTTGAAAGCTATACCTACATATGGCCAACCTATCATTTAGGTCGGTTCCTGATGGCCATTGGATATATTGGCGCGATCTGCCTCGCACTTCGAAGTGGCCTGCTGGCGGGCCTCATGGCGCGGTTTGCCGCGGTTGGCCGCATGGCGTTGACCAACTATCTCATGCATTCGGCGATATGCCTGTTTCTATTTACAGGCGCGGGTTTTGCGCTGGTTGGCGAGCTTTCACGTCCTCAGCTCTATATCGTTGTTTTGGCCATCTGGATTTTCCAATTGATCGTCAGCCCCTGGTGGCTCAGTCGGTACTATCAAGGGCCGTTTGAATGGCTCTGGCGCACTTTGACATATGGCAAGATGGCGAAATTTAAACGCTGATCAAATACGCGAGCCTTGAAACGACCGCGGCAAAGGTAGACCAGTACCGCAAGTGAGGGGGTCCTGGGCGATGAGCTGCGCGAAAGAGGTCAACGCTATGAAATCGCACTAGCGCCGTGCGCCGATTGTCGTTAGCTTGGCGAAAATTTTGTCTTAAGTATTGCGACCCCAGAATCATTCATGAGTGACACATCTCTTCTCACGGAAGGCTTTCGCAAATTCCGTGAAATCTATTTTGAAAAATCGCCAGAGCTCTTCCGCGAAACCCTGCGCTATGGCCAGAATCCGAAGTTCGCCATGGTGGCATGTTCAGATTCGCGTGTCGATCCGGCCATCGTCTTTCAAACAGACCCGGGCGATATCTTCTCCATACGCAATGTTGCCGCCCTTGTGCCGCCCAATGAGGACCAGGGTCTCTATCACGGGACAAGCGCCGCACTGGAGTTTGCGGTCACGGGTCTCAAGGTCGAGCATATCGTTATCATGGGTCACGCCCACTGCGGCGGTGTCGAGGCCATGGTGCGGCGTCAGGAAGGGGAAGTTGTTGGCGGCAAGTTCCTCGGCCAATGGACAGACCTCCTCGTCAAGGCACGCGAGCGCGCTCTGTCCGAAGACGGAACTCTCGAAGGGCGGGCGCTTTTGCGCGCCGCCGAACGCCAGGGGGTGAAGCTCTCCTTGCAAAACCTGATGACATTTCCCTTCGTATCGGAGGCGGTCGCCCAGGGCACTCTCCAGCTCCACGGCTGGTATCTCGATATCGCGGAAGGGGCGCTCGAATATTTCGATGGCGCAAAAGATACCTTTGTGCCACTCACCTGATGGGGCTCAGGTAAACTCCATCACCCCATCTTCCAGCGCGCCCTTGTGCAGCATCTTGCGGTCTTTGAAATAGTCCTGATGTAGTTGCCAGGGCATCTTGTTGCCTTGTTTGGGGAACTGATCGCGCGCCCGTTCAATATAGCTTGAAGTAAAATCAAGCCAGGGCTCTTCCTCGACACTCGGATCATTGAGCATCGGCGTGGCAACATGGGTGCCGGTTTCGCTCATGTGGTTGAGCAAGCGGCAGACATAGTCACAAGTAAGATCGCATTTCAAAGTCCACGAAGCATTGGTGTAGCCGAAAGAGGCCGCCAGGTTCGGTACCCCTGAAAACATCATGCCTTTGTAGTAAAGGGAATCTGTCAGGTCGATGGGCGCGCCATCCTTGGTAAACGCCAGACCGGCCAGAAACTTCATCTTGAGCCCCGTTGCGGTGACGATGATATCCGCGCGCAGCTCCTCGCCGGATTTCAGGCGAATGCCCTCAGGCGTGAAGCGGTCGATATGATCTGTGACAACCGAAGCACTGCCATCCTTGATATGATCAAAGAGGTCGCCATTGGTGACAAGACAGAGCCGCTGGTCCCAGGGATTATAAGAGGGCGTGAAATGTTTTTTCACATCATAGTCGGGTCCCAGCTCTTCGCGCACCTGATTGACCAGCCAGGCTTTGATCTTTTCCGGCTGGGCCCGGCTACGTTTATAGAAATAGTTGCCAAGCAGGATCTTCTTCCAGCGCGTAATGCCATAAACCCATTTGGCGGGCAGCTTGCCGCGCAGCCAATTTGCTAATGGGTCCTGATGCGGCCGCGCCGCCATGTAGGTGGGGGAGCGTTGCAGCATGGTGACGTGGCTGGCCTCCTTGGCAAGTTCCGGCACCAGGGTGACAGCGGTGGCACCGCTGCCGATAACGATCACCTTCTTGTCTTTATAATCAAGATCTTCAGGCCATTTCTGCGGATGCACGCGCGTGCCTGGATAGTCGCCATAACCTGGCCAATCCGGCAGATAACCCTCGTCATAGTCATAATAGCCGGAGCACATGAATAAAAACTGGCAGCTAATCTGCGTGACTTCATTGGATCCCTTGCGCTGCACGTCCACTTGCCAGCGCGAAGTTTTGGAATCCCAATTGGCCGCTTTGACTTCATGGCCAAACCGAATTTTGTCTCTCAAGTGATATTCGTCGATGGTTTCATTCAAATAGGTGAGGATCTTGCCGCCACCGGCAATGGCGTCGTCATCCCGCCAGGGCTTAAAGGAAAAGCCCAGCGTGAACATGTCGGAATCGGAGCGGATCCCCGGGTAGCGGAACAGATCCCAGGTCCCGCCAATCTGGTCACGCGCCTCCAGGATGACGAAGCTGCGATCCGGGCTCTTCATAGTCAAATGGCAACCGGCCCCAATGCCTGAAATTCCGGCCCCCACGACTACCACGTCAAAATGTTCAGTGGTCATATCCGTGTCTCTCCCTGACTTGCCCCGTTTTGGGGACTTATTTTTACCGGAGCCTAGCGCGCAAGCTGTTGAAAAGAAAGGGATTCTGTCACACGTCTCAGTCGGCAGGGTTTCCGCCCTGCCCACGTGGCCCCCCCAAAAGTTGCTCCTTGAGCAGGCTCAGCCTTCGCGCTACATCTAATGGGCTTGAAAAACAAGAAGCTCAAAAAAAGGGCTCAACACAATTTTAGGAAAGAGAGAAACCCCATGAAAGACGTTTATGTCGTCGACAGTGTCCGCACGGGCCTGGCCAAATCCTTCCGTGGATCATTTAACCTCACCCGCTCTGATGACATGCTGGCTCATTGCATCGACAGCCTGTTGGAGCGCAACCCATCGGTCGCACCGGATATGGTTGAGGACGTTTGCGTTGGCACCGCCAATCACACCGGCGAGCAGGATGGCAATCTGGGCCGCCTGGCGGTGATCCTTTCCAGGCTGCCGGTTTCTACCGCGGCACAAACCATCAACCGCTTCTGTTCCTCAGGCCTCCAGTCCATCGCGATTGGCTCAACGCAGATCGCATCGGGCCAGACACAAGTGGCCATCGCTGGCGGAGCGGACTCCATTTCCATGCGCGCGCGCGTCGAACCCGGCAAGGCAGAAAAGAACGCACGCCTCTTGGAAGAAAAACCGGAAATTTTCATGGCCATGGGCAACACCGCTGAGGTGGTGGCGCGCCGCTATCAGGTGACCCGCGAAATGCAGGACGCCTATTCGGTCGAAAGTCAAAAACGCTACGCAAACGCGGCAGAAAAAGGCTGGATCGCCGAAGAAATCGTGCCAATGAAAGCCACCATGCTGGTGACCGATAAGGAAAGCGGTGAGCAGTCCAAGGTCGATGTCACCGTCGACAAGGACGAATGCAACCGTCCGGGCACGACCATGGAAGGCCTGGCTAAATTGCCACCGGCCTTTGAAGAAGACGGCTCCGTGACCGCTGGTAATGCCTCGCAGCTCTCCGATGGCGCCTCCATGACCCTTCTCATGAGCGAAGAAATGGTCAAGCAAACCGGCGTGACACCCATGGGCGTCTTCCGCGGTTTCACCGTGGCTGGCTGCGAGCCGGACGAGATGGGCATTGGTCCCGTTTTTGCCATTCCGCGTCTGTTGAAAAATGCCGGCCTTAAACTGGACGACATTGATCTTTGGGAACTCAATGAAGCCTTTGCCTCGCAGTGCCTCTATTGCCGCGACAATCTGGGGATCGATCCGGAGCGCTATAACGTCAATGGCGGCTCTATTGCCATCGGCCATCCCTTCGGCATGACCGGGTCGCGCCAAACCGGCGCCGTGCTGCGCGAGCTTAAGCGTCGCGGCAAAAAATACGGTGTCGTTTCCATGTGCATCGGCGGCGGCCAAGGGGCGGCGGGCCTCTTCGAAGCCCTCTAAGACACAAAGCAAAGGCGAGGCCGCTGAAAAAGTCAGCGGCCTCACTGTCTTTCAAAGAAGATAAAAAGGCGGGGAGGAAAACCGCATGAAGACCAGAATCACAGAGCTTTTTGGTATTGAGCACCCGATCGTCCAAGGCGGCATGCACTTCGTCGGATTGGCGGAACTGGCCTCAGCCGTTTCAAACGCCGGTGGCCTCGGCATCATTACGGGTCTCACCCAGCGCACGCCGGAAGATCTCGCCAAGGAAATCGCCCGCTGCCATGAAATGACGGACAAACCCTTTGGCGTCAATCTCACCTTCCTGCCGAGCTTCACCGCGCCGCCTTATCCGGAATACATCCAGGCGATCATCGAAGGCGGCGTCAGGATCGTTGAGACCGCTGGCCGGAGCCCGGAAGCCTATATGCCGGCCATGAAAGAGGCGGGCATCAAGGTCATTCACAAGTGCACCTCCGTGCGACACTCCCTGAAGGCTGAGGCTATCGGCTGCGATGCGGTGAGTGTGGACGGCTTTGAATGCGGCGGGCACCCGGGCGAAGATGACATCCCGAATATGATCCTTCTGCCCCGCGCGGCAGAAGAGCTGAAGATACCTTTTGTGGCCTCCGGCGGCATAGGCAATGCTCAACAACTTGTTGCGGCTTTGGCGCTTGGCGCGGACGGCATCAACATGGGCACCCGCTTTATTGCCACCAAGGAAGCGCCGGTTCATGACAATGTCAAACAGGCCATTGTCCAGGCAACAGAGCTCGACACCCGGCTGATCATGCGCCCCTTGCGCAACACCGAGCGGGTGCTTGCCAATGCAGCGGTCAACAAGATTGTCGAGATTGAAAAGGAAAAAGGTCAGGACCTGGAGATCGGTGACATCATGGATCTGGTCGGCGGCGTTTATCCGAAGGTCATGCAAGAGGGCACCATGGACGCCGGAGCCTGGAGCTGCGGCATGGTGGCCGGGCTCATCCACGACATCCCGACGTGTCAGGAGCTGATTGATCGGCTGGTCGGCGGCGCGGAAGAAATCATCAATCAGCGCCTCGCCAAATTCGCTTAAGGGTCGAGGGCGGCGGGAGGCATATTGCGTCCTTAGCCCACGATTCCCTCTACACAAAGACGCGTAAATAACCTAAAGCTCTGTGCCTATGAACGCACAGATGAAAACCCGCGCTGAAATCGTCGACGAGAATTTCAAGACCGCGGCCCGAACGGGCAATTTCCCTCATTCCTTCGAGGGAGCCCGCCACGGCGTGCTGGACGAAAGCCTCTTGGCTCAGATTTTTGAGACCCAGGTCCTGTCCCGCCATCTGGATATTCACTCCCGCCGCATGCAGGCCAAGGGAGAGGGCTTCTACACCATCGGCTCCTCCGGTCATGAGGGCAACGCGGCCATCGCCGCCGCCTTCCGGCCGACGGACATGGCCTTTTTGCATTACCGCGACGCGGCTTTTCTGATCGAGCGTTCCAAGCAATTGCCGGGCGGCACGCCGCTCTGGGATATGCTGCTCTCCTTTGCCGCTTCGGCGGAAGACCCCATCTCTGGCGGCCGCCACAAGGTCTTGGGCTCCAAGCCGCTCTTTGTGCCGCCGCAGACCTCCACCATTGCCTCCCATGTGCCCAAGGCCATGGGCGCGTCCTATTCCATCGGCCTGGCGCGGCTGTGCAAACGCGAAGCCGTGATGCCGCGCGACGCGGTGGTGCTCTGTTCCTTTGGTGACGCCTCCGTCAATCATTCCACCGCGCAGGGCGCCATCAACACCGCTTGCTGGACCGCCTATCAGGGCGTGCCCATGCCCATCGTCTTCATCTGCGAGGACAATGGCATCGGCATTTCCACCAAGACGCCGACCGGCTGGGTAGCGGATGCCCACAAGAACCGTCCGGGCCTCAAATATTTCTATTGCAACGGCCTGGATGCATTGGAGACCTACACGGTGGCAAAAGAGGTTGAGGCCTATGTGCGGCGCACCCGCATGCCGGCCTTCTTGCACATGTCCTGCGTCCGGCTCTATGGTCACGCGGGCGCCGACGTGCAGGAGCTATACATGCCCCGCCAGGAGATCCTGGAGCAGGAGGCCAATGATCCCTTGCTGCATACAGCCGGCCTGCTCATTGAACGCGGTGTTATGACGGCGGCCGATGTTGAGCGTCTTTACCTGGACGTCGAAACCCGCGTCATCGCTGCCTCGGAAGAGGCCATCACCCGCCCCAAGCTGGAAACCCGCGAAGAGGTACGCGCCAGCCTGATCCCGCCCAAGCAAGAGGGCAAAGACTTTCAGCCTCTCTCGGATGCGGCCCGCGAAGCCGCCTTTGGCCGCGATTGGAGCAAACTGGGCACCCCGCAAAACATGGCGCGGCTCATCAATTGCGCCCTGACGGATCTCATGGCTGAACAGGACAACATTATCCTCGCCGGTGAGGACATTGGCCCCAAAGGCGGCGTCTATACGGTGACTGCAGGTCTTTCCAAAGCTTTCGGCAATCACCGGGTGATCAACACGCTTCTCGACGAGCAGAGCATTTTGGGCCTCGCCATGGGCCTCGCCCACAACGGCTTCCTGCCCATTCCGGAGATTCAGTTTCTCGCCTATGTGCACAACGCGGCGGACCAGATCCGCGGTGAAGCCTCGACGTTAAGCTTTTTCTCCAATGGCCAATACACCAATCCCATGGTGATCCGCATTGCCGGACTTGGTTATCAAAAAGGCTTTGGCGGTCACTTCCACAACGACAATTCCTTTGCGGCCCTGCGCGATATTCCGGGCGTCATTATCGCGGCGCCGTCGCGCGGCGCCGACGCGGTGGAAATGCTGCGTGAATGTGTGCGCCTCGCCCGCGAAGAGGGTCGTGTGGTCATCTTCCTCGAGCCGATTGCGCTTTACATGACCCGCGATCTGCATGAGGCCAAAGACGGTCTCTGGCTCGACACCTATGTGGCGCCCGCCAAGGCCGCGCCAATCCCGCTCGGCGACGTGGGCACTTATGGGCAAGGCGAAGACCTCGCCATCGTCACCTATGGCAATGGCATGTTCCTCAGCCGTCAGGCGGAAAAGGAACTCAAGGAGATCCACGGCATCCACGCGCGCCTGATTGACCTGCGCTGGCTGTCGCCCTTGCCGACCGAAGCCATGATCAAGGCCATCGGCAAGGCGAAGAAAATTCTCGTGGTCGATGAAAGCCGCGTCACCGGTTCCTTAAGTGAAGCGCTGATGACAAGCCTTTATGAAGAGTTTGGCGCCGCGCGGCCTTTAAAGCGCATCGCCGCCGACGATTGTTTCATTCCGCTCGGTCGTGCCGCCACCGTGCCGCTGCCGTCCAAAGATGAGATCGTCCGCGAGGCTTGCGCCTTCGTCAAGGAGGGCAAGGCATGACCGGCACAAGAACGCTGGTGGTTTGCCCGGGCCGTGGCACCTATGGCAAAGGCGAGCTAGGCTATTTAAAAAACCGACACGGCAACAAACGCGATCTCTTAAACAGTTTCGATGAAGTGCGGCTGCAGCGCGGCCAGGCCTCCATCGCAGCGCTGGATGGCGCGGAGCGCTTTGCTACCCGCACCCATGGGGCTGGCGACAATGCGGCCGGTCTCATCTTTGCCTCGGCCTTTTGTGACTATCAGGATCTGGCGGGCCGTGAAGTGGTCGCCGTCGTGGGCAATTCCATGGGCTGGTATATCGCGCTGGCCTGTGCCGGGGTACTGCCACCGCGCGAAGGGTTTCAGCTCGCCAATGAAATGGGCACCTTGATGCATGAAACGGGCCTCGGGGCGCAGCTCGTTTATTCGCTGGTTGATGAAAACTGGCGGGAAGTGCCGGGCCGCCGCGCTGAAGTGCTGGCCTCCATGGCAAAGCTCCATAAAGAGCCGGACCATCGGCTCTACATCTCTATTGAGCTCGGCGGCATGATCGTTCTGGCTGGCGACGAACAGGCAATCTCTGCCCTGGCCAAAGAACTGCCGGTGGTGGAAGAACGCTTTCCCTTTGTCCTGCAAGGCCACTCCGCCTTTCACACGCCCTTGCAAGCGCCGGTCTCTGAAATGGGGCAGGCTGCCCTCGCCGCATTGACACCCGGGCGCCCCAAGGTGCCGCTGATCGATGGGCGCGGGCAGATCTGGACCCCTTATAGCAGCGATCCGGAAGCGCTCTGGGATTACACCCTGGGCACCCAAGTTATCTGCCCTTACGATTTTACAAGATCCGTCCAGGTGGCCGTGCGTGAATATGCGCCGGAAGAAATTGTTATCCTCGGCCCAGGCACCACACTCTTTGGGGCGGTCGCGCAAAGCCTTCTGGCCATTGAGTGGCGCGGTCTGAAGACCAAAGCCGAACTCATGACCCGCCAAAAAGAAGCGCCGCTTCTCCACACCCTCGGTAGCTGAGCCATGATGTTGACATGGGCTCAGTGTTAAATTATATAATTAGTTGAACGTTAAACTAAAAAAGGAGGGTGCTCATGACATCCCGCCGTGGTTTTTTGCGCATAGTCGGCTCTTCAGCCGTTGTTCTGGCGGCAAGCGGCACATGGTTCGCCATGAGCCGGGAGCCCAAGGAAGCGCTGGCGCCCTGGGCGTTGGCCGGAGAGGGCTATGCGGACCCGCGCCTTTTTGCTTTTTCCTATGGCATCCTCGCGCCCAACCCGCACAACCGTCAGCCCTGGATGGTCGATCTCATCGGCGACAAGGAAGCGGTCCTTTACTGTGACCCGGAGCGTCTCTTACCGGAAACAGATCCTTTCAATCGCCAGATCACTGTCGGGCTTGGCTGCTTTTTGGAGCTCACGCGCCTCGCCGCATTGGAGCGCGGGTTTGACATGAAAATGGTGACCTTCCCCGAAGGTGCGCCGGAGAGCCATTTGGATGGGCGCCCCATCGCTCACCTTTCCTTTGAAGAGGGGGGACAAGAACGAGACCCGCTCTTTAAGGAAGTGCTCAGCCGCCGTTCCAACAAGGAGCCCTATGATACGGCACGGCCTGTGTCCCCTCAAACTTTGAGCCAGCTTCTGACAGAGGCCGGACTCACCTTGCAGGCCTCTGGCACCGTTGACACCGCAGAAGTCGAAGCCCTGCGCCAACTTGCCTGGGAAGCCTTTCTCATTGAGATGAACACGCCGCGCACCTTGCAGGAAAGCATTGATCTCATGCGCTTCGGCAAGGCGCAAATTAATGCCAATCCGGACGGTATCGATCTCGGTGGACCCATGCTGGAAGCCATGGCGCGGACCGGGCTCTTGACGGAAGAAACAATGGCGGACCCGCAGTCAACAGCCTTTAAAACCGGCAATGACATGAACGGCAAGTTGATCGCGAGCGCCATGGGGCATGTCTGGCTGATCACACCAGATAACAGCCGCTTAAATCAGCTGGAAGCGGGCGCCAATTGGCTCCGCTTGAATTTGAAAGCAACTGAGTTGGGTTTGGCGATCCACCCGTTAAGTCAAGCCCTGCAGGAATATCCGGAGATGACCGAGCTTTATGAAGCCATTCATCAGCGTTTTGGCGCCACCGATGGCAAGACGGTTCAAATGTTTGGCAGGATCGGCTATGGCAAGGAGGTCGCGCCCAAACCGCGCTGGAAACTGGAAACCCGGTTGATCTAATGAGTGCTGACCAAGACCCTCTTTTGTTCACCTTCTTTAATGAGATCGGCATCATCGATCAACTCGCCCAAACGGCTTTTGAGGAGGTGTTGCCGGACGCCCTGACTGTTTCGCAGTTCTCTGTGCTTAATCATCTGATCCGTTTAGGGGACGGCAAAAAACCATCGGATTTGGCGCGCGCCTTTCAGGTCACCAAGGGCGCCATGACCAACACGCTCTCCAAACTGGAAGCGGCAGGCCTGATCCGCGTCAAGCCGGACCCGCAAGACGGTCGGGGGAAGATCGTCACCGTCACGGCCAAAGGATTGCGGGTGAGGGATCGTTCTCTGCACAACCTTGCGCCGGTCCTGAGCGAAATCTCGAAGGCGCTTCCGGCGAAGGATTTTCGCGCCGCTTTACCTTTCTTGCAAAAGCTCCGCATGCATCTGGACACTGCACGGGACGAGGGCTAAGCCCCAATTGTCCGCTTGATTGCCGAACTTATCTCTGTAGACTTACCCCGCAGAAAAGAGGGAGATTTGCAGGATGAGCGCGATGGAGAAACCGCAGATATTACACGACTATCGTCACCATCATCTGGATGGTCCGCGCTGGGAGGATTTTACGCCCCGCGATGATGATGTTGTCATTTCGACCACCTATAAGGCTGGCACCACCTGGATGCAGACCATCGTCGGCAATTTGATTTTTGCCGGTAAGGAGATCCCCGGTCGGCTGACCGAAATTTCGCCCTGGCTCGACATGCGCTTGTCGCCCCATGAAGAAACGCTTCAGATGCTCGAAGAGCAGACCCATCGCCGTTACATCAAGACGCACTTGCCCCTGGATGGCCTGAAGTATTTTGACAACGTCAAATACATTATGGTCGGCCGCGATGCGCGCGATGTTTTCATGTCGCTCATCAATCACTACGGCAACCATACAGATGAATTCATCGAAACCTTAAACAGTTTGCCGGATCGGGTAGGTGACCCCTTCCCGAAATTCGATGGCGATATTCACAAGCTTTGGAAGAATTGGATGACCCGTGGTTGGTTCGATTGGGAAACCGATGGCTGGCCCTATTGGTCCCATTTGCACCACGCGCAAACCTGGTGGGACTACAAAGACCTGCCGAACATTGAGCTCTTCCACTACGCCGACATGCTGGCCGATCTGGAAGGTCAGATGCGGCGCGTTGCGAAATATCTCGACATGGAAATTGAAGAAGAGCTTTGGCCTTCCCTCGTGGACGCCTGCACCTTCGCGACCGTGAAGAAAGACCCCAGCAAGGTGGTTATGTCCATGGCCGACTTCGCCTGGAAGGGCGGCGGGGATACCTTTATCAACAAAGGCACCAACGGGCGCTGGCACGGCGTTCTCTCAGACGAAGAACTGGAGCTCTATGAGGCGGCCAAAAACCGCGCCATGACGCCGGAATGTGCGAAATGGCTGGAAAACGGCTGGAACGGGAAGGCTTGAAAGCCTTCCTCTCAGTCTCCCATCACGGCCAGGATCTTCGCCATCAGTTCCGGATCATCCGGCAATAGGTCGGAGGCGGGCAGGCGCTGGACGAGTACTTTCCAGGTCGGCTGCATCTGATAGGCCTTGGCAAAAAGCGGCAGGCTTTCGTCGACCCGGCCAATGGCCGCCAGCGTCGCCGCATGCCAGAAAATTGCCTCGTGATTGTCCGGCAACATTTCTTCCGCTGCGATATAGGAGGCAAGCGCTTCTTCAACCTTGCCTTCGGTCATGTAATTGTCGCCCTCGGTCATCTTGGCATAGGCGCGCGAGACGTGGATCAACCGGCGCAGTTCCTTTAAAGGTTCAGGACTGTCTTCCACACGCAGATCAAACCGCTTGGCCTCCCAGTAGGGCGTGCCTTTCTCGCCGCCGACCACAATGATTGAGGCCGACTGCTTGCCGCGAACATCACCACCTTCCCCTTGTGCGGCTTCCAGGGCTTGCATCATGCGCTCGGCAAGATCGCCCTTGGCATTTTCAAAGGCGGCCTTCATGGCGGTACAGACCGTGCCGTGATGCATCATATTCGCCTGAACCGTAAAATTATCGCCGGTCTCATTGCAGAAGTGAACAATCGCCTTCTCGCCCGTATGCACCGCAACGCCGCCTTGGGCGTCGACCATACCCACCTGACGAACATTGGTGAACGCGTCCTCGGCAAGAAGGGTGGCAAGGGCTTCCTCAGCACTTTTGCCCTCGCGCATCAGATCCAGGCCCTTGGGGCCATAGGAAACCTCGATGAAAGACTGCGTGGCAACCGCGCCCACCCCGGGCTCGGCCCAAATGACATCCGAACCGACCGAGAACCAGTGCGATTGTACCGCGGCACCGAGCTCGCCCGTCTCGGGATCTCGCGCGACGATTGAAAAAGTATGCGCCGGACGCATGGCAAGGTCCGGCCGCTTGTAAGTCTCGGACAAGGCGGATTGGCTCATGATCAA
>SBGZ01000096.1 GCA_006226415.1 Alphaproteobacteria bacterium
GCGGCCCTGCGCAAGGCCAGGATATTTCAATTCGCCCGCGCAAAATTCGCGATGCCGAAGTCGCCCGCTATTTCTTTGAAGAGGCCAAGGGGCGCGGCCATCCGGATGCTGATGACATCTTGAAGCAAATCAAATCAAAGAAGATTCAAAAAGCCCTGCGCGAACACTCTGTGATCGGCTGCATCGACTATGAAGCCGAAATCGACATTTCTCAGATAGGCACCAAGGCCGCCGATCTCGATGTCCGCATCCGCGCCGTCCTCGGTCAGATCAATGGCAGTCAGTCACCCGCAGGAAGCGCCGCCTGCAACCAGGTGCCTGCCCTTGCCAAGGAGCTCAAAGAGCTCACCGCAGATGCCGATGATTATTTCAGTTATGTCAATGCGACCCAATACAATCGAGAAGTGGGCCAAAGCGACGAAGACAGGATTTTGTCGGAGTTTGACACCACCCGCGAACTTCTTTCGACATCTGAGGGCCAAATTGCTGACGCCCAAAAGCAGTGCAAGGCGGGGAAGTGATATGAGTGACCGTCAAAGAAAAAGCCGTTTCCTGATCGCCGCATTGGCCTTCAGCCTCATGAGCACAAGCGCTGGCCTCATGGCCACCGGCCCCCAGGCCCTGGCCGCCGATGAGGACAAACCGGATCTGTCTGACTACATTCCGCGGTCTTCGAAAATGTCCTACGGCAAGGACAAAGAGCTTGAAAAGCTGCAGAAAGATCTGGAAAAGGCAAAAGAAACGCGCGATGCGGTTCACAAAATAAACAGCTGCTCAGAATTCATTGGCATATTCGAAAAACAAGCCAAACTCCCAGCCGCCAAAAAACCGCTGCAGCGCGGCGATACAATTCGCGTCAATTTCAAGACACCCTGCGAAATTAAGGAAACGATTGTTGTAACCCTGGGCATCCGCATCGAGCATGCCAGCGGTATTAAAGACGACAATTTTGTGCCTTTCTATTCTCAGCAGGCCATGTTGGACCCAAGCGCACTGGTCAACCAGCGCGAAACGGTCTTCAATGATACCTTCCTTTGCAACACCCGCGCGGCTCCCTGTTTCCTGATCGACACCCCGGACGGCCAACGCACCACATTCAGCGGATTGAAGTTCAAGGTCAAAGAGGCGCTCTTTGCCCCGCTCCTTCAGGCACGCAGTGGATATTTGACGGCAAGCAACAATTTCTTCTCCGGCAGCACGACCGACACCGGTACAGCGCGCCAAGGTCCCGCCATTATGGCTGAGAACCAAAGCGCCACGATTGTTGGCAATACATTCCTGCGGATGGAAACAGCCATTAAGATTTACCCCTATATGGCCATGCGCTCAGGAGAATTTGAAAGCGCGTTCAAGATCGGACGCAATGTCATTGACGGCAGCTATGTCGCCGTTGAACTCGACGGCACCTATCGCTTTGGCCCCCGCCCCGAGGTCAAAGTCTATGTCTACGGAAACCTTGCCTTCGCCAACTCCGTTGCCATCCTGAGCCGTGATGTACGCGCCTTCCATTTCCGCAACATCCTCCAGGATAATGGCGCCCATATGGATATGGTCGGCGGCGAAGCCCTTGTGGAGCAAAATATCTTCCGCTTCGGGGGCGCAGGCATCTATGCCAGCGGTGGTCCGGTTTACCTGGAATCCAATCTCTTTGAAGGTCTCGACACGACCATTTCCAACGTTCTGGATTTCTTCAAAAGCAGCGCGCCCTATCCAATCAACAATCTCTGCCGCAATCAGTCTTTGGCTTCGCAGTATGAAGAGAAACTGACCGTGAAAAAGGTTTTGTCAGGTGGCGATTGGACTCAGGTTCCGCTTGGCAAACGCCGCGGACGCAAGCACCGCATCGAAAACCAATTCGCCGCCTCGCAGCAGAGCAACGTGCAATCCCACATTCTCTTTGCCCGGCCCTTTGAGCTGAACCCGGCTGACGGCTACAAAAGCTGCTTTGACTACTCAACTGTCATCGCCCTGGACAGCGGACAACTGGACAAATTTGAGGCCAAGGCGCATTTGCGCCCCAGCCGCGAAGACAATTTTTTTGATTAATCCCGTTCCAGGATTTCACCCCAAAGGGTGCGCCACGCGCTGATCGCGACAAAATAAAACCCTGTGAGGACCCAGAGCCCTATGAGCTGTGCCATCGGCGCGGGCCAGGCCCACAAGATAACAAAACTCTCGACCAGCCAGACCGCCGTGAGCACATAAGTGATGGGCCTTAATGTGGTCACGCGCAGAGGATGGACGGCTTTAATCGGCAGAAAAGTCAGCACCGACATAAGCACAACAACTCCCATATTCACCAGCGCGGGGGTCCCCAAAATGAAAAGATAAAAGACCACCAAATTCCAAACGGCCGGGAAGCCGACAAAAAACTGGTCTTTGCTCTTCATGTCCCGGTTTGAAAAGAGATAAAGCGACGACAACAGGATCAGCGCCGCACCCCAAAAAACAATTTCATGCGGCAGCATTTCAAACCTGTAAAGGAAGGCAACAGGCACAAAAACATAAGTAATGTAGTCCACAATGAGGTCAAGTACGCTGCCATCAACCCTGGGCAAGACCTGTTGGACGTTGACACGCCTGGCCAGCGGCCCGTCAATGCCATCAATCACGAAGGCCACCATAAGAAGCCCCAGGGCCATTCGCGGGTCGCCATGCGCAATCGCCAGAAGGGCCATGGCACCAAAGATCACACCACTGGCAGTTAACCCATGAACGGCCCAAGCCGCGATCTGGGTTGATGTGGGTCCCGACATGCCGCGCCTCCAGATTGATTCTGCGCTTCAGCTTACAAAAGACATTTAACCCCAGCCAGTGTTACGCTTGAGTTCTTTCAATCAGAGGAGACCGACATGGCAAAAATTACGGGCCTGGGTGGTATTTTTATCAAGTCCGAAGACAAGACCGCCCTCATGGAGTGGTATCGCTCAAACCTTGGCCTGCCGCTTGAAGACTATGGCGGCATCAATTTCGATTGGCGCAATGCCGAAAACCCTGATGAGAAAGGCTACACGCTCTTTTCATTGTTCGACAAGGACACGACCTATTTTGCGCCCTCTAAGGCGCCCTTCATGATCAATTTCCGTGTCGACGACCTGGACGCTATCCGTCAGGAGTTAAAGACCCGTGGTGTGACAGTGCTTGATCAGGTGGAAGAAGGTGATTTTGGTCGATTTGGTTGGATCCTCGACCCGGAGGGAAACCGGATCGAGCTTTGGGAGCCACCGGAAGGTCAGAGGGGCTGACAATTTGCCCGCCAGGATGGGCGCACAAGACCGGGTTGTTCCTTGACTCATGCCGCTGCAGGATTAGGCTCTGACTTCTGTTTTGCATGTGGACATGGGCTCCTGGGGAGGACAAAGTGGCAAAGAAACTCGCAATCGCTCTCAGTTTATTGATTGTCATCACAACCTTGCTTGTCGTGTCGCTCGGTAAAGGCTGGTACGGCAACTATTGGGACGCGGGAACTCCCGAAGGCACGGAAATACCCTCCGAAGTCATCTCCAACCGCATGACGGACCGCGCTGAAGCGGCAAACCACATCGGCGTCGACGAGGCCAAGCAAATCCTCTTCGGTGACCTTCACGTCCACTCAACTTTTTCCAAGGATGCATTTACCGTCGCCTTGCCGATGGCTGGCAGAGATGGCGCCCACCCTATTGCCGAGGCTTGCGACTTTGCGCGCTACTGCTCGGCCCTCGACTTCTGGTCCATCAACGATCACGTCTTTACCTTCACACAAAAGCAGTGGCAGGAAACCAAAGACGCCATTCGTCAATGCAACGCCATCGCCGGCGATCCCGCCAACCCGGATGTCGTCAGTTTTCTGGGCTGGGAATGGACACAAATGGGCGACAAGCCTGCCAACCATTATGGCCACAAGAATGTTGTCTTCCTGGAAACCGATGAAGACAAAGTTCCCACGCGCCCGATCGGCGCGGCTTCGTCGCCCGCCTCCTTGCAAGGTGCTGCCGCCAAGGACAACCCCTTTCGCAGCAATTTAATGCTGTCGTTGTTTGCGCCGGGCGGCAATCGGCAAGCCTATTTGGACTATGCCCGCTATCAACAGGACACATGGGAACGCAAACCCTGTCCTGAAGGGATCAATGTCAAAGATCTCCCTCCAGACTGCTACGAAAATGTTCCCACACCCGCAGATCTCTTTCGCAAGTTAGATGAGTGGGAAACACCCTCCATCGTCATTCCCCATGGCACCACCTGGGGTTTTTACACACCCGAAGGCAGCTCCTTTGACAAGCAACTCAAAGGCGATATGAACGATTCCAATCGGCAATTTCTGATCGAGATATTTTCAGGCCACGGCAACTCCGAAGAATTTCGGCCCTGGCGCGAGGTCCTGATCGACGAAAATGGCAATAAAAGCTGCCCAGGGATTCAAGGAGACTACGAGCCGGAATGTTATCGTGCTGGTCAGATCATTTATCAGCGCTGCATGAACAGTGGCTATGACGAAAGCGATTGCGCCAATCGCCGCGATGCCGCCATCGAAAATTATTTGGCCACCCCGGGCATAACCGGATTTCGTGTGATCCCCGGGTATGAAGTTCAAGCTTGGGGTAATTCAGGCCAGTGCCCGGATTGTTACCTGCCCGCGTTTAACTTTAGACCCCGCACCTCGGTGCAATACGCATTGGCCCTGACCAATTTTGATGACCCGGAAAATCCGCAACGCTTTAATTTTGGCATTATGGCATCAAGTGACAACCATTCCGCCAAGCCCGGCACGGGTTACAAGGAAGTCTATCGCCGCGACAACATCGAATTCTCTTCCCGCGACAGTGAAACAATTAGAAATCTTTCCGCGCTGGGAGAAGAATCTCAGGCCTATTCAGTCAAGCGCAAGCCCGGCGAGCTCAACTTTGCCCAATTCAACGAATTTGAGCGCCAATCCAGTTTCTTCATGACAGGGGGCCTCATTGCCGCCCACACTAATGGGCGTGATCGTCAGTCGATTTGGAACGCCATGCAGCGCAAGGAAGTCTACGCCACGACGGGCGAACGCATCCTGCTCTGGTTCGACCGCATCGAAACCATTGATGACCAGGAAGTGCGCAGCCCCATGGGCTCCCTCGTCGAAACCGGCAAGGCGCCGCGTTTTCGAGTGCGCGCAGTGGGCGCCTTTAAGCAACTGCCCGGTTGTCCCGATTATGCCACATCGGCCTTGACGCCAGACCGCCTAGAGCGTCTCTGCCGCGGCGAATGCTTCAACCCCTCCGATGAGCGCAAATATATCACCCGTATCGAAGTTGTGCGCATCCTCCCGCAATCCTATCCGAACGAGCCGGTGGAAAATCTTATCCAGGATGCTTGGCGCAGCTTCCCCTGCGATGTAGATCGCAAGGGCTGCACTATCGAATTTGAGGATCCCGAATTTGAAACCTTAGCACGCGATGCCACCTATTATGTGCGCGCCATTCAAGAGCCTCAGCCCACCATCAATGGCGACCAATTGCGCTGTACCTTTGACGAAAAGGGTGTGTGTATCAAAGTCGATCCCTGTTTTAACGACTACCGCACCGACCTCACCGACGATTGCCGCGCCATGAAAGAAGATCGCGCCTGGTCATCGCCGATTTTCCTCAGTTACAAGCCGCAAGATTGATGAACTGGGACACCATAACTCACAAAGGACTTCTGGCCTGCGCCGCGGGGTTGGGACTGGTTTTAGTACTCGCGGACCTGACGATCGCAGATCCCACAGCGCCCACGCAGCCCACCGCGCAGACCGCCGCCCTGGTCAATGGCGCCCCGATTTCCAATCAGCAGCTTGCCCGCGTTGTTTCCGGCTATGAAAGTGATACCCGGCGACCAGCAACCCAGGACGATCGCGCCCACATCCTCGAACGCTTGATCGAAGAAGAGCTCCTGGTGCAGCGGGGCATCGAGGTCAACATGGCCGAGCATGACCCCGCCGTACGCGCTGCCCTTGTTCAGTCGATGATCTCTCTTGTAACCACCGAAACCGGCGCCATCGAACCTGAAGAGAGCGACATCCGGGACTATTACGAACGCAACAAGGCACTTTTTGTCGCCGCCCCACAGCTGCACCTGCGCGCCTATTGGGGAGCCCAAAGGGATCGCGATCCCACCCTGCCCGACACGCTCATTCCGGCCACCAAGCTGGTCGATTATCTTGGGCCCGAGGCGTTCAAGATCGCCATGAAGCTCGACGCGGGAGACCAGTCCCTACCCATTGAAACCCCGCAAGGTCCGCTTGTCCTGGAGCTTATCGAGAAGACAGGCGGCGCCATTCCGCCCTACGAAAGCATCAAGGATCAGGTCCGTGTCGCCTATCTCGTTGAGCGCGACGAACGGGCTTTGCGAGACGAAATTGAACGATTGAAAAAAAAGGCAACGATTGAACGGTACCCCAGCCAAAACTGACAGCCCTTAGAGGAGGATCCCCCCATGACCGACGGCATCTACAAAATCCATGGCGGTCTCGGCTCGCCTTATTCAATGAAAATGCGCGCGATCTTCCGTTACCGCCGTATCCCTCACATCTGGATCCAGCGTAACCTGCAATCACCCAATATTTTTGAAAAGGTGAAGGTCCCGGTGATCCCGGTCATCGAATACCCCGACGGCACCGCGCACAATGATTCCACACCGATGATCTTTGATCTGGAAGAGCGTCACAAAGGGCGCTCAATCATCCCCGACGATGAGGCCATGGCCTTCCTTGATTATTTGCTGGAGGATCTGGCGGACGAATGGGGCACCAAAATGATGTTCCATTACCGTTGGTACCGCGAACGCGATCAGAAACAAATGAGCGAATGGCTCGCCTTTGACGGACAGCCCGGCGCGGGCAGAGATGCGGTTCTCAGTTCCGCTCAAATTTTCCGGGATCGCCAGGTCGGCCGTATGGCGATTGTCGGCTGTACCGATCACAACATGCCGCTCATCGAAAAAACCGCCACCATGACCATGGCCGCATTCGATGCCCATGTAACCGAGCAACGCTACCTCTTCGGGAGCCGCCCGGCCATGTCTGACTTTGCCTGGATGGGACAGCTTTCACAGCTTGCGGTCGATCCGACCCCTCACGACCTCATGCGCAAAGAGGCCCCTTTCCTCATGCGCTGGCTCGCTAACCTGGATGATGCCTCCGGCGTTGAAGGAGAATGGGCGGACCCCGTCAAGCCAACACCGCCGGCGGTTCACACCCTGCTCGACATCGCTGGCCAGGTTTATTTCCCCTTCCTTCTCGCCAATGCAAAAGCGCTTGAAAAGGGAGAAAAGGAGTTCCACAGCGCCGGTTATGGGCTTCCCTACACTCAAGGCACATTTAAATATCAGGCCAAATGCCTGGCCGAACTGCGCCAGCGCTTTGCAGACCTTTCCGCCAGCGCCAAAGAGCGCCTGGAAGACGATTTGAAAAACTCCGAGTGCTGGGAACCTCTGGAAGGCTAAAGGCTCAAGCCGCCGACTTGAGGGACGATTTTACGGCGGGACGGGCCCCCACCTCGTCGGCCCATCGCTTAAGGTGCGGCAGCGCCTCAGTCACATGGATATCAGAAACCGCCGCGCCGAATTGTACCGTGCAAATGGCGGAGATATCCGCGATCGTATAGCGATCCCCGGCAATATAGGGCTGGTCCGCCAAAATCTTGTCGAGATAGGCATAGCTTTTCTCGCCCACCTTTTTCATCGACAAGCCAAAATCCTTGAACTGGTTTTCCAGCACCGCGGCCGCCGGATGCACATGCCGGAATGCGGAGGCCACCGGCATCATAAGCTCAAACTCCATGCGGCGGGTCCACATATCGATCTGCGCAATTTCCAGGGCATCCACGCCCATCAGGTTGGGCTCCGGGTAAAGCGATTCCAGATAGCGGCAAATGGCGATGGATTCACAAAGCACCGTACCGTCATCCAGCACCAGCGCCGGCACCCGGCCATTGGGAACCAGTGCGCGATACTCCGGATTGCGGTGCTCACCCTTCATCAGATTGACATCGACGGTTGGGATCGTAGCACCTTTCTCCGCGAGAAAAATGCGCACGCGCCGGGGATTAGGCGCCATGGGCGTATCATAAAGTTTCATTTCTTCCTCCCAAACAAAGCTGATTTATTTTTTCTTGTGAACCCGGATAAGGCCTTCTTGCGCAACGGAGGCCACCAGCTTGCCGTCGCGGGTATAGATGCTGCCGCGATTGATCCCGCGTCCACCCGATGCTGCGGGGCTGTCCTGCGCATAAAGCAGCCACTCATCCACCTTGAAGGGATGGTGAAACCACATGGCATGATCAAGACTGGCCGATTGCAGCCGAGGGTTCATCCAGGATATGCCATGCGGCAATATACAGGTATCGAGCAAGGTCATATCCGAGGCATAGGCCAGCACACATTGCTGCAACAACATGTCGTCAGGCATGGGCGCCACGGCACGAAACCAGACATGATTACGCGGCTCACCCTTGCCTGGGTTCAAAAAATCACGCGGCTCCACATGCCGAATCTCAATCGGGCGCGGACGCAGCCAACGGGCCCGCATTTCCTCTGGCAGACGCTCCGCCTCCTGGCGGCGAATTTCCAGATCCGAAGGCAGATCGTCAGGTCCCGGCACATCTGGTATGTCAAATTGGTGCTCAAGCCCCTCTTCGGCAATCTGATAGGAGATCCCCATGGAAAAGATCGCCCGCCCATGCTGGATCGCCGTCACGGTACGGGTCGTAAAGCTTCGGCCATCGCGAATGCGGTCAACCTCATAAATGATCGGAACCTGCGGATCCCCAGGTCGAAGGAAATAAGCGTGCAAGGAATGCGCGATCCGGTCTTCCACGGTGCGGCCCGCCGCCACCATGGCCTGACCGATGACCTGACCGCCAAAAACCCGCTGCCAGCTCGATTGCGGGCTCACTCCGCGAAACAGGTTTTCTTCCAGTTTCTCAAGATCCAGCAATGCCAAGACGTCCTCAAGGGGACGCGGGTCGTTCGGGTCGTAAAGATCGTCAGTTATTTCAGGAGTCTGGTCGGTCATGGATTGTTCTTAGTTCCTCGCTATGGCACCAAAATGAGCAGGACATTTGCCAATATCAAGTGACAAATGTCTACCAGCAAGCACAATTAAGAGCTTGATCTGTCAAATTTTTGAGGACTCCATGATTTTCGCCGCCAAAACGCTTCTCGCCGCCCTTATCATCTCTTTTGCATCCTGGCTCGCCGGAAAAAGACCCGAGCTGGCCGGTTTTATTATCGCCCTGCCATTAAGCACACTCCTCGCCCTCGCCTTCTCCTATGCCGAATTCAAAGACCCGGCCAGCAGCGTGATTTTTGCCAAAAGCATTTTTGTGGCAATCCCGGTCACCATGTTCTTCTTCGTGCCTTTTCTGGCCGCGGATCGATTCGCCATCAGTTTCCCTGTGGCCTATGTCTCGGGGATCGCCCTTCTAGGGGCCGGCTATTTCCTCCATCGCTGGATCGCGGGCTGGTTCTAAAAATTCACCCGGTTGCTGATCGCGCCGTCCACCAACATATTGATGCCCGTGGTGAATGAGGACAGCGGGCTGGCCAGGAATAAGGTGGCGTGGGAAATATCTTCCGGCGTCGCCATCCGCCCCATCGGATTTCGATCCATCGCCCCTTTAAACATGTCCGGCATGTTTTCTTCGATCATATGCCAGACCCCGCCTTTGAAATAGACCGTGCCCGGGGACACCACATTGGCCCGCACATGAGCCGGTGCCTGGGACTTTGCGACCCCGCGCATATAATGAATGAGAGCGGCCTTCATGGCCCCATAGGAACTGGGGCTATCCGAATTCACCGACGACACCGACGAAATCGCGACAATAGAAGCATCTCCCGACGTCGCCGCCGCCTCTTTGAGAAAAGGCAGAGCCGCATCAACCGCCGTGACAGCCCCCAACATGTCGACATCCAACATCTTTTGCCAGCTGGCCGCATCCGCGCCCTGCACCAAAGCGCTGGCATTGGAAATCAAAATATCCAGACCGCCCATCGCCTCCGCGCTTGACCGGACCCAGTCCCCCAAAGCTTTATGGTCCGCAATGTCGACCGACGCGCCAGATGCTGAAACACCCTTGGCGGCAAGCGCCGCGACCGCATCTTTGACCTGATCTTCGTTGCGCGCGCAAATTGCCACATCGCACCCTTCGTCCGCCAATTCATCGGCGATCGCGCGGCCAATCCCGCGGGTACCACCAAGCACGATGGCTCTTTTGCCCTTGAGCTGCAGGTCCATATTTCTTGTCCTTATCTGGAGAGATCGATTTTCATTTCAAACAGGCGCATGAGATCTTTCATCGTCACAAGCCCCATAAGTTGGTCACCCTCCACCACCAGCAGACGGTTACGACCCGTGCGCGTCATAAGCGCCAGTGCCTGCATGGAATCTGTATCAGGCCGAACCGAATTTTCAGAAGACAGCGGATGAAGGATATTTCGAATAGGCGTCGTCTCCCAATTCTCTCGGGGGATGGCTTTTACTTCCTTGGCGATCACAAGACCCTGGACGCGCCCGTCATCGACAACCGGGTACACGTCGTGAAAGTGGCGATAGAGATAGTTGTCGATAAACGTCTGAAGCGACATATCCGACGAGATCGTGATCAAATCGCGCACCATGAAACGTGATACAGGTTCCCCTTCAAAATGTTCGCGGGCCAATTGATCTTGCATCGCGCCTTGCGCCGCGCCGCGCAACATAAGGCCGATAAGCGCCCACCAGATGCCGCCAACAAAATTGCCCGTGAA
Source organism: Alphaproteobacteria bacterium (assembly GCA_006226415.1). Lineage (GTDB taxonomy): Bacteria > Pseudomonadota > Alphaproteobacteria > M2410 > M2410 > M2410. The sequence continues at coordinate 10,744 of SBGZ01000096.1, forward strand.
GATAAAGGCAAAGCCGCTCACAATGAAAAACAACCCGAAGAAGTTGCCGAACTTCGCCGCCGTCAGAGTCGCCGAACGCATGTCCCCCCGAAAGAACCAGAGCGCGGCGCGCAAGACGCGGCCCCCATCGAGTGGAAAAGCCGGCAGAAGATTAAAAATCGCCAGCACCAAATTGATCAGGCCCAAGTAGCCTGCCACCAGATTGAATGGATTGGCCGCCGCGGTTTCTCCCCCATAGGCAGAAAGCGTATGAAACAAAAAACCCAGGGCGAAGGACATGAGCGGCCCGGCAATGGCGACAAAAAATTCCGCCACCGCGCTCGGCGGCTCATCCTGAAGCTCTGCGACGCCGCCAAAGATGAAGAGCGTGATCCCGCGTATCCTCATGCCGAAGCCACGGGCGACAACCGAATGCGAGAGCTCATGCAGCACAATGGAGACAAACAGTCCCATAGCGCCCGCCACCCCCATGGCCCAATAGACAGAGGCCTCAAACCCCTCTTGCACGGAAGGGAAATAGCCGGTCGCCAGCGACCAGGTCACCAACGCCGCCAGAATAAACCAGCTGGCATCCACATAAACGTCAAAGCCGACGAGGCGGAAAATTTTAACCCGATTTCTAAACATCCAGTTTCCTTAGGTTTTCCCCCAAACGATACGTCTGCGCCGCAACCGGTTCAAGCGCTGCCTGACCTTGGGGTGCAAGATTAACACCGCGCCTTGAGATTCAGGCCAGCCAATCGGTTCCCTCCAGGGCACAACCGCTCTATAATCCGTCAATACGCGGCGCGGGCAAGCAGCCCGGCCTTGAATTTGGGGGCAACACAACATGTTTCGAAAGATCGCAATGTCGTTTGGGCTGATAGTCGCTCTGGCGCTTTGCCTGACCGCCTATTTCCTCCCTTCCTATCTGGAATCGACAATGAACAAGGTCGAGCCGCACGCCCCATTCCCAATCAGTGAAGAGGCCGCGGCACTGCACAACAGCTTGATCATTGGCGATCTGCACTCTGACAGCTTGCTTTGGGATCGCAATCTTGGCGAGCGCGCGCGCCTTGGCCATGTCGATCTTCCCCGCCTCCAGGAAGGCAATGTATTCATTCAAGTCTTCCCCGCCGTCACGAAATCCCCCAAAGGTCAAAACTATGACGCCAATACCGGCGACAGTGACAATATCACTCTTCTGGCCATGGTGCAGATGTGGCCTCCACGCACCTGGAACAGCCTGACCGAACGCGCCCTCTTTCAGTCGGAAAAACTGCACCGCCTTGCCGCTAATTATCCTCAGGACGTGACGGTCATACGAACGTCCAACGACATGGCGCACGCCCTGGCGGCGCGGCAAGACAACCCCGGGCTCGTCGCCGCTGTCCTCGCCATTGAGGGTTCACACGCCCTCGACGGCGATCTGGACAATGTCAAAAAGCTTTATGATGCCGGCTATCGGCTCATTGGCCTTCATCACTTCTTCGATAATGCGCTCGGCGGCTCCCTTCACGGCATGTCCAAGGCTGGCCTTACTGATTTCGGCAAAGAGGTCGTTCGAAGCATAGAGGCCGAAGGCGCCATGATTGATGTGGCACATTCCTCTGAAGCCTCGGTGCGAGACGTCCTCGACATAGCCACACGCCCGATCATCCTGTCTCACACGGGGTTTAAGGGGGGTTGCCAGTCGCCGCGCAACATTTCCGATGAGCTGATGGTCCGGATTGCTGAAAACGGCGGACTGGTCGGTGTCGGCTATTGGGACGGGGCGGTCTGTGATCCAAGTCCCGAGGCGATTGTCCGCAACATTCGCTACGGCATTGATCTGGTCGGCGCAGGCCATGTCGCGCTGGGTTCAGACTATGATGGCACAACGACCACGGCCTTTGACACCTCGGAAGTCGCCATCCTCACTCAGACCATGAAAGAGCAAGGGTTTACCGATGATGAGATCCGCGCCGTAATGGGCGAAAATCTCCTGAATTTCTTGCTGGAAAACCTGCCGCAGAATTAATTTTACTGCCGCTATTCAACAACCGCCGCGGGCAGCTTCACAGCGGAACTGGCGCCCACCGCAACCGGATTGTGAGAAGATATGATGGTCTCAATCTGTGCATTCAGCGCGTCGATGAGCCCGTCGAAACCTTGCGCCGCCACAATCGCCGAATATTCAGATCGGCGCATCGCAACTTCTGAAATGGTCGAATTGAGATAAATGTCCACAACGCGCCAAACCTCCTCGCGATCCGCGGTGAGATAATTGAGTTTGACGTCTTCATCTTCTGCTCGAAGGATTCGGGTTTTGACGAGTTTGGTGCCTTGTACGCTGTCCTCAACCCCGTCGATTACAAAGGTCACATCCGCCCCCGGCTTGAACCGGTCCGCCAGCACCGCCGCCTGATAATCCTGCAAGGTATCGACATAGAGCCGCTTCTGCTCTGGCGTCCATTCACTCCAGACACTGCGGCTCATGGTGCGCCGCGCCAAAAGGGGCATATCAAAGGCTTCCTGCACCGCCGATTCCATAATCGCCCGGCGCGCCTCGAAACCAGCATCCTCAGGTGTGTGAATAGCTTCCAAAAGCGCCGCGTTAAATTGCGCGATTGTCGCTTCTGGCGAGGACGGCGCGACTTCCGCGCCCTGTGCCGGCGCCCCTGCCAACAAGGTAAATGCCGTCCAAAGCCCCCAAAAGGCCCCCATGGCAGAATGCTTGAAACCCATTTATTTCCCCCGTTCCAAACCGGTGTATCCTTTCATTCTAGGCATAATTGTCCGGATCTGCGAACAAGAACCACGAAAGCCAGAAAAACAGCCAAAAATTGGGGCTTTCGACGGATTCGAGCGGCACATTTTGCTGACAGATCGAGGGGCAATGGGTAACTTGACCGAACAACGCAGCCCACGTAAGCCAAAAGAGAAAAAGTCTTGTCAAACCGGAGCACAATCATTTCAGCACGCGGTCTAGGGGGCCGACTTGCTCAACTATGTGCCAAGTGGGCCAGGACCACCCTTTTTATCGCATCGCTGTCCATCGCGTTCTGCGGCTGGCTTTCAGCAACTCAGCTCACTTTTGAGGCCGGTCAGGAAGGTTTGGTCGACCAAAACGAACCCTTCTTCGATGACATTGATCATTTCTATGAAGTGTTTCCGCAGCTCAAAGACACCGTATTGGTGATCATTGATGCCGCCAGCCTGGATGACGCTGAAGACCTCGCCAGCACGATGGCCACCAAACTGCGGGCTGAACCAGAGCTATTCGCCTCCGTCTATTATCCCGAAGCAGATCCCTTCTTTCAGAAAAATGCGCTTTTGTTCCTCGAAATCGAAAAACTAAACACCCTCGTGGACCGCCTGGCCAAGGCCCAACCCGCGCTTGCAGCCATAGCCCGGGAGCCGAATCTCAATGGCATCTTCGATCTCATCGATCTGGGTGTAACAGCCCAGGAAAACGGAACCGACCTCCCCCCCAACTTCATCCAGATTGTCGATGAAGTCGCAGCTGCCGTGCAGGCCCTGGGCGAGGGGCATGACGCCCGCCTGTCATGGTCAGATCTCATGGCAGAAGACGGCAACGACCGCGCGCGCCTTCGCATCCTGATGGTTCAACCCCCGCCAGAGCGTGACACCATGACCGAGCGGCGCATGATCAAGCGTCTGCGCGATCTGGCCGCACAATCCAGCGCATTGAAATCAGGCGCCAGCATTTCTGTCACAGGCCGACTGGCGCTGGCCTACGACGAAATTGAAACCGCCAAACGCGGCGTTGGCATCGCCGGAACCGTCTCCTTTGTCTTTTTGGGAATTGTTCTCTTCTTGGGATTACCCTCGCTACGCATGAACCTGGCCATATTGGCAACTCTGCTCGCTGGTTTGGCTTGGTCACTTGGCTTTGCCGCGCGTGTGGTCGGTAGTCTGAACCTGATCTCTGCGACCTTCGCCGTTCTGTTTATCGGTTTGGGGGTCGCCCATGCCTTGCATGTCTGTCTGCGATATCGCGAATATCTCATGAAAGGCATGCCGCATTTCGATGCCATCGGCCAAGCGGCCCGAACCACCGGCGGCGCGGTGACCCTTTGCGCTTTGACGACAGCCATCGGATTTGCCGCATTTGTGCCCACAGCTTTTCTGGGGATCGCCGAACTCGGCCTGATCGCGGCAGGAGGCATGGGCTTTGCGTTGCTGGCCGCCTTTACCGTTCTGCCCGCAGCACTGACCCTTGTTCATTCAGAAAACACCAAGATAAGAAAACCCTGGCTCCACCCCTTGGGCGCGCTCATTTCTCCGAAACGGCGTTTTGCTTTGCTCGGCGTTATCTTTGCCATCCTTGGCGGCGCCTATGTCGCGATGACCGGTCTTCAGTTTAACTTCTCGGTCATGTCGATCCGTGACCCGGGCGCAGAGTCCGTCCGCGCCCTGGCCTTCCTGCAGGCCAAGAAAATCGAGTCAGATTTCATCATCATGACCCTTGCGCCCAACATGGCCGAGGCCGAGCACCTTAAAGAGCAACTCCTCCTTCTGCCTGAGGTTGCCGAAGTGCGCACACCTCAAACCTATGTCGCGCGAGATCAACAAGAAAAACTCTACATCATCGAAGATGCTGTATTTTTTCTGGGACCCGCACTTCAAATCCGCCAACCGGCACCGTTGGACCCCCTGTCCCGCCAGAAGGCGGTAAAAAGCTTTATCGAAAGAATCAACACCTCAGCCGGGCAAGACCCTGCGACCCTCAAGTCCCTTCAAAATCTTGCCTCGGTTTTTGACGCACTTCTGCGATCCCCCGATTCAGATAAAAAGCTGCAGCACATCGACGAGGAACTCACCCGAACCGCCCTGAGACAAATTGAGCGTTTGCAAACCTCACTCCAGGCGCAACCCTATGACTTTGACGATTTGCCCGCGGAAATGCGCGCACGGCTCGTCGCCTCTGACGGGTCTGTCCGTGTTTCCATTTTCCCGGCAGAAGATATCGTCGACGTCCATGCCCTGATCCGCTTTGTCAATGCGGTTCAACCCCTTTCGCCGCAAGCCACAGGTCGGCCGGTGATAGAAACAGGCGTGGGCCACATTGTCGTGACCTCCTTCATTGAGGCCGGGCTCTATGCCTTTATAGCCATTACGCTGCTCCTGATCATTGTGCTGCGAAATGCCCACGACACCGCTCTGGTTTTGGCGCCCATCATACTCGCGGGAATTTTGACCATCGCAACCGCCAATTACTTCAACATCCCGTTTAATTTCGCAAACGTGATTGCCATCCCTTTGATTTTTGGGCTGGGTGTTGACAGTGCCATTCATTTTGTATTGCGAACCAAGGAAGAGACCTCTCCCGACGAAGTCGTCACATCCAGTACGCCTCAGGCGATTCTGCTCTCGTCCCTGACAACCATTGGCGCCTTTGCCAGCCTATCTTTCTCCCCCCATAAAGGCATCGCCTCAATGGGCACATTGTTAACCGTTGGCATCACATGGTCTTTGATTTGCACTCTACTTGTGCTACCGGCTCTGTTGCGTATTTCCCATGAAGCCCGCGGTTACCTGAAAAAGAACGACTGATGACAAAAAGCGCCATCTTACGCCCGACCCTTGAACAAACCCAATTTGGTATATTGGGAGCGACCTTTCTGGCCGCCACCGTGGTCTTTTTGGGTTTTTTGAACATCAAAAACAGCGGCTCCATCGATCTTTCGACGATCGCTCAAACCATGCAAAATCAGCTGGTTGATTTCGAGCATGAGATCATCGCGTATAAATCAGACCGGGGACCAACCGCAGAACATTTCAGAAGCGACATCGTGCGCCACCGAAACCTTATCTCGCAGACCCGGGAAGAATTTGACGCGCACAGCTTTTACATCAACGACCGGCTTTATGAGTCCCTGGACGCCTATCAAAAGGAATACGAATTAAACGCAATTGAGCTCGAAGCGTTTCTCCAGAACATCCTTTCATACAAGCAACAAACGGAGGCGTTTTATCAATCGGTCGCGGATACCTATCGATATCTCGAAGGACGGAAAGAAGAATCTATCAGCCTGGCAATTGTCGGCCTTGTCCACACCTTCGGAGATATTCAATTTGCGCCGCCAGGCGACATCCGGTCCGCCGTCCAGCAGGGAACCGACGATCTCTTGGAGGCCGCGCGCAATTCAAGTCCAAGATCGAAAGAATTGACAAACGCCGTGGTCGCGGACGCGCGCGCCTTGGGCGAAACCATGGCCGCCATCCAGGCGGTTAATCCTTACGAGGTATCAGGCAGCAACAGCCCCGCCTGGTTGAATTTCAATAAGGTTGTTCGAGACACCCTGAAATCTCGAAAAAGCCGGACCGATCTTCTTGGTAGCTTGCTCTATGTGGTCACGGCGGCATTTGCCTTTTACATCGTCATCTTGCTGTTACGCCTCGTGCGCGTGGGGCGAGATCAATCCCGGCTGACACAACAGTTGATCAACGCGAACTCATCGCTTGAGGCAAAGGTCAAAAGCCGCACCGAAGAACTTAAAACGGCAACAGACGAGGCCATAGCAGCCAATCAGGCGAAGTCAAATTTCCTGGCCACCATGAGCCACGAGATACGCACACCCATGAACGGTATCATCGGCATGACCCAGGCGCTCTTGCAGGAGAGCCTTCCCGAAAAACACCGCACGCAGGTGGAGACCATTCAACAATCCGGTCAGGTGCTGCTGGAGCTTCTCAACGACATTCTCGACCTTTCCAAGATTGAAGCCGGTCAGATCAAACTGGAAACAATCCCCTTCACTTTGCGGCAGCTTGAAACCCAAAGCCGAGCGCTCTGGCAATCCCTGACGGAGGCAAAAGGGCTGTCCTTTAGCTGGGATTCCTCCGGCGATAAGGATCTCAAGGTGATGGGCGATCCCAACCGGACCCAGCAAGTGATTTCCAACCTGATCTCAAATGCGCTCAAATTTACCCAGTCCGGCAAAATTTCCGTGAAGGCCCGCATTGAGAACGAGGGCAATGGCCACCGGCTCTATTTCATTGTTCGCGACACAGGTATCGGCGTACCTAAAGCGGCCCAGGACAGAATTTTTGATAAATTTTCCCAAGCCGATGAATCCACCACAAGAAATTATGGCGGCACCGGACTGGGCCTGGCCATCTCAAAAGAGCTGGTCTCTCGGATGGGCGGAGAAATAGACTTTAGCAGCTCGGAAGGCGAAGGCAGTCAGTTCTATTTTGACATTTTTTGCGGCAAGGCAGACCAGACTGCGGCGGAGAAGGTCGATGGCGCCCTGAACATTTCGGCCTGGCCGCAATTTACAAGCGCGTCCCATCCTCTCAATATTATTGTCGCGGAAGATAACAAGGTTAACCGACAGGTCCTGAACTCCATGCTTTCACGCACCACGGCTCAATTGCACTTTGTCGACAATGGCTATGATGTCATAGAAGCCCTGGAACAAGGCCCCGTTGATCTTATCTTGATGGATGTACAAATGCCCTACCTCGACGGGCTCGAAACGACAAGGCGCATTCGCCAACGCGATGATCACCTTCGAGACGTCAAAATCATCGCCTTAACTGCCAACGCCTTGGCAGATGACCGCGAACGCTGCGAAGCTGCCGGCATGGATGCCTATATCGCCAAACCGGTGTCGCTGGAGAGTTTGTTGCGCACGATTGCCGCCACACTGGAACTCGGCCAGGCCGCAGAATAACCCCCCTCAAGAGCTGCCCACCATGACCCCTGAAGCGGCGCAAAAACCATAGTTAACAAGCCTTTCAGTAAGGTCTTGTAAAGAGGTTGTATGGTAGTCCTTCAGACAACTTTTTACACCAAGGGTTGGGTCACAAGAGAATGGATAATTTAACCAGGCACGATGGTTACTGTGTTCGCCATTCTGTGACAGACGGTATCGAGCGAATTTCATATTTGCCAGAGAACCCCCAATGCCCCACACCCCTCCTGTTACAACACGGAATGTGGCATGGCGCCTGGGTCTGGGCGCAATGGCAAAAGATATTTGCCCTGGCGGGCTTTGAAAGCCACGCCTATTCATTGCCTGGACACGGACAATCACCAGCGCAACGCCCCATCAATTTTTGCACCATGGGGTATTACAGAAAGTTTCTTCGCGAAGAGATTGAGCGCCTCGACACCCTGCCGGTTCTGATCGGGCACTCCATGGGCGGTGCGCTCATTCAAAGGTTCCTCAAACACGAACACGATGATTTTCCCGCCGCGATCTTGTTGGCGCCGTGGACCTTGCGCAGCACCTATGCCGACGGCCTCTTGCCAATGTTGCGCCGAGACCCGCTGGGCGCCCTATGGGCGCTGTGCATGTCGGCGCAGCCGTTCGTGCGCAACCCACGGCGTGCGGCACAGTCCTTGATCGGAATCAATGCCCTCTTCTCACCTGAGGAATTATTTGCCCGATTGGACAAAGAGTCCGGGCTCCTGCTCCTGCAGCACAATCCCCCTTTCTGGTTTCCGAAGACCGAGTTTCAGACGCCCCTTCTTTGGGTCGCGGGCGAACGGGACGCGCTCATCACCGAGAAAGGCGCACGCAAATCCGCGGAGCGAATTGGCGCCAACTATATTTGCGTGCCACAAGCAGCTCACAATCTCATGGTTGAAGCCTCCTATGTGGAAACGGCAAATAACGTCATGAATTGGCTGGAAGATAAGCTTCGCCCGCACAGAGGCGCCGTGCCTTTAGAAGCCTTGGCGGCAACTGCCGCAGGCTAAATAATTTGCCGAGCGCCTTCAGGCATTTTCAACAAAAAAGTCAGTCCCGCAGCTTTGAGATTACGAGAAGGTAGTTCTGGGCTGTAAACTATTCTATCGTGGATTAACCACCGCTTGGTCAGTCATTTCCAGACAGGAAGGGATCCACATATGACTCTGGAGACTTGGGCAACCATCGCCGAAATCTTTGGCTCATCCGCCGTCGTTGGAGCAATAGTGTTTGGATATGCGCAAGTGCGCCAGTTTCGAACGCAGCGCCGGGATCTGATCGCCATTGAGCTTGTCAGGTCCTTTCAAGATGAATTGCTGCCTCTTGGCTATCAGATGTTTCACACATTACCGGCAGAGACGAGCGCCGAGGAATTGAAAGCCTTGGGCGACACCTACACGAAAACCGCACTCATGATCGGCATGCGGTATGAAACAATTGGCCTCCTGGTGTACCGGGGAATTATTCCGATCGACATCGTCGATGAACTGGTCGGCGGCGTTTGCCTGGTCATCTGGCAAAGGATCAATAACTGGATCTTTGCAACCCGCGAGGAAATTGGTCACCCCGCTCTGATGGAGTGGTACGAGTGGCTTGCCCGCGAACTTGAAAAGCGAAACAACACCGCAGCCCATGCCCGCAAATTGTAAAGCCGGTTTTGAAAAAATGGTGGGCGCGGCTCGGGTCGAGGCGGATCAGCAAGCGATCCAGTGAATCGTTTGCCCGCCGAGAAACCAGCGACCGCTGGTTCAATCAATCGATGGGTTTTGCGAAAATGGTGGGCGCGGCTCGGGTCGAGGCGGATCAGCAGACGATCCAGTGAATCGTTTGCCCGCCGAGAAACCAGCGACCGCTGGTTCAATCAATCGATGGGTTTTGCGAAAATGGTGGGCGCGGCTGGGATTGAACCAGCGACCCCTACGATGTCAACGTAGTGCTCTCCCACTGAGCTACGCGCCCTTGTCAGCCCCGCGCCGATGAGCCATCTTTGCGGGCGATCAAGGCGGCTGTTTTATCGGGATCAGTCAGGGAGCGCAAGCCCCAATGGGCGGAAAATCGCAGGCCGCCACGGGCCTGGCCTCAGGCCGCGACCAGCCTCTCAACCTCTGCCACCAGCTCCCGCAAATGGAAGGGTTTGGAGAGGATTTTGGCGTCTTTTGGCGCCTGATTATTGGGATTGAGCGCTACGGCCGCAAAGCCGGTGATAAACATGATTTTGATATTGGGATCGAGCTCCGTGGCCCGCCGGGCCAATTCGATGCCATCCATGCCGGGCATGACGATATCGGTCAGCAGAAGATCAAACAACTCCCCGCGGAGCAGGTCAAAAGCCTCGTCCCCTTGCGAAAAGCTAGCCACCGAATGGCCTGCCTTGATCAAAGCTCCGGTTAGAAACCGACGCATCGAATCATCATCTTCAGCCAGCAGGATCTTCACCATGGTTCTCCTGTCGCTCCCCCATAAATCAATGTACCAACTCAAAAACTCGCACATTTCTGCTGATTTTTGAGCGGTTCGTCAAGTCCGACAAGCCCCGGCACAAGTAAAACCCAACTTGCCTTGGGGAATTTGTCACATTTGCACGGCCCCTCGCAGCAAATCACTTGCCCTAGGATAATCCCCTTAATTCTTAAGAATGATTAACATCTTACCGATTTTATTGAAAATGACATGATAGAGTTAATCTGGTGAATCGATGAGGCAATGCCGCGCGGAAAGGAGAGATCTGGCGCTATGGACCAGAAAAACGCCATCAAGCCCCCCCGCCCGCAGGGCCTGCCATCGGCAACGGCGTCGCCCAGCTTCGCGCCCGACACGAGCCCGGATCTCATCGCCTGCCTGAGCGAGTTTGATCCGCCGGTCACCCTGGTCGAGCCACGGCGGCAAACCACACCTCTGGTATTCTCCTCCCCCCACTCCGGGCGGCAATACCCTGAAGCATTCCTGGCCGCATCATCCCTTGACGCCCTCGATATCCGCCGCTCGGAAGACGCCTATGTGGACGAGATATTTTCCCCCATGCCAGCCATGGGAGCCCCCCTCCTCTGCGCGGAGTTTCCCCGCGCCTTTTGCGATGTCAATCGCGAGGCCTTCGAGCTGGATCCCGCCATGTTTGCCGAGGATCTGCCGGACTTTGCGCGGTCAGATAGCCTGCGTGTCGCCAACGGGCTGGGCACCATTGCCCGTGTTGTCGCCGATGGCGCTGAAATCTATCGCCACAAGCTGACGTTCGAAGATGCCCGCGCCCGCATTGACCACCTTTATCGTCCTTACCACGACACGCTCCGGGGGCTTCTGGAGCGCACCAAGGCGCAATTTGGTCATGCCATTCTCATTGATTGCCACTCTATGCCATCGCGGGCCGCGCGAGGGTCCCATCGTCGGCTCGATCCCGGGCCCGATATCGTCATCGGCGATCGTTTTGGCACCGCTTGTGACCGGCGGATCATCGACACGATTGAAAAAGCCCTCACCGAGGAGGGCTTTAAGGTCGCGCGCAACGACCCCTTCGCCGGTGGTTTCTGTACGGAATATTATGGTCAACCCCACACCGGGGTTCATGCCGTTCAGATCGAGATCAGTCGCGGTCTCTATATGAACGAAAAATCAATGCACCGGCATGACGGGCTGGAACACCTCAAGCATCAATTGCAGGTCATTGTCCGATCTCTTTCATCGATTGAGCTGACCTGACCGCAAAAATCAACTGCTGTTCAGTGAACTGGCAGATGCTTGTTTAAAAAGCGCTCTACCGCTTGATAGCGGACCAGCTCCTTGTCGTCCCGCCAACCAGGATGACCCTCGTCCTCAATCTCAATATATTCAACCGATTTTCCGGCCTTCTTGAGGGCTCGTTCCATGTAGATCGAATGACTGCGGTAAACCACCCCATCGTTTTCGCCATGCATCAGCAAGACAGGAATTTGATATTCTTCGGCACGCAGTCGAGGTGACTTGGCCAAGAGTCGGTCACGATCCCGAACCGGGTCACCAATGGACTTCATCCAATATTGATGCACCTCTCCCTCACTCTGGCCAAATCTTTTTTCTTCTTCCAGCATAACAAACAGGTCGGAAACCCCCGCGATGCTGACAGCACAGCGGTAAAGCTCGGGCGACTGCAAGCCGCCAAAGAGAGCCGCATAGCCGCCATAACTAATGCCGACAATGCACATATTGCCAGGTTGCGCGATCCCGCGCGCGACAAGCTGTTGAACGGCATCTGTCACGTCGTCTTGCATCTTGCCGCCCCATTCGCCATAGCCCCTTTCCGCAAAGGCCCGGCCGAATCCGCCAGACCCTCGGAAATTCGGTTGTACGACGCGGTAACCGCGAGAGGCCAGGAACTGAACAAAGGGGTCATAATCGTAGTAGTCGCGCGTTTCAGGTCCACCATGCGGCAGAACGATAAGAGGTGCAGACTTATGCCGATTTCCCAGGGGATGCGTGACATAAGCTTTGAGCGACAGGCCGTCTCTGGCCGTATAGGGCATGATTTCCGTCGCGCTCAGCGCGCCTGTCTCAAGGGCCGGATGCGATCGAAAGAGAAGTGATAACTGACGGCGCTGCCGGTCAAACAAATAATAGTCGCCCGCAATAGTAGGGCTGGACACGTAAACCAACCCACGCGAATGCCGCGAGCTGAGCGAAACAGGCATGATATTGGCATCATTGGAAAACTGTAAGTTCAGCCAGCGAATATCATCCTGCATTTCCGCCAAATCGGACATGATCTGCATTCGATCATCGTAATATACGCCAGCAATTAACTTGCCTTGTGAAGACAGGACAGCCTCTTCCACATCAAATTCAGGGTGGTCAAAAACCTTGCGGATATACTCATCCTTTTCGACATCATAAAGATATATCCCAAACCGATCTTCACCGTTGACGCGGGCGCGCACATATTGAGTTGTCGGTGTCTGACCGAAGGCAAGCGGCCAATGCTCAATGGTTGCCAGGTCCTGGTATTCGAGTCTTTTAAACTTTTCCCAGCCACTTGCGTTACTTGCTTTCCTAAAGAACGACAAATAGGAGCCATAGTCACTGATATCAACGCGCAAAATGGGCTCACCGCGATAGTTCGCAAACCAGTAGATCGTATTTTCAGATCCCTTTTCCACAAGTTCCGCCTTACCGGTATTCACATCAACTTTGTAGAGGTGTAGTCGGTTGCTTTTCCTTGCTGGCATCAGCACATGGTCAGGGTCGTCATAAAGATAATGCGTAATAGTCGACAGATTTCGGTTCCAACGGGTAAGACCTCGATTACCAGAAAAGAGAGTAGTCGTATTGCCACCATCTCTGTCGAACGCAGATATGCGCCGACTACCGTCTGTATAGGTGATCAGCCCCTCAATCTTCTCGATACCGGTATATTCGGCCACCAGCCGATCATCAGTCAGCCAGTTAAGCGAAAGGACCATGGTGTCCTTGCCGGCGGAAAAGAACTTCGTCCCTTCCACACCATTCAAATCCGCAATACCGATAAAAAACTGATTGTCTTGCCGCCAGATCATGGAGGCATATCGACCCGAGGGAGAAAGCGATGGATCTCGTTTGGCTGGCGTTGCAAAAATTTCTGCGGCCTCCGGCATGATGGCCTGTGCAGGACCAACAATGGCCCCCACCAGCAATGCAATCGCCATCAAAATGGGTGTAAACAACCGATACCAAATGCAAAACATGCATGCCTCCCCAATGCAAACGATCAACCCCAAAAGATCGCCCTGGAAAAGGTTGCGTATATCAAACAAGATCGCAATATGGTTGCGTTTATCGGCAGTTCAATGCACCAGGGCGCTTGCCTCGATGCCCAGTGAATTCAGCAAAAATCCATAGGCCGCAAAGACCAGGACAAAGAGCGCCACCACCATCAGCGTGCGGTAGGCAAAGCCGACCTTGTGGTGCAAAACACGCTCTTTGTGGCTTGCCACATCCATCAGCTCATCCCCGAAGATGACGGACATGAACGTGCCAATCCCGCAAAGCAGGATGATGCTCCAATAGGGCCAGGGATGGACCAGGATCTGATGCAAGAGCTGGGTGATAAAGGTGCTGTCATAGAGGCCGGGATCGAATGTCAGAAATGCCAGATTAATGGCGATCGCAAGGACCCAAACGAAAATCTCCGTGACAAACATGCGAACGGCCGTAATAAGCCGCACCGGAAAATCAAGCAGAAACCCGGCATCGGCAACCGGCGTGCACAGCACAAAGAAACTCCAGGTCAGCGCCGCAATGCCGCCGCCCGTCTTCACGTCAAACTTGATACTGACATAGATAAAATAGCCAATGAACACCCCCATCAAAGCGATGAACTTGATAAGGGTTTCGCGCTTGGGCGGATGAACGATGTAGTGACGCCAATGGATCATGGGATACATCCCTAAACCTAATGAGGAGCCTCATCAAGCCTTCGCAGCCCCCTCTCGCTTAAGTTACACTCACCTTCCGAATCGAACTGACCCGACCAGGAATGAGGCCTTCGTGCGCCCCTTTGAGACCCCTTCTGTCACTGTCCCCGGCGAATATGCCATGTACCCCTGGCTGAAGCACCACCGCGCCCGGCTGGAACCTCTTTTGGGCGGCAGCATCGAGCCGGAGGCGCTGGACCGCCCCTTACGCATTTGCATCGTCACCGATGCCTGGGAACCGCAGGTCAACGGCGTTGTCCGCACCTTGAAAAAACTGCAAACCCAGTTGGAAGAGTTTGGCCACGTGGTGCATTTCCTCACCCATGAGAATTTTAAGACCGTGCCCTTGCCGACCTACCCGGAGATCCGGCTCGCGATCCGGCCGGGCAAGCGCATCTCTCAGATGATCAACGAGATCAAGCCGGATGCGATCCATATTTGCACAGAGGGCACGCTGGGGCTCGCGGCGCGGCGCTGGTGCATCCGTCACAACCACCCCTACACCGCCTCCTATCACACGCGCCTGCCGGAATATCTCAACGCCCGCACAAAGTTTCCTGTCAGTTGGGGTTATCGTTTGCAGCGCCGCTTCCACCAGCCCGCCGCCGCCATTATGGCCACCACGCCCACACTTTGCGGCGAGCTTGAGAGCCGTGGTTTCAAAACGACCCGCCTTTGGTCGCGCGGCGTCGATCTGGATCGCTTTCAGATCTTTGACACCGACATTCTGGATCACCTACCTCGCCCCATTTGGACCTATGTGGGCCGCGTCGCGGTGGAAAAAAATCTCGAGGCCTTTCTGGACCTCAAGCTTGAAGGCACCAAGGTGATCGTCGGCGATGGTCCTCAGATGGATGAACTCAAGACCAAATACCCGGATGTGCATTTTGCCGGCACCAAACGCGGCGAAGAACTCGCCAAGCATTATGCGGCGTCAGATGTTTTCGTTTTCCCCAGCCTGACGGACACCTTTGGCCTGGTCAATCTAGAGGCGCTGGCCTGCGGCACACCCATTGCCGCCTATCCGGTCACCGGCCCCAAAGACATAGTCGGAACGGCAAAAGTCGGCTGTCTGGACGACGACCTGGAAAAGGCCTGCAGGGGTGCCCTCGGCATCGCCACACCTGAGGAATGCCGCGCCCATGCGCTCAAGTTTTCCTGGGCCGCGGGCTCACAGCAATTTGTCGACAACCTCGCCCTCGTCGAACACAAGCCCGGCTATTGGGAAGAAAGCCGCAGGTTCACCTAATAATTGAAGGGACAGTATACTTAATTCAAACCAGACAGACATGGCGGACCAAGAATTAAATTTACTGTCCCTTTAATTAAAGAATTAAGTATACTGTCCCTTTAATTATTGGATGACGTAAAGCCTTCATGGCATCACCACCACTTTGCCTTTGGCCTTGCGCGCCTGCACATGTTCTATGGCGGCGCGGGTCTCAGAAAGCGGAAAGACTTTTGAGACCAGCGGCCGGATCTCGCCTTCCTCATACCACCGCGCCAACTGTTCAAACGATGCCTTTAAAAGCGCCGGTGCATGGGTGCGATAGTTTGGCCAATTGATCCCCAAGATGTCGATATTCTTGACCATGACAATATTGGCCGGGATCTGAGGGATCGTGCCACTGGCAAACCCGACCACCAGGATCCGCCCATTAAAATTGATGGCCCTCAGGGAGGCTGCAAACATAGCGCCACCCACTGGATCGTAGATCACATCCGCGCCCTTGTCGCCCGTCAGCGCTTTAATGCGCAGGCGCACATCCTCCTCCGACGAGTTAATCAGTTCATCAGCGCCGCGCGTGCGGGCAATCTCGAGCTTCTCCGCCGAGCTGGCGGTGGCAATCACCCGCGCGCCCATGGCTTTGCCGATCTCAACGGCGGTGAGCCCCACCCCGCCTGAGGCGCCGTGCACCACCAGGGTCTCGCCCGCCTGCAGCCGCGCCTTTTGCCAGAGCGCCATATGGGACGTGCCATAGGCAATGGGAAAGGCCGCCGCCACTTCCGAGGGCATCTCCCCAGGCACAAGGAAGGCCGCCGGCGCTGTCACCACCACTTCTTCCGCGAAACCATTGCCGCCGGTGAGCGCAATCACCCGGTCCCCCACCTTGAAACCTTCAGCCCCCGCGCCTATCTCAAGAACCTCGCCGCAAACCTCAGATCCTGGCCCAAAAGGCAATTCTGGCCTCGCCTGATACTTCCCGGCGATCAGGAGACCATCGGCAAAATTAACCCCGCAGGCCAATACCTTCAGCCGGATCTGACCTGCCGCCAGCACCGGGCGCTCGACCTCATCCAGCGTGAGATTTTCCGGTCCTCCCAGAGCATGAACCCGCATGATTTTCATCGGCCTACTTCCTGCTTGTTTATTGGATTTCCGCCGCTATAGTGCGCGCGCCTACAAGGCCCCACGAGAAAGAACACACTTCATGGAACTGCGCAACATCGCCATCATCGCCCACGTCGATCACGGCAAGACCACTTTGGTGGACCAATTGCTCGCCCAATCCGGCGAGGTTAAATCCCACCAGGCCGTCGCCGAACGCGCCCTCGATTCCGGCGATCTGGAACGCGAGCGCGGCATCACGATCCTCGCCAAGTCCACCTCCGTGGAGTGGAAGGGCACCCGCATCAACATCGTCGACACCCCCGGCCACGCCGATTTTGGCGGCGAAGTGGAGCGCATCCTCTCCATGGTCGACGGCGTGATCCTGCTCGTCGATGCCGCCGAAGGGCCCATGCCGCAGACCAAATTTGTCACCTCCAAGGCACTCGCTTTGGGCCTGAAACCCATCGTTATCCTCAACAAGGCCGACCGCCCGGATGCCCGCCCCGACGAGGCCCATGACGAAATTTTCGACCTTTTCGTCGCCCTCGGTGCCGATGACGATCAGCTCGATTTCCCCATGCTCTATGCGGCGGGCCGCGATGGCTGGGCCGATGAGCACCTCGACGGCCCCAAGCAAAATCTCGACGCGCTCTTTGAACTCATCGTCAAACATGTTCCCGCGCCGACCAACATGGGCAGCGCCAGCGATCCCTTCATCATGCTGGCGACAACCTTGGAAGCCGATCCTTATCTCGGACGCATTCTCACCGGCCGCATCGCCAGTGGCACCGTCCGGCCCAATATGGCCGTCAAGGCACTGTCCCGGGACGGCAAGGTGATTGAGCGCGGCCGCATCACCAAGGTCCTGGCCTTCCGCGGCCTCGCCCGCCAGTCCATTGAAGATGCAACCGCCGGAGATATCGTCGCCATTGCCGGTCTCACCGAAGCCAGTGTCGCCGACACCCTCTGCGACCCGGGCGTGACCGAGGCGCTGCACGCCAGCCCCATCGATCCGCCGACCCTGGCCATGAGCTTTTCCATCAACAATTCGCCCCTGGCCGGCCGCGAAGGCTCCAAGGTTCAATCCCGCGTGATCCGCGATCGTCTGCTGCGCGAAGCTGAGGGCAATGTGGCCCTGCAGATCCGAGAAACCGAGGACAAAGACACCTTTGAGGTTGCCGGTCGCGGCGAATTGCAATTGGGCGTCCTCATCGAAACCATGCGCCGCGAAGGCTTTGAACTGTCCATCTCACGGCCGCGCGTCCTG
>SBGZ01000031.1 GCA_006226415.1 Alphaproteobacteria bacterium
ACCTGCGAACGCTGTCGCCGAAGCATGATCGATTCCATGAAAGTCACGAAAGAAGCGCGGATTATAGGAATCTTCTATAATCAGTCAACTCTTCCTTAGACCCCACGGAGGGTTATTTCAACTCGGTCAAAATCCCTCGGATTTGAGCCGAAACTTCTTCGATCGACAGCATGCCGTCGACCACATTGAGGCGCCCCTTTTTCTCGTAATACGGGAGAAGCGGTGCCGTTTGCTCGTGATACACTTTTAGGCGCTTTTTCAGCGTCTCAGCGTTATCGTCGGCCCGCTCTCCACCGGTTTCGGCGGCGCGGCCCTCAATGCGCGAAACGAGGATTTCATCGTCCACGCGAATCTCGATGACAACATCAATTTGGAGGTTTTTGTTCTCCAGCATCTCGTCCAGAGCCTCTGCCTGAGCGACGTTGCGAGGAAAACCATCCAAAATAAACCCGTTCTTGCAGTCCGGCTCATCAATTCGGTCCGCAATAATGCCCACCACGACCGCATCAGGAACCAGGTCGCCGGCATCCATAAAGGCCTTTGCCTGTTTGCCAACCTCAGTTCCCGCCGACACTGCAGCCCGCAGCATGTCGCCAGTAGAAAGCTGCACAAGGCCAAATTCGCTGACGATCACATTCGCCTGGGTGCCCTTACCGGCACCGGGTGGCCCGAGCAAGATCAGATTCATGACTTGTTGCCTCTCAGTCGTGCCTTCTTGATGAGGCCTTCATACTGGTGCTCGAACAAATGGCTCTGAATTTGGGTCACCGTGTCCATGGTCACGCTCACCACAATCAGGAACGAGGTCCCACCCAGATAAAACGGGATGCTGAAATTGCTCAGCGCATATTCCGGGATCAAACAGATGGCTGCGAGATAGAGCGCGCCAATCGCCGTCAACCGGGTCAAAATAAAGTCAATATATTCGGCGGTCCGGCGACCCGGGCGAATACCGGGAACAAAACCGCCCTGCTTCTTCAGGTTTTCAGCGGTGTCCTCGGGATTGACCACAATCGACGTATAGAAGAAACAGAAGAAAACAATCAAAGCTGCATAAAGGCTCAAATAAAGCCAGTGCCCCCGGCCCATAACCACCGAAAGGAAGGTAAGCCATTCAGGGCCGCCACTTGCCATCCAGGCCACCGCTGTTTGCGGCAGCATCAACAAGGAAGACGCAAAGATCGGCGGAATCACGCCGGCGGAATTCAGCTTAAGCGGCAAGTGTGAACTTTGGCCGCCAAACTGGCGATTGCCGACCTGACGCTTGGGAAACTGAATAAGGAGACGTCGCTGGGCGCGCTCAAACCGAACGATGATCAAGATCATCCCGACCAGACCCAGAACGATGGCAATCATCATAACCGTGCTCATGGCGCCGGTCTTATTCAGCTCAAGCATTTGCACGATGGCGCGGGGCAATCCTGCGACAATGCCGGAGAAAATGATCAATGAGATACCGTTCCCAACCCCGCGAGAGGTCACTTGCTCGCCGAGCCACATCAGGAACATGGTGCCGCCGACCAAGGTGATGGTCACAGAAATAATAAAGAGATAGCCCGGATCAATAGCCGCGCCGCTGGCTTGCAAGCTACGTGCAATCACCAGCGCCTGGCCGCCGGAAAATAAAACCGTCAGATACCGCGTAATCTGGTTGATCTTCTTACGGCCCTGCTCACCTTCCTTCTTCCATTCTTCAAGCCGCTTAAACACGGTCGTGCCAAGCTGCATGATAATGGAGGCAGAAATATAAGGCATAATGCCCAGCGACAGGATGCTCATGCGCTCAACCGCGCCACCTGCAAAGGTGTTGAACATGCCCAGGATGCCCTGAGACTGCGTTTCAAACAGCTGTGACCAACTCGCCATGTCGATGCCCGGCAGCGGGATATAGGTCCCGATGCGGTAAATCACCAAGGCGCCCACAAGGAACAACAAACGCTTTTTAAGCTCCTCAGCCTTGAAAAGCGATCCAAAGCTCAGGTTGTTCATTTGCTGGACTGAAGAAGTGGCCATCTAAGAGATTACTCCGATTGAGCCGGTTGGCTCAGGGTGATCTTGCCACCCGCTTTTTCAACAGCCTCGATAGCTGCCTTGCTGGCGCCGGTCACTTCCAAAGTAACACCAGCTGTCAGGGCTCCTTTGGCCAAAACCCGCACGCCATCCAGCTTGCGGCGCACAAGACCGGCCGCAATGAGAGCGTCTTCTGTCACGGTTGCCTTGGCATCGAGCTTGCCAGCGTCCACGGCCTTTTGAATACGGCCGATGTTCACTTCAGCGAACTCCAGGCGGTTCGGCTTGTTAAAGCCGCGCTTGGGCAAACGCATATGAATCGGCATTTGGCCGCCTTCATAACCTTTAATAGCAACACCTGAGCGGGACTTCTGGCCTTTGACGCCGCGTCCGCCGGTTTTGCCCTTCCCGGAGCCAATACCGCGGCCAACGCGCATACGGCTTTTCCGGGCGCCCGAATTATCGGCAAGTTGATTGAGTTTCATGAGACTTTACCTTTGTCTATTCCTCGACCACTTCAACCATGTGGGCGACTTTTCTGATCATGCCGCGAACCGCTGGCGTGTCTTCCAGCACCCGGGTCCGTCCAATTTTGTTCAGGCCGAGCCCAACAAGGGTCGCCCGTTGATCTTGCGGACGGCGAATCGGGCTCGCGATCTGCTTAACAGTAATGGTCTTTTTCTTGGCCATGTTCTTTTACCTTCAGTCTTTCGCGCGCAATCAGATGGGCTTAGGACGCAGCAGCGGGGGCTTCAACACCGGCGCCATCGTTGCGACGGGCGATAATTTCGCCAACCTTCTTACCGCGCTTGGCAGCAACCTGTTTCGGGCTGGTTTCGTTTTTCAAAGCGTCAAATGTCGCACGAACCATGTTGTAGGGATTGGAGGTTCCAATAGACTTGGCCACCACATCCTGAACGCCAAGAGTTTCAAAAACCGCCCGCATCGGACCGCCTGCGATGATCCCGGTACCCGGAGGTGCCGAGCGCAGCACAACGCGCCCTGCGCCGTGACGCCCTTTGACGTCGTGGTGCAACGTGCGACCTTCCCGCAACGGTACGCGGATCATGGTCTTCTTCGCGCTTTCGGTAGCCTTGCGAATAGCTTCAGGAACTTCCTTCGCCTTACCGTGGCCAAAACCGACCCGCCCCTGTTGGTCTCCAACAACGACGATAGCGGCAAAGCCAAACCGGCGGCCACCTTTGACAACCTTGGCCACACGATTGATGTGGACGAGCTTGTCGACCAGTTCGCTGTCTTGTTCGTTACGATCTCTTGATTCACGTGCCATGAGGACTTTCCTTAAAAATTGAGTCCGCCTTCACGGGCAGCTTCAGCAAGTGCTTTCACGCGTCCGTGATACAAAAATCCACCGCGGTCAAAAACCACGTCCTTAACGCCCGCCTTCGTAGCGCGCTCGGCAATCAGCTTGCCAATCTCCACAGCCGCATCTTTGTTGCCACCCGTTGAGAGCTTGCCGCGCAGGTCTTTTTCAAGACTAGAGGCAGATGCAACCGTGTGGCCCTGCACGTCATCAATGACTTGTGCATAGATGTGCTTGCCTGTGCGATGCACGGACAACCGCGGACGACCGTTGGAGTTCTTTTTCAGTGTGCGACGAACGCGTTGAACGCGACGTTCGCTAACAGTCAAATGCTTTCCCATGTCGGACCTACTTCTTCTTACCTTCTTTGCGGAAGATATATTCATCCTTGTACTTCACGCCCTTGCCTTTGTAAGGCTCCGGCGGACGATACCCGCGAATTTCAGCTGCCACTTGGCCAACCAGTTGCTTGTCGATACCGGAAACAGTGATTTCCGTTGGTTTCGGGCAAGCCACATCAATGCCTTCCGGCACTTTGTAGATAACCTCGTGGCTGAACCCGAGGCTAAGTTCCAGATCCTTACCCTTCATCTGAGCCCGGTAACCAACGCCGTTGATCTCAAGCTCTTTGGTGAAGCCCTGGGAAACACCCTCAACCAGATTGGCAACCAGAGTCCGGCTCATGCCCCACATGGACAGGGAGCGCTTGGACGAATCCCGCGGGTCCACCTTGACCCCCTCATCCGTCATCTGCGCGATCACATCGTCGATCAGAACTGCCGAAAGCACGCCCTTGCTGCCTTTGACCGAAATATTCTGGCCGTCCAATTTGACCTCAACCCCTGAAGGGACTGGGATTGGCTTTTTTCCAATTCGTGACATTGTCACATTCCTACTTTTGTTGCGGGCGCCTTCAGCACCCCAGTTCATTCAATTTCTTAGAAGACCTGGCAGAGAACTTCACCGCCAATATTTGCTTCTCGGGCCTTAGCATCCGACATCACACCCTTCGGCGTGGAGACGATGGAGATCCCGAGACCGTTTTGGATGCTCGGCAACTCTTTGACACCCTTGTAAACCCGACGACCAGGCGTAGAGACACGCTTGATGTGGGAAATAACAGGCTCGCCCTCAAAATACTTCAGCTCGATTTCAAACTCCGGAAACTGGCCAGCTTTCTCAACGCGGGTATAACCGCGAATAAAGCCCTCATCCGCCAGAACATCCAGAACCCAACCGCGCAATTTAGACGCAGGCGCAGTCACCTTGGACTTGCCACGCATTTGCGCATTACGGATCCGAGTCAGCAAATCTCCCAATGGATCGCTCATTGACATCAGCTTATCTCCTTACCAACTCGACTTGACCATGCCCGGGATCTGACCTTTCGAGGCCAGTTCACGAAGGGCAATACGTGACATACGCAGCTTGCGATAATAGCCACGCGGACGACCGGAAACTTCACAGCGATTGTGCTGACGAACCGGCGCTGAATTGCGCGGCAATTCTGCCAGCTTAAGACGCGCGGCAAACCGCTCATCCGCCGGCAAAGACTTGTCGCCAGCAATAGCCTTCAGCTCAGCGCGCTTAGCGGCATATTTCTTGGCCAGTCGACGGCGCTTCTCTTCGCGCTCTATCATGCTTTTCTTAGCCATAAGTCCTTCAGACCTTCTCTTTAAATCTGTTCCCGGATCACCTTAGTTGGCGAAAGGGAACTGCAATTCTGTCAGAAGCGCTTTGGCTTCTTCGTTAGTTTTCGCGGTGGTGCAAACAATGATGTCCATACCCCACATGGTGTCGACTTTGTCGTAATCAATTTCCGGGAAAACGATGTGCTCTTTAATCCCCATGGCGAAGTTGCCACGGCCATCAAAGCTCTTCCCATTCAAGCCACGGAAGTCACGAACGCGTGGAAGCGCAATCGTCACAAGGCGGTCGATGAACTCGAACATATTGTCTTTGCGCAGCGTGACCTTGGCGCCAATCGGCATGCCGTCGCGCACTTTAAAGGTCGCGATTGACTTGCGCGCCCGTGTAATCACCGGCTTTTGACCTGCAATCAGGGCCAGATCTTCAGCCGCCGCCCGCACCTTTTTGGTGTCGTTGACAGCATCGCCGATACCCATGTTGAGCACGACCTTGTCAAGACGCGGCACTTCCAATTCGTTCTTGTAACCAAACTGTTCGACCAGGCGCGGCTTGATAACCTGCGCATATTGGGTCTTCAGACGTGGTACATATTTTTCAGTATCAGACATCGATAACCTCGCCAGACTTCTTGGCGTAGCGGACTTTACGTCCGTCTTCCAAAACCTTGTATCCAATCCGGGTCGCTTCACCGGTCTTCGGATCCACATGCGCCAGATTTGAAATCTCAATCGCAGCCTCTACGCGCTTAATGCCACCAGGATCGGTCTGGGTCGGACGCGTGTGACGCTGAACCATGTTTACACCTGAAACATAAGCACGGTTCTCTTCCGGCAGAACGCGAGTGACCTCGCCCTTCTTGCCTTTGTCTTTGCCGGTGCGGACGATAACCTGATCGCCCTTTTTGATTTTCAACTTAACAGTCATTTCAGAGCACCTCCGGTGCCAGGGAAACAATCTTCATGTGGCCTTTGCCACGCAGCTCGCGGGTTACCGGGCCAAAGATACGAGTCCCAATCGGCTCTTTCTGATTGTTGATCAGAACTGCCGCATTGTTATCGAAACGAATAACGCTGCCATCGTTCCGACGGATTTCCTTGGCTGTCCGAACGATCACGGCCTTCAGCACGTCACCCTTCTTCACCCGTCCGCGCGGAATAGCTTCCTTTACGCTGACAACGATGATGTCACCGACCGAGGCGTATTTCCGCTTGGCGCCGCCCAGCACTTTGATGCATTGAACGCGGCGAGCGCCGGAGTTGTCCGCAACATCAAGATTTGATTGCATTTGAATCATGGCAAAAGCCCTATTCTACTTCCTACGTCTGTGATGAGTTCTAACGCCTTACGCGTCGGCCTCAACCACAACCCAACTTTTCTTCTTGGAGATCGGGCGGCACTCTTCGATGCGGACCACGTCCCCCTTCTTGCACTTATTCTCTGGATCGTGAGCGTGATAACGCTTGGATCGCAGAACGGTCTTTTTGTACACCGGGTGGGAAACGCGGCGCTCGACATTGACAACGATTGTCTTGTCGCTGGCGTCACTGATGACCACACCTTGCAAAATTCGCTTTGGCACGCTCTTTCTCCTCTAAGCAGACGTTACTTGCTGGCTTGCGCCTGCTTTTCTTTCAATACAGTTTGGATGCGAGCCACATCACGGCGGATCTGTTTGAACCGCGACGTGTTCTCAAGTTGACCTGTCGCCTTCTGGAAACGCAGGTTAAAAGCTTCCTTCTTCAGCCTCTCGAGCTCTTCGTTCAGCTGATCCGGTGTCTTATCTCTTACTTCCGCGGCCTTCATTGGCTCACCCTCTTCAAAATATTTCTTGTTAGCCCTAGTGGTCCAAGCCCACACGGGTAACCATTTTGCATTTCACCGGCAGCTTTGCCGCGCCCAGCTCAAGCGCACGCTTGGCGACATCCGGTGTCACACCATCAATTTCAAACATGATCCGGCCCGGCTTAACCTTGGCCACCCAATACTCAGG
>SBGZ01000047.1 GCA_006226415.1 Alphaproteobacteria bacterium
GTTGCGGGTCGTCATGGTGTGGCGGCTCCAGTTTTTTCTGCACCATAGCAAAAGAGGGCCCTTGAACAAGCGCCCTCTTTTGTCATTTGTTCCGGCCTTGTTATTCTGCGGCGGCGGCCTGACCCAGCACCTGATCGGCGAGGCGGCCGGTCAGCTGGCTGAGGTGATCAAACTCGGATGTGAAAGTCCCGGCGCCGAGGGTCATGGAGCGCAGTTCAATAATCATATCCTGAATTTCAGCCTGAGGCATATGCGCCTCGACTTGATCCCAGCCGTCCCAGCCGTCCAAAGCGTCAAAGCCGAGGATTTGGCCGCGTCGGCCAGAGATCAGGGCGTTGATTTTGGGCGTAAAGTCTGACGGAACCTGAATTTTGACATGCATGATCGGCTCCAGCAGCACTGGTTTGCACCCGGGCATGGCTTCGTTCATGGCCAGGCGGCCCGCTGTCTTGAACGCCATATCGGAGCTGTCCACAGTGTGGTAGCCGCCATCCACCAGGGTGACGCCGACGTCAACGACCGGGAAGCCCAAAGGCCCCTTGGTGAGATATTCCTTTACCCCATGTTCGACACTCGGGATGTATTGCCGGGGGATTGCTCCGCCATGAATGCGTTCCTCAAAGGCAAAGCCGGTGCCTGGTGTCAGCGGCGCAATCTCAATAATGACGTCTCCGTATTGGCCATGGCCTCCAGACTGTTTCTTGTATCGATAGTGCTGCTTTGCGCTGGTGCGGATGGTTTCTTTGTAAGGAACCTGAGGCGTGTGGGTTTCGACCTTGAGTCCATATTTGCTCATCAGGCGATCCGCGGCGATTTTCAAGTGAATTTCGCCCTGACCGCGCAGCACGGTTTCACCCGTGTCCTGGACGTGGTCATAGATGAGCGACGGATCTTCATCACAAAGCTTGGCGAGAGAATCCGCCATTTTAACCTCGTCATTGCGATTGGCGGCCTGGAGGGCAAGTCCAAACACGGGCTTAAGAGGGGCGGGAACGGTCTCGGCCCGAGCTGTGCCGGCTGGCGTTAAAAGGTCGCCGGTTCTAATGGTCTCCATTCGGCCCAGGCCGACAAAGTCGCCAGCTTCAGCGTTTTTGGTTTTCGTGACCGTGTCACCATGCAGGGTCACCATGCCGGACACACGGGCGTCCCCAAAGGTGTCGCCGTCCTGAACCTTGCCCCGCAGGATGCGCGCAAGGGACAGTTTGCCAGCATGTGAGGTGTGAAGGGTTTTTGCAACAAAGGCCGCGGGGCCGCGATCGGCGACGCCCAGGCGCTGCGAAACATCGGCAACAAAGGGTGCTTCGTGGCGTATCGCTTTCAGAAGCCGGTGAACGCCGTTGTTGTTGAGCGCGGAGCCCAGAAAGACGGGAATGATTTCATCGCGTTCAAGTTCCTCTGAGAGGTCCTTGAAAACTTCATCTTTAGGCGGATCAATATCCTCCAGCAGCTCTTCCATGAGGTGCTCGTCATAGTCGGCGAGGGTTTCGAGCATGTTGAATCGTGCTTCCTGGAAGGTGTCTTGAATGGATCCTGGAATGTCGATGATTTCAGAGGGTGCGCCGGGTTTGTAAACGTGGGCACGGCCGGAGGCGAGATCTACATATCCTGTAATGGCGTCATTTTCGTAGATCGGTATTTGCCGGAGGACGACCGATTCGCCGGTGACGTCATTGAGAGCCGTGACCAAGGCGTCGAGGGACAAGTTGGCGCGGTCAATCTTGTTGATGAAGAGGTAATGCGGAATCTTCTGCTTTTCGAGATGTTTTAGGAGGGGGGACAATCCCAAGATACGATCAACATCGGGCTCGGTTACAACGACAGCGGCGTCGACAATGTTCAAGATACTTAAGGTGTCCTGAAGAAGTTCAATGGCACCTGGGCAATCAATAAATGTGTAGGGGTCCCCCATGAATTCTGTTGCTGCAAAATTCAGGTCGATCCCCATTTCTCGGGCTTTTGCTTCTGGCGAGGTGTCGCCAAACTGGCGACCTTGACCTTTGCCTGAGAGTTTTCCGGTGAGTGAGAGGATGCTTTCGATTAAGCAAGTTTTACCGCTTGACTGCGGTCCGACAAGCGCAATGACGCGATGACGGTTTCCTGTGTCAGCCATTTAAGACACCCCTTTCCTTGTTTGCCCGGGTCGACGCGCAATACTTCGTTACAAGGGGCGGCCTTGGATCAGGATCTCTCGTATGTGATTGCGGATCCCTTCGCAGCCAAGGCCGTCGCACACACGATCAGGCCCGGTGTGGTTGGCCAGATATCTGGTCTTTTCACTATAGACCTACCTGTCGTGGGGCTCCAAGGGGAAGATTCTCAGCGGGTCAATTTGCCGCGATTTACCCTTATTTTCTGCGCGAATTCATATAAATATTTGCTTGTGCAAATCAGTTTGCATTTCGTGGGCCTCATCGACGGCATTATGGCCGTCGAAACTTGGGGCTGGTGCCTGTCAACCGAACAGTGTTGACCGACCCGGCCGGATAAGAGGTCCCGCCCCGAAACCTTTAATCAGAATTGGACATCGTCGGAAATGGCTCACTACGGCTCTGACAATATGAATTTTAAATTTCTTCGCACGGGTGCTTCCGGCTTGGCGCTTTTGTTGGCCCTGTCGGCTTGTGCACATCCGGAAAAAATGACCCAGTCGCACGGCATTGAAATGCGGGGCAGCTTTACCCAGGCCGCCGCGCAGCCCGAGGATGCCAAGATTGCCGATCTGGACAATTGGCTGGCGGATTTTCAATCCGATGAGCTGAATGCTCTGGTCGCAGAGGCTCTCCTGAACAATCGTGACATTCAAAAGACCGAGGCCAACGTGCGTCAGGCGCGGGCGGCTCTGACCAGCCAGACCGTTGCCTTGCTTCCCAGTTTGAATGCCAATGGCGCCGCGACCCGGTCGCGCTCAAATGTAGACGATGGGATGGGCGGCCTTGCCGAAGTGCGCAGTGACACTTATTCCGCGACGCTGGATTTGTCCTGGGAAGTGGATGTCTGGGGACAGCAGTTCCAGAAACGCGGGGCGGCCTATGCCGATTATAAAGCGGCATCGGAAATTTTGCGCGGGCAGCGCCTGGTAACCGCTGGTACCACGGCGCAGGCCTGGATCAGCCTTATTGAGGCGCAGGAGAGCCTCGATCTTTTGACCCGTGCCTCCGGCATTTTTGATCAATCGGCGCAGTTGGTGCGGCGGCGCTACGAAAGCGGCCTAGTGGGGGCGCTTGATGTGCGCACCTCTGAGGCAAATGCGGCGGCAACGCGCGCCTCTGTTCAACAACGCAAGCAGCAATTGGTCCAGGCGCAGACAAGCTTGG
The DNA here is from genome assembly GCA_006226415.1 of Alphaproteobacteria bacterium. Lineage (GTDB taxonomy): Bacteria > Pseudomonadota > Alphaproteobacteria > M2410 > M2410 > M2410. The sequence goes on from SBGZ01000047.1 coordinate 3,315, forward strand.
AAATCCTGCTGGGACGTTATCCGGGCGGTGAGATTTTGGAAGATGTCACGCTGCCCGCACTTGACCCGGTCCGGGTTGAGGCGGTGCCAGCAACCCTCTTGGCGCGGCGCCCGGATCTGGCAGCAAGTAAAGCCAGCCTGGTGGCGGCAGAGCTGCGCCGCGCGGCGGCCTGGAAGGATCTGTTGCCCGGTTTTCGGGTGACGGGCTCAGCCGGGTGGCGCGAGGGCGATGTGGACCTGATCTCAGATCCTGAACGCCTGATCTGGAATATTATTGGCGGGGTGACCCAGCCGATCTTCAATGGGGGTCAGTTGGTCGCGCAGGCCAAGGCTGCGGATGCGCGTGGCCAGGAAGCGCTTGCTGATTACACAATGACCCTGTTGGACGCCTTGCGCGACGTGGAAGTGTCCATGGCTTTTGAGCGCGAGATGCGAGAGCAGATTCGATATTTAGAGCAGGCGGCTGATCAGAGTGAACGCGCTGAGCAGATTGCCTTTGATCAATATTCGCGCGGCCTCATTGATATTTTTGCTTTGCAAAATGCTCAGCGCGACAGCCTGAACCGGCGCGTGTCTTATGTGTCGGCGAAAGCGAATTATCTGCGCAACCGGGTGCAGCTTTACATGGTTTTGGGCGGCAGTATCCCCGGTGATGCGCCGTCGCAAATCGCGGGGGCTGTTGGTTCACCCCCCACCGCATCGGTCCGATAGGACCTCCCCCCAAAACGTGGAACAGTGACATGGCTTTCAGTATCAAATCTTTCAAAAAAGCGATCCCCCTCCTGACCGTTCTTTTAATTGGCGGCATTTCTGTCGTGGTGGTGGCGGTATCCAAGCCGGATCCGCAGCCTCAAGAGGTAGAGGTCTTGCCGCGACTGGTGCGGGTGGCGGAAGCCCAGCCCTTGGATCAGGAAGTCTATGTCTCATCTCAGGGCACGGTGAATTCACGGGTGGAGATTACGCTGGAGCCGCAGGTTTCCGGCCGTATCGTTTTCGTCAGTCCGAATTTTGTCTCGGGCGGTTTTTTCAAAGAAGGCGATGTACTGGTGCGCATTGATCCGCGTGACTGGGAGCTCAATGTCGTGCGGGCTGAAGCGCGGGTTGCCGAGGCGCAGCAGAACCTGGCGCGGGTTAAGGCGGAAGCTGAACATGCGCGCGATGAATGGGCGGAGCTTGGCAATGGTCAAGAGGCCAGTCCGCTTGTTCTGCACGAGCCGCAGCTTAAGGAAGCGCGCGCCCGCTTGAGGTCTGCGCAAGCCGATCTGGAGGACGCGCGGCTTGACCTGGAACGCACAGAAATCAAAGCGCCCTTTGATGGCCGCATCAAATCTCGAAGCGGCGATGTCGGGCAGGTGATTTCCATGGGTGAAACGCTTGCCGAAATCTTCGCGACTGATTTGGTCGAAGTGCGTCTGCCCCTGGCGGACCGCGATATTGCACTGCTTAACCTGCCCTATGAGGCGGCGGATATGCAGGGCTACAAGCAACCCGAAGTCACGTTTTCTGCTGTGGTCGGTGGTCAGATAAATCACTGGACTGGATCTATCGTTCGCACGGAAGGTGTATTTGATCCAGTGAGCCGGGTTCTCTATGTGGTGGCACAGGTCAAGGATCCTTATAAAGTTGACCCCTTGCGCAACAGTGTGCCTTTATCGGTGGGCTTGTTTGTTGATGCTGCAATTACCGGCAAAACCTACAAAAATATCATTCAAATCCCGCGGCCGGCTTTGCGTCAGGACGGAAATGTTCTGGTTGTGGACCGCGATAGCAAGATCCACATTCGCCCGGCTGAAGTGGTTCAGACCACACGTGACTATGCCATGGTGCGCTTTGATATCCGTGAAGGCGAACGCGTTTGCATCTCACCCTTTGATGCGGCGACGGAAAACATGCAGGTCGCGGTTGTGGGAGAACAGGCGCCGGAGGAATCGACTCTGGCGCGCGGAGTAGCGTCATGAAAACGCTCATCCGCTGGTTCGTCGAGAACCATGTTGCCTCAGTTCTTTTGATGGTTGGCCTTGTTGTGGCCGGTCTGTTGAATTTTCCAACCATTAACCGGATGCTTTTTCCGGCGATCGATTCCGGGCGGATTATCATTTCCGTTCCTTATCGGGGCGCGGGCCCGGAAGAGGTCGAAGAGCAAGTCCTGTTGCGGGTCGAAGCGGCAGTTGCTGAAATTCAAGGGATCGACCGGATGATCGCCAACGGCTATGACGGCCGCGGAGAGGTGATCCTTGAAACAAAACCAGGGACAGATACCCAGAAGATCCTCAATGAGGTCAAATCTGCGGTGGATTCGATCATCACCTTCCCGCGAGAAGTTGAGCGCCCCAATGTTCAGGAACAGATCTTCCGCAATTCGATCATGGCGGTCGCCATTTATGGGCATGTGGATGAATCGGTTCTGGTTAATCTCGGGGAGAAAATCCGAGATGATATGTCCCAGCTGCCCAATTCGGTGACTTTTTTCCTGGAGGGGTTCCGCAATTATGAAATCGCGATTGAAGTTTCGGAAACCAGCCTTCGAAAATATGGTCTGACCTTTGATGATGTGGCAAATGCGATCCGTGGATCGTCGATCAATTTGCCGGCTGGTGCAATTAAAACCACAGCAGGCGATATTGAAGTTAAGACGCGCGGGCAGGGCTATACCGCCCGTGATTTTGAGGATGTCATTGTTCTGCGCCGAGATGACGGCACGCAGCTGCAGGTGCGCGATATTGCAACTGTCCGCGAGGGTTTTGAGGAAACCAACTATGTAACGCGCTTTAACGGTGTGCCCGGTGTTTTCATCAATGTGATGAATGATAATAAGTCTGACGACATCAAAGTGTCTCAGCAAATTCACGAATTTGTTGATCAACTCCGACCGACCTTGCCGGAAGGGGTGATGATCGAACCATGGATTGATGTGTCGGATAGTTTCAAAGCGCGAATGGACATGTTGACGACCAATTCGCTCACCGGCTTGATCCTGGTGTTTGCAGTGTTGTTTTTGTTCCTACGTCCGGCGGTGGCAATTTGGGTGACGATCGGCATTTTCGTTTCCTTTGTTGCGCCCTTTACCTTCATTGCCATGACCGATGTGTCGATCAACATGATCTCGACCTTTGCCTTCCTTCTCGTGCTGGGGATTGTGGTGGATGACGCCATTATTGTCGGAGAAAGTGTGCACTATGCCCAGGAGCATGGGCATCGTGGTAAGGAGGCGGCAATTTTTGGAACGCAGCGCGTCGCCAAGCCGATTATCTTTGCCGCGGTGACGACCATGATTGCCTTTTCAATCATGTTCTTCCTGCCTGGCAATAATGCGCAGACGATTGGCGCCATTCCGATTGTGGTGATATTGGTGCTGACCTTCTCGCTGATTGAGTGCTTCTTTATTTTGCCGCACCACCTGGCAAGCATGAAGCCAGCGAAGACACCAACAGCCGGTGCACGCCTGGCGGTTCATAACTTCCAACGCCGCTTTGCGGATGGATTTACGCGCTTTGCCAGGAACGTCTACCGTCCCTTGGTGGAAAAAGCATTGGACCGCCGCTACACGTCGATGGCCGCCATCTTTATGGTATTTGCGGTTTCTATTGCCGTCCTGAAAGGCGGTTGGGTCAAAACCGAATTTGCGCCAAGCTTTAATATGGATATGGCGGTCACCAATATACAGATGCCGGCAGGTACTTCCTTTGAGCGATTGGATGACACCTTGCGGCAATTGGAAGATGCAACACGTAAATACCAGGCCGTTCTGGAGGAAAAATACCCTCATCCTGATGGGTCGTTCTTCAAATATTATCAAGGGGCGGTGAACGGCAATCAGGTCAATTTCTGGATTGAGCTGCAAAATACCGATGAGATGCGGATCTCCATGGAGAAACTGATTGGCGATTGGCTGGAAATTGTCGGTCCCGTGGTGGATGCCGAGGACTTCCGCGTCAATTATACGGCCAACAATGGCGGCCCGGATTTGCAAATCATGCTGGTGTCTGAGGACCCGGAAGTGCTCAACAAGGGCGTGGAACGGCTAAGAGATCAGCTGGCGACATACAAAGGCGTCCACAACATTGGTGACATGCGCCGCGGTGGCCGCTCTGAGTATCGCATTCGTTTGAAGCCGGAAGCTGAAAATCTTTCTCTGACGCTGGCCGATGTGGCGCGCCAGGTGCGTCAGGCTTTCTATGGCGAACAGGTTCAAAGGTTTGCCCGTGGCCGCAATGATGTGCGTGTCATGGTGCGCTATCCTCGTGAATACCGGGAAACGACCGACAGTCTATTCGACATGCGAATCCGCACGCCCGATGGTCGTTCGGTTCCCTTCTCTGCCGTGGCGGAAATGGATATCGCCACAGGCTATACCTCGATCCGCCGGGAAGAGCGCCACCGCGTGAACTATGTCTGGGCCTATACCTCGGAAGATGGGGTGACGGCTGACGAGATCATGAAAGATTTGCGTGAGAACCATTATAGCAACTGGCAGCGCGAAATGCCGGATTTGAAATACCAACTCTCCGGTTTTCAGCGCGAGCAAAGCGAATTCATGGCGGCTTTTCTGCGGCTGGCCCTGTTTGCACTGGCGGCGATCTATATGCCGATTGCTATTGCCTTTAGGTCCTACACCAAGCCACTGATTGTCATGTCGGCTATTCCCTTCGGTATCATGGGGGCGATCTTCGGCCACCTTATCATGGGGCTTTCTGTGTCGATCATGACTTACTTTGGCATCATTGCGGCCGCCGGGGTTGTGGTAAACGACAACCTTGTGCTGGTGGACTATGTCAATAAGCTGCGGGAAGAGGGGGTTAGCGCCTGGGATGCGATTAAAGAGGGTGCTGAATCTCGGTTCCGTCCGATCGTTCTGACCTCGCTGACGACCTTCGCCGGCCTTTTCCCGATTATGCTGGAGCAGGGGGTTCAAGCAGCCTTCCTGAGCCAAATGGTTGTGGCGCTGGCCTTCGGCGTTTTGTTCGCGACAACCGTCACCCTCATTCTGGTGCCGTGCTTGCTTGGCATGGGCGTGGATGTGAGTGAGCGAATTGGACGCCTTAAAGCCTGGTGGTCCAGTGATTCAGAGACCGCTCTGCCGGAGGCGGCGGAATAAGCAAGTTCAATTGCGATCTGTAAAACAAGACTTGATCGGCCCCGGGTTTTGAGAGAAACCTGGGGCCGATTTTATTTAAGGAGTTGTCACCGTCATGACGGACTTTCTTCATCAGCTGCGCGGATCGATTGGCCGGTTGCCAGAGAGCGGTATTGTTGAACTCGTCAACTACGGCCGCGACCATGAGGGCCTCATTCCGCTTTGGGCTGGCGAGAGTGATTTTCCCACGCCTGATCACATTATGGATGCGGCGGTCGCCTCGATGAGGGCTGGCGAGACCACCTACACCTATCAGCGAGGCATCCCTGAGCTACGTCAGGCGCTGGCGGATTATCACAGCCGCGTCTACGGCCAGTCTTTTGAGATGGATCGGTTCTATGTGACCGGTTCTGGCATGCAGGCAATTCAGATCGCGGTGCAATGTATTGTCGGAGAAGGAGACGAGGTGATTGTGCCATCACCCGGCTGGCCGAATGCGCCGGCGGCGATTGAAATTGCCGGGGGCAGGCCTGTGTCGGTGCCGCTTCGGTGCGATGAGGGGAGATGGACTTTCGACCTGGAAGCGATTGCCGCAGCCATCACACCGAAGACGCGGGCAATTTTTATCAATTCACCAGCCAATCCAACCGGGGCCGTTCTTTCTCGTGAGGACCTGTTGGTGCTGCGCGATCTGTCCCGCCAGCATGGCGTCTGGATATGTGCCGACGAGGTTTACGGCCGGTTTTTCTTTGAAGGGGGCGTTGCGCCGTCGACGCTTGAAGTGTTTGAGCCCGATGATCTGCTTCTGGTCCTCAATACCTTCTCCAAAAACTGGGCCATGACCGGTTGGCGGGTCGGCTGGATTGTGGCGCCGCGTGAGCTCGGGCAAGTGATGGAGAATATGGTGCAGTATTCGACATCGGGCGTGCCAATTTTTTCACAGCGGGCCTGTGTGGTGGCGCTCAATGAAGGCGAAACGTTTCTGGGACATCAAATAGATCTTGCAAGACGTGCGCGCGATTTGATTGTAGATGGGTTACAGCAAAGTAACCGAACCATCGTGGCGCCGCCCGAGGGCTCGTTCTATCTCTTCTTTGGGCTTGAGGGTGAGCAGGATTCGCGTGCCCTCGCGCTTCGGCTGGTGGATGAGGCCAATGTGGGTCTGGCGCCGGGATCGGCTTTTGGTCCGGGTGGGGAAGGCTTTTTAAGGCTTTGTTTTGCCGGATCGATCGAAAGGCTGGAACAAGCCGTCGAGCGGCTCATTCCAGCTTTGAAGTAGGGTTATTTTACCTTGGCAAGGTCTTCCTTGAGATATTTACCTGCGCTCCAGTAGTGCCAGGCTGACCAGAGCATTGCGAAGGTAATAGTCAGCAAGGCAAAGCGCATGGAGTGATTGCCGGCGCTGTCGGCATAAAGGTCGCTCAGGATGCCTGTAAGTTGAGGGCCGCCGCCGAGACCGATCAGGTTCAAAATGAACAACAAGATCGCTGAGGCCAGCGCGCGCATGCGCAGGGGCACCAGGCTTTGTGTCAGCGCAAACGAAGGCCCGAGATAGACGGTCCCTGCGAAGGCCACAAAGATAAAGAAGAACAGGGTCCAGAAAGCGGAGGTCGTCAGATAGGCGCATATGGCCAAGGGGAACATGGCCAAAATGATGACACCGACAATCTTCGACTTCCAAGCGATGTCGTTCTTACCCAGATGGTCTGACAGATACCCCCCTACAAAGGTGGCGACAATGCCGGACAAACCGATGATCAATGACAAGGCGGTTCCCGCTTGAGCAACGGTAAACCCATGACTGCGGATCAAGAAAGCGCCGCCCCAAGCGACACCCGAATAACCCACAAAAGAGGCCATGGTGTTGCCCATGATGATGTGCATCAGGGAGCGCTGCGTCATGATGAACTTGCAAACCTCTCCAAAGGACGGTGTGTGACCATCATCGTCAAGGTGGAAATCTGAGTGTCCGCGTTTGGGCTCACGGAGCGTAAATGCTGCCAGTAAAGCTATTAAAAGTCCCGGAGCGCCGACCACGATGAAGGCCCAGCGCCAACCCAAGGCGTCATTGATCCAGCCGCCAATCATGAAACCCAAGAGAATGCCGATCGGCACGCCGAGAGCAAAGATGGCGAGAGCTGTTGCCCGTTTTTCGTGAGCAAACATGTCAGCAATCATGGAGTGTGAGGGGGGTGAACCGCCGGCTTCGCCGACGCCCACACCGATGCGGGCCAGAGCCAGCTGCCAGAAATTACCGACAAAGCCACAAATCACTGTCATGAAAGACCAGATGGTGGTGGCGGCAATCACGATGTTTTTTCGGCTGTAGCGATCTGCTGCCATCGCAATGGGCATACCGAGGGTCGCATAAAAAATTGCAAAGACGGTTCCGGCCAAAAATCCCATCATCGTGTCAGAAGCATTTAGCTCATGCTTAATCGGTTCGATGAGAATGTTGAGGATCTGACGATCCATGAAATTGCTCGTGTAGATAAGTAAGAGCAGTCCGAGTGCGTAGTAGCGATAACCGTTGCTCATTTCGTCGGCGCCGGGCCGTGTTGGTACCTTGCCGCCTGACAGCGATTGCGTCATGTATCGTCCTCCCCTGAGATCTCTTTTGGCGACAGGTTAGACGGTGGAGGCGGGCAGGACAAGCAAATGCGGTCGGTGCCCAGGCCAAGAGCTCCGGATTATGAAAAAAGCCCCGCCGCGCCTTCACGCAACGGGGCCTTAGATTTTGGGGGATATGAAAATCAGTTGAATTCGATGCTGCCGAGGCCGGTAATCTTGCGCTCCACCTTGTCGGGGTTGCCGTAGATCTCGATGCTGCCCAGGCCGCTAATGCGGGCTTCGGCGGATTGTTTTGCATAGGCGACGACTTCGCCGGTCCCGGCAATTGAAATCTCGACATTGTCGCATTCCAGATCTTCCGCATCGACCGAGGCCGCCCCGGCGATCACGACAATGAAGGTCCCGCAAGTGCCAGACACCGAGACTTCGGCAGCGCCAGGAAGTCTCAATTCAAAAGTATCAGATTTGATGCCGTTAATTTCGAGTTCAGCGGCGCCATCGACGACGACCTGCTCCAGATCTCCGATCGAGATGGAAACTTCTATCGCGTCCTCATGCCAGGAGCTGCCCGATTGCATTATTTCCAGCTCACCGTCTTTGACGCGGGTTTGAACTTTCTGGTCCAGGTCGCCGCTTCCTGAGATTTCGACGTTTTGGCTGTCACCTACGGTGATCTCAACTTCGAAGGCGCCGGAAAAGCGCACGGAACTGAAACTGTCCACATCTCGTGTTTCGGTGTTCCATTCTTCGGCCTGCGCCTCGCCGGTGTTGGTGACTTCCAGAGCGCCCAGAACGGCGACGGAGATGAGGCTTGCGGCCATGCCTGTCATCATAAGGGTACGCTTCATTGTTTGGTCCTCCGGGGCGCGCCGGTCATATTGAGGCGCGAAAGCCTTTTTGAGTGTTTCTTTTCCTAAATATAAGACCACCGCCTCCGAAACAATGTAAACCTCTTTACGTTTTGAAAACGGCAGAAATCTGCAAAATTCTGTCAATTTCGAGCGGAAAACGGTCAAGTTTTGCCCTCTTTTTGGGGCTGGGCGCTTAATCGAGAATTAGGTTTTTTTGGTTAAAAGCAATGCTGTGTAGTGGGGAAATGGGTAAACAATGACGCAAGTCGACACCACAGTCACTGATGAGGAAATTCGGGATCTGACGATCTCGCCAATGACCTTGCGGTTTCGCGAAAGGGCTTTTGAGCGCCAGTTCGGACAGAACTACGTCAATCAAGCCTTGGCTTTGACGCGGATCTATATGCTCGTCGGCGTCGTGGCATATATTGTCTATTCCTTCCTCGATTTCATTGTGCTGGAAGGCGTGGAACTTGAGCGTGTCCTGATGTTGCGCGGTGTGATCTGCGCCATTCTTTCAGCTTTGGTCTTTACCAGCTTTTTCAAACACTCCTATCGCGCCATGCAGCTGATCCTCAGCCTCTGCGTTGCATTTTCCGGTGGGGGTATTGTGTTTATGACCGCTGTCATGGATCCGCCATTTAGCTATCTCTATTATGCTGGCATCATTCTGGTCATCATTTACTCGTCAAATCTGCTGATCCTGCGGACGGCTTATTCCGCCACGCTCAACACGGCGCTGTTTGTGAGCTATGTTGTGACAACGCTCATGTTCAATCCAATCCCAACGCAGATGTTGATCAACAACGTCTTCTTTCTCGCTGTGACGGTCGCCTGGACCATGTGGACCAGCTATTGGCAGGAAACTTATGTGCGCCGCGAGTTTTCGCAGCGCTATCTCTTGCGGCAGGAAGCCCGGCGGTCGGCGCTGTTGTTCAAGCAGGCAGAAGCCGGCAACAGAGCGAAAAGTGAGTTCCTGGCTGTGATCAGTCACGAATTGCGCACGCCGCTCAATGCGATTATCGGGTTTTCTGAAATCATGCAGCAAAAGCTATTTGGACCTGTCGGGTCGGATAAATACAACGACTATGTCGACGATATTGCTTATAGCGGCCGCCACCTTTTGGGCATTATCAACGATATCCTTGATCTGTCGAAAGCCGAATCCGGCAAGCTAGAAGTTCACGAAGATATTGTGGATCTGGGCGATATGGTGGATCAGGCGCTGCGCATGTTCCGTGACAATGCCACTAAAGAAGGGGTGCGGCTCTCCTTTGACGTTCCCAAAGATCCTGTCCTGATCTGGGCGGACGAGCGGCTCTTGCGCCAGGTTTTGATCAATCTGGTTTCGAACTCTGTCAAATTTACGCAAAAGGGCGGAGAGGTAAATGTCCAGGTCAATGACTTGGGGGCTGAGGGTTGCGCGGTCGTTGTCGAGGACAATGGTATTGGGATCGAAGCGGACGCGATCAGTGAAATCGTGGAGCCCTTTGTTCAGGTGGAATCCGCTTTGAGCCGCGAAAATGGCGGCGCCGGTCTGGGGCTGCCTTTGGTCAAGAAAATCTCCGAGCTCCACGATGGCGATTTGCACATTGAGTCAGAGGTCGGTGTGGGCACGAAAGCCACCATCTTGTTGCCGAAGTGGCGCATGGATAAGGTGAACGAGGAAGACCCGCAGCTCAACTCTCCGCGACTTGTCGGTTAAGTGGACTTGAAATCGCCAGCGTCGGGATTTTAGTCGGCGTCTTTGGGCTTGCGAACGCACAGCATGTAAATGCGATTTGTGCGATCGGTCAAAACTTCCAGCTTTTCAAAGTTCAAACCTTCCGCCATGTCGCGCATTTCCTGCTCGGTGCGGTAATACATGGTCCAGTCGCAAATCATTTCACCTGCCCAAAGGCCGCTGTCAACGGAGCGCTTCAGGTTGCCAATAACCAAAAGGCCGCCAGGTTTGACGTATTGGTAGAGCGAGCGTGTCAGTGATTTGGCGCGTTTTTCCCGGAGATAATCAAACAGTCCGACCGAATAGATCAAATTCTGCTGCGGCAGATTGTTGGTCAGGGCGCCGCCTTTCATCAGTTCGGTAAACGATGAATGGAAGCACTGTATGGCGACTTTGTTGCCGTGTTTGAACGTAAAGGGATAGGCATGCCCATAGGAATGGGCGAGGGCCCGCTCATCCTGATCGATGAGAGAGAAAGTAACCTTTTTGTTTAGTGGGCGCTGTGCCAGCACATTGACGATCTCCTGGGCCGTGCCACAGGCAAGATTTGAAATACCAATCGGCTCGTCTTCGGGCGCGTTGCGGATCTCGCGCGCCATGATGTCCTGCATCATGGCCATGCGGGTTGCAACACATTCAAGGGCGTCCAGGCCAAGCCGATGGGAGAATTTGCCGCCGATGGTGTCTCCTTCGTTCTTCCAGGTATATACGTAGTTCATCACCACGTGATCGCCCGGATAGCCCAAAGGCTTGTCGTAGGAGCGTTGCCAGATCGGCCCGTCAATGAGTTCGGGCGTGACGACAGATTCAGTAAAGCGCTTCATGGCCTCAATAGCGCCCGGTTGTTTGTAGGCCGCCTCAATCAGATCATTGGCCTGACGCTGGAACTCATGCCAGCGCTCCTTGAAATGCTCTTCGCAAAGCGCAACCATTTCAGCGGTCATGGCTTCGTTGTTGGCCGAATCGGCGTTTTCTTCGGCCCAATTGGCCAGCATGGCTTTGTACTGGCGAAGGGTGTGCAGGAAATCGGCACACATAAGCCGGTATTGCGGGTCGAGAAGCTCGTCCGCAATGTCAAATTCCTCTTTCAGGCGCTGGCGCAAGCTCTGCTCGCGATGAGCGGAAATCAAAGCGGGAATGTCGAGAAAGCCATCCAGAAAATTCACCGCAACCTTGGTGCCGGCGAAAGTGGGCTCGGCGCGTACAATGCGCGCTTTGCCGTGATGCAAAGGCATGTTGTTGATCCGCAAATCAACGGGCACTTCCTGACCAACCGTCAGTTCTGCCTTTTCAGACCTGTTAACCGCAGCCAATCCCGAGATCGACAAATCGGTCAACCGGTGCGGAATGTTGCCGATCTCTGTGCGGGGGAGAAGGTTGCCAAATAGGGTTTTGGCTGAAAATCGCTCTGCCCGATAAAAAATCCGACGGCCTTCTGCGCCCGTGAGCTGCTCATAACTTTGCATGTGAATGACACCCGTTTACTTTACCACTTACCCAACTTTGCAGGGCTGACACATTGATGTTCTTTTATCCCTGCAAAATATTTCGAACCCGGACTCATGTTTCTGGCGTTAGAAGTCTCGGGTTCAAAAATTGCGCGTTAATAGAAACTTAACCTTTGCGACAATGTCCAGCAGAAAACTTTGGTTTCGTCCGTATGCTGTCATTTTTTTGGGTCTTTCCATAATTTGTTTACCTCAAGAATATTTTGAGAATTATGGAACGAAAAGAAATCCAATAATGCGCCGCAGGTTAGCGATCAAGTTGCCATAATGAAATGTTATTATGGAGACTTTCCGTAAGGAGTCGATTACGGAAATTTGATGGAGGTCTCAGGGGTTCGGATTGCCTGTTTGTACATTTTTGTGCAGGAACCGATCAAAGCGAATGAGCGCGGACGGCAAGATAAGCAGATCAATAACCAACGCGACGATGAGGATGAGGGCGGTAAAGATCCCGAGGGTTTGATTGACCTGAAAATCCGACAGCGCCAACAATGCAAAGCCCAGGCAAAGTGAAAAAGTGGTCATCAGCAGCGCCATGCCCACCGCATTGGTGGTCTCGCGAACCGCCTCTTTTGCCGCCATGCCGCTTTCCCGGCGCTGTTTGTAGTTGTGGAGGTAATGGATGGTGTCGTCGACGACAATCCCCAAGGTCATGGCTGTGATCACGGAGGCCGCCAGGTTGATTTGCCCTATCATCAGGCCCCAAATACCGAAACCGGCGAAAGCAGGGAGCATGTTGGTAATCAAACTCACGAATCCGTAAGCAAAACTGCGCAGGGCGAAGGCAATTATGAAGGAGATAAAGAGAAATGAGATGAATGTGCCTTCCAGCATCTGCGAGATATTTACGATGGATAGATACGCAAAAAGCACATTTATCGATGTCCCTTCACTGATATGGCCTGCGGGGCTGTTTTTCATGAGCCAATGCTCTGCCCGATTTTTTAGCTTGCGCAGGTCGCTTGATGTGGCCTTTCGCAGAAGAATATTAACCCGGCTGGCTGAGCGGTTCACGTCGATCTGGTCCGTGATATCTTTGCCGGGGGGCAGGGAGAGCTCATAGAGCAGAAAATATTGTGCGATGAGTTCGCGATCATCGGGTATCTGCCATCGGTCCGCTTTGCTCGGATTTAGGGATGTGTCGATTTTCCGAGTGATGTCGGTAATGGAAATGGCGCTAACGACTTTTGGTTGCGCCATCAACCATTCGGTAAAGGCCGCCAAACGTTTTTGGTAGTCGGGGTCATAGACGCCGTTGGCCTTGTCGGTCGCGATTGAAAACTCAAGGACGTTGAGCCCTGTCAGGTGATCCTCAGCAAAATCGGAGGCAACTCGATATTCATACTTCGGGCCGAAGTATCGAATGAAATCATCATCCAGAGAAATGCGGACAATGCCCAGGGAAACGACAATGACGAATAAGGGGCCAATAATCACAAATGCCTTGGCTTGGCTTGCGGTGAGGCGCCCGATGATGGAGGTGATGCTGGAGGCAAACGGCAGCGCGGCGCTAATGCCGGTGAGCCGCAATAAGGCGGGCAATGCGATAAAGGTCATCAAGAAACCGACAACAATGCCGGCCGCAACCAAATTGCCAAGATCGCGAAAGGGCGGGGCATCAGCAAAATTGAACGCCAGAAACCCCACGAAGGTCGTGAGCGATGTCAGCGCAATGGGGGAAAAATTATGCTGAAGTGCTTTGGTAATCGCCAGCCTGTCGTCCACGCCCTCGACGCGCGCTTGCCGTGCCATGTTAATGATGTGGAGCGCGCCAGCCATAGACAAGGTCATGATAATGATCGGCGCGACTGCGGTTGACTGGTCCAGATTTAACCCTGCCCAAGCGCCGAGACCGAAACTGATGCCCGCGCTCAAAGCAACCGTAATCACGACCGCCAAGGTCTCCCGCCAGGACCGCAGCAAAAAGAACACCAAAAGCGCGATGCAAAGACCGCTGATCGGCAAAACGTGAACGACATCGTTAAGGGCTGCATTGGTAAAGGCCCGCATCAGCACGACATTACCGGTCATCAGAACGTTGATGTCGGGGTGGGCGGCGCGTGTTTCCTCGGCCAGGCGCGCGGCGGCCTGGTTGATTTCCTTGACGGCGGCTGAGCCACGTGAGGGAAGGGAGAAGTTCACGTTGATGGCGGTGGTTTTTCCGTCTTCCGAGATGAGCCGGTTGATCAGAAATGGATCTTTAAGGGCGCTGGCGCGACGCTCGGCGAGGTCTTGCGTGTCCAGGAAATCAGGGCCTGGCACCAAATCCTCCAAGATGAAGTCTTCGCCTTCAGAATAGGTGTGCGGATAGTTCGTCAGAGAATCGACCTGAATGGCATGGGGCAATCGCCAGGCCTTTTCCGTCATCTCGATGACGATGTTCAGAATGTCATTTTGAAAGGCGTCTTTGCCGTTTGTGTCGATGACAAAAAGAATGTTGTTGTTGGGGCGGTAGATATCCTCAAAAGCCCGCAGTTGATTGAGGTGCCTGTTCTGCTCAGAAAAATAGGCTCGAGTATCGGCGTTGACCTCCATCTGCCGGATGCCGTAGAGGGCAGATAGCATGAGGAGTGCTATAAAGAAGAGCGTTAATGCTGGCCGCGCATAGGCCCTATCAGACAGTTTGAGCATTGGATCGGTCGAACCTTGATATAGGCGCGCGAACCCGTGTTCCCGCCTCCCCGGGCGAAATTGATAGCCTGAGTTGCGTGGCGCTGTCCAGCAGGACAGATTTTATGGTGAATGGCGCGAGTGGCGGGCAAAACCTGCCCCCTCTACCAATGGCCGGTGTTTTCCATGGAAGCCCAGGGTTCAGCCGGGGCCAGGGCATCGCCTTTTTGGAGTAATTCAATGGAAATATTGTCCGGGGAGCGGACAAAGGCCATGCGGCCATCGCGCGGGGGGCGATTAATGATGACGCCGCCGTCCATCATCCTCTGGCAGATCTCATAAATATTGTCGACCTGATAGGCGAGGTGGCCGAAGTTGCGGCCCTCGTCATAGTCCCCTTCATCCCAATTGTGGGTCAGTTCAACTTGCGCGCTTTCGTCGCCGGGGGCGGCCAGGAAAACCAGGGTAAAACGGCCTGCCTCCACGTCATAACGGCCCATTTCCTTCAAGCCGAGTTTGTCGCAGTAAAAATCGAGGCTGGCATCAAGATCAGAAACCCGGACCATTGTGTGAAGATATTTCATTGTGGCGTCCCTTCAGACAATCCATTATGGACTTAAAACAATCAGAGGCCAGTCTAACGGCCCGATACAAAAAATGGAAATAGGGATGTTTTTCATCAGCGACACCATGGCCGGCGCGGCCCCTGAAATTCTCAAAGCCGTTGAGGCCGTCAATGACGGCCTGTTTCTTGGTTATGAAGGAGACCCGGTTTGTGAGGAAATGAAGGCCCAGTTTGCGAAGATTTTCGAGACTGAGGTTTCCGTTTTTTTGGTCGCAACAGGCACGGCCTCCAATGCGCTGGCCCTGTCGGTGATGACGCCGCCTTATGGTGCGGTTTTTGCCCATGAAGGGGCCCACATCAATGTGGATGAATGCGGCGCGCCAGAGTTTTATACGCAAGGGACCAAGCTGGCGGCCATCAAGGGCGCAAACGGCAAATTGACCTGCGAGGGGGTGCGGGCGGCCTTGACGAATTTTCCGAAAGGGGTCGTGCACCGGATGCAGCCTGGGGGGCTTTCGCTGTCGCAAGCCACGGAGCTGGGCACAATCTATACCGTCGATGAAATTAACGCTCTGTCTGAGTTTGCCCAATCTCACGGCATGGCGACCCACATGGATGGCGCGCGTTTTGCCAATGCGCTGGTGGCGCTGGGCTGCAGCCCGGCGGAGATGACCTGGCGGGCGGGTGTCGATGTGCTTTCCTTTGGGGCCACCAAAAATGGGGCGCTGATGGCTGAAGCTGTCGTTTTCTTTAATCAGGACTTGGTGGGTGATTTTGCCTATCGGCAGAAGCGGGGCGGACATTTGTTTTCCAAGTCACGCTTTAGCGCGGGCCAGTTCCTTGGCTATTTCAAGGATGACCTTTGGCTCAAGCTGGCGCGTCGATCAAATGATTTGGCGGGGCGGCTGGAGGCGGGCCTGATGGAATTGCCTGGTTATGAACTGGCGTGCCCGGTTCAGACCAATCAGGTATTCGTGACCATGTCGCGCGAGCTGGTGCTGCGCTGGCAGGAAGCTGGCGCGCAGTTTTACATTTGGTCAGGAGACCCGGCCCAAGAGCGGCAGCTGGTGCGTCTTGTTTGTTCGTGGAAAACAACCGATGAACAGGTTGATCAATTGCTTGAGGTGGCCAGAGGCTGACGAGCTGGTTTTTATTGGGCGGCGCGCCGCATGGGCACGGCGACGGTTCGGGTCTTGATGAAAGAGCCGAAACGGGCCAGGGAGCCCTTGCTTTCGGGCAGCCAGTTAAAGATTTGGAAAATGTGCGGCATGCCGTCCCAGACCTCAACGGAAATATCGGTTCCGCTGGCCTCGGCTTTTTGCGTCAGCCGGGTTGCATCGTCGCGCAAGATTTCATTAGCGCCGACATGGATCATCATGGGCGGCAATCCGCGAAAATCGCCATAAAGGGGTGAGGCGAGGGGCTGCGTCGGGCTCTTGCCCTGAAGGTAATGGCGCGCGAAAAGACCCAGCATTTCAGGTGTCATGAAGGGATCTTCCTTGGCAAGCGTCAGCATGGACCATCCCGACAAGGCCAGATCCGTCCAAGGGGACATGGCGACAATGGCGGCGGGCTGGGTGGCGCTGGCATCGCGCAGGGCCATGCAGGTGGCAATCGCAAGGCCGCCGCCGGCGCTGTCGCCAGCAATGACGATGCCTTTGGGGTCTATGCCCTGACCGAGCAGCCACTGATAGGCATCCAGGGCATCTTCAATGGCGGCCGGAAACTTGTTTTCCGGCGCCAGGCGGTAATCCACCAGAAGGCCGCGCGCAGAGGCCTGTTCGCAGAGGCGGGCCACCAGACCCCGGTGGGTGTCGGGTGAGCCGATGCAATAGCCGCCGCCGTGGAGGTACAGGATGACCCGATGTTGCTGCGCGCCTGGCGGTTCGATCCACTCAGCCTTGGTGCGTCCAGTCTCGATGGGGATAACCTTGACGTTTGCCGGAACTTTGGAGAAGCGCGCCATGGCTTTGTCACCGCTGGCACGCATTTTATCCGCGGATACACGGGGATTAAATCCGCGCAGCTTTGAGAGCCTTAAAATATTGTTATGAATGCGGCTTTGCCAGCTGACCATCGGGGTTCACGTCTGAGATAGAAGAATGCGGTACCTTGGATACAAGGCCGCTCGCTTCCGGTAAACTAAAAAAATGCGGGAGGGCCGAGAGGCCGTGCTTGAATAAGTCGAGACGCGCCGCCTTGGGGACGACGCGTCTCTTCCGAGAAACCACCAATTTGGAGGGGGACTTAGGCGGCTTCGAGCTTTTTCTGGGTGTCGGACAGAATTTGAATTTGGCGAGGTTTCTTCGCCTCCGGGATTTCACGCACCAGATCAATATGAAGGAGGCCGTTTTCCAGTTTTGCGCCGACGACCTTGACGTGATCGGCAAGCTGGAATTTGCGCTCAAAGGACCGTTCGGCGATGCCGCGGTGCAGGAATTGGCGCTCGGCCTCTTTCTTTTCAACGGCACCGGTGACAGTCATGGCGTTTTCCTTGACTTCAATATTGAGTTCATCTTCGGAAAAGCCAGCAACGGCCATGGTAATGCGATAGTCATTTTCGTCGACCTGCTCAATATTGTAGGGCGGATAGGTGGAGCCGGTTTCTACCTGCGCGGCTGTGTCAAGCATACGGGCGAGCCGGTCAAATCCAACGGTCGAACGATAGAGTGGTGAAAAGTCAAACGTGTTCATAGCCTCAAAAACCTCCTTGAGAAGCGAATTTGGTCATCTTACGATCCGCCGTCATTGGCCGGACCTGTTGTCAAGCGTGTTTGAGACCCTCTCTTGAGGCATCTCTTGCCTGGACTTTACAGATGGGAGGCCTCGGGGGCCTGTTCAAGGGGTCAATTGATGCAAAAAAACTCTGTGGCCCGCACGCCACATCAGGATTTCCGGGTCGGGCTGATCAATACATAAACATCGGTTTGCCAAAAACTGTTGCGATACGGGGCCTGTAGGCTGCCGCATCGTAGAGTTCGGCAATATCGACGCGTTTTTCACCCTGGATGCAGATGTCGCCCTCAGCGAGGATATATTTGCCATCCCGGAGGGCCATCATGCGGCCATGGATGCCCTCAGAAAGCTTTTGCACCGCCATGGTGCCATAGCTTTTGGCGACCATCTGGTCGAGAGCATCCGGGGCACCGGCCCGCATCATATAGCCGAGGTTCTGGCTCACGGTTTTAACGCCGGTGAGGCGGGTGATCTCATCTGACACGATCTGACCAATGCCGCCGAGCTTGCGGTGACCATAGGCATCCGCTTCGCCGGTTTCGACAATTTGGCCATCGATCATGGAAGCCCCTTCCGAGATGATCAACATGGCATAGTTCGATGGGTTGTCGGTGCGGTCTTGCTTGATCAGGGCCGCCACTTTTTCGATGTCGAAGGGAACTTCTGAAATCAGTACTCGGTCTGCATCGGCGAGATAGCCGGAGATGAGGGCCGTTTCGCCAGAGTTGCGACCAAAGAGTTCAATGACGCCGATGCGCTCATGACTGCCGGTGGGTGTGCGCAAGGCGTTGATGTGTTCCACCGAGCGCGAGACGGCGGTTGAAAACCCAATGCAATAGTCTGTGCCGAAAACATCATTGTCCATGGTCTTGGGGATGGACATGACCTTGACGCCTTCGCGGTGCAGACGTGCGCCATAGGAAAGCGTGTCATCGCCGCCGATGGGGATGAGGGCGTCAATACCCAGATGCTCCAGAACGCGCAGCACATGGGGTGTGCAGTCGGCGGTTCCACCTTCTTCTGCAATTGGAAATTTACCCTTCAGGAAATCCGGCATGTCTTTGGCGCGCACCTTTGAGGGATTTGTGCGCGAAGAATGCAGGATCGTGCCGCCGGTGCGATCAATGGAACGCACAGTGACGCGGTGGAGCGGCATCAGCCATTTTTCACGGCTTGTTTCGTCGTCGTCCGGGTTGAAGTTTAAAGGGCCAGCCCAGCCCCGGCGAAAGCCCACAACTTCCCAGCCTAATTCTTCCGCGCGGCGCACCACCGCCTTGATGCAAGGGTTGAGGCCCGGCACGTCGCCGCCGCCGGTTAAGATTCCAAGGCGCATGATCGATCCTATGTCTTTATCAGGTTTGCTTTAAGTAAGTTGATTTGATCCAGATCTTGCCATCTTTAAAAACGAAATGGTCAGATCCGGGGATTTTGAGTTTTGCCCCGCTCTCGCTGGTGCCGGTGAAGACCCATTCCGAGCACCCACGATTGCCGGATGCAAAATGGACATCGTTCTCAAATTGAACATCGGGAACATCCTGCCAAACCGCCTCGAAACGATTTCTCACTTCCTCGACGCCTGTAAATCGCGCGCCGCTTCCGGTTTCAAATACGCAATCCTCTGTCATCATATCCATAATGGCATCTGCATCATGGGCGTTCCAGGCATCGGCGTATTTGGCCAGAAAAGCAGCATCGGGATTTGTCATTGGTCTGGTTCCTTGATCAGGGGCGATAGGTTGTCTGGTAAGGCCCGGTCAAGAATTTAAGTTTCGGCCAGGACCAATCAAGCCACTCATTAAGTTTTGCACGGGTTTCTCGCGGATCAATGAGGTCATGAACCGAAAAATTTTCAGCTGCCGTGAAGGGCGACTGAGCGCTGGCGTGTTTTTCTTCCAGCTCGCGGCGCATGGCCTCCGGGTCTTCTGCCTCGGCAATCTGCCGGCCATAGGCCACAGCCACACCGCCTTCGATGGGCAGGGCGCCCGATTCCACAGAGGGCCAGGAGAGGGTGTAGCTCTTGGCACCGAAATGCACCGCAGCCGCAACGCCATAGGCTTTGCGCACCATGACCGAGGCCCAGGGCACCTTGGACTGGACGGCGGCGGTTAGCGCGGCTGTGCCGTGACGGATGGTGGCGGCTTTTTCTGAATCTGAGCCAATCATAAAGCCCGGCTCGTCCACCAGCGCAATGATGGGCAGGTGGAACGTATTGCACATGTCGATGAAGCGGCGCACTTTTTGCGCCCCTTCTGCGGTCATGGCGCCGGCATAGAAATGACAGTCATTGGCGAAGATGCCAACGGGGCGCCCGCCCAGCCGGGCGAGGCCGACAATCTGGCCGGGACCGCATTTGCGGCCGGTTTCGAAAAAGCTGTCTTTGTCGACAATCAGTTTGATGGTCTTGCGCATGTTGAACGGCTTGCGGCGATCTCTCGGCACGATTGAGAGCAAGGCCTCTTCGGCGCGGTCGGCCGGATCGTCGCAGGGGGTCACCGGTGGCAGCTCATGTACATTCTGCGGCATATAGGAGAGGAACCGATGGATCTGGGCAATGGCATCCGCCTCGTCGGCGGCCAGATTGTCGACGACCCCATTTTTCAGATGCACATCCGGCCCGCCGAGTTCATCTTTCGTCAGGTCTTCACCGAGGGCGCGTTCGACCAGTTTGGGACCGGCGATGAGAACCTGCGATGTTTTTTCTGTCATAACCGAAAAATGCGAGGCCACCAGCCGTGCGGCGGGCAGGCCAGCTACCGGTCCCATGGCCGCGCAGGCGACCGGCACCTCGCCCAGCACTTCGGCGATGGAGGCAAAGCGCGAGGTGGTGTAGGCGGGGTTGCCTGCCGGAGCACGGCCCTTACCGCTTGCCCCCTTGACCGAGCCGCCGCCGCCTTCCATGAAACGCACGAGCGGTACTTTGTATTCGAGGGCGATCTCTTCCATATAGACGCTTTTGCGCAGACCCGAAGCGTTGGGCGATCCACCACGGATTGAGAAGTCCTCGCCGCCCACCGCGATGGTGCGGCCACCCACTTCCGCCAGACCCACGACATAGTTCGCCGGGTCATAGCCGACGATCTTGCCGTTTTCGTCCTTGATGGCTTCGCCAGCGCTGGGGGCGTGTTCTTTAAAGGCTCCGTCCTGGGTAAAAATATCAATGCGCTCACGAATGGTCAGGCGGCCTTTGGCGTGCTGCAGAGCGACCCCTTCATCGCCGCCCTGGATCTTGGCCCATTTGCGGCGTTCGTGGATTTCGTCGACTTCCTTGTCCCAGCTCATGGGGTCTTGTCTCCTCTTTTGGCGCCAGTGTAGCGGCAAGGCCAAGCGGGACAAGTGCGGATTTGTCGCTAGACAATGTCTGAGGGCTTGAAAGGGCGGGCTGGGAACTGAGGGGATCCGGACCACTCAACGGGTTCGTAGACGGCGCCTTTAAGGCCGGGGACCTCTTGCGGGCTGGACAGGCGCCATGACTGGGTCCATGCGGACCAAGCGAGGGCGCTCGCAAAGAATCCGCAAGTCAGATATGACGAAATCGCGCGAGGTCTGCGCATGGAAAGCCTGCCCCTTCAGAAGACATGTTCTTGTTGTTTTTCTTTAGGGGAGATCGCGTAAATTTGACTTTAGGCGGCTGCGCGCAATTTGATTTAAATTGTCAAGAAGCGTTAGAAAGAAGACCCCAAGCCGCGAGGAGGAGAGAGCCATGAGGCCGCCACTTGAAGAACGACAGACCTTTGTGGAGATACCCGATAACCCGGTTCCGCCTGGTGGGCGCGTGCTTTGGTATACGGGCCATGGAGGCGTGCGGCTGAGGGCCGGGCTCTGGCAGGCCCCCGCCGAAGGGGTCAAGGGCACAGTTTTCCTGATGCCGGGAAAGTCAGAATATATTGAGAAGTATTTTGAGGTGGTGGAGGAGCTTCAGGCGCGCGGATTTGGCGTGGTCGTTGTCGACTGGCGGGGGCAGGGATTGTCGCACCGCGACATTGACCACCCTTTGAAGGCGCATATTGCGCGATTTGAGACTTTCCTCGATGACTTTGAGGCTCTTTACCGGGAAGTTGCGAAAGATTTCCCCGCGCCCCATTTAGTTCTGGCCCATTCCATGGGGGGCAATATTGCCTTGCGGCTGGCCTCGGAACGCAATTTGCCGATCAAGGCGCTGGCGCTTTCGGCGCCGATGACGGGTATCCGGCTCGGGCGGGCGCAAAGCTCTCTTCTGTCAGGTTTGGGTGCGATCTTACATAAAATCGGCAAAGCGGAAGAATATGTGCAAGGGGGCGAGCATTACGATCCGCTGACCTCGACATTTGAACAAAGCAAGGTGACGCAGGACGAAAGGCGGTTTCAGCGGGCGCAAAATATTTTGAACGCACACCCGCCGATTGCCCAGGGCAGTGCAACTTACGGCTGGATCATTGAAGCGATCCGGTCGACCCGTAAGCTGTTTAAGAAACGCTTTGCTCAGCGCATTCAAATACCGGTGCTTTTGTGTCTGGCGAGGGCCGATAAGCTGGTTGATGTGGCGACCACGGAAGCCTTGGCCGCGCGGCTGCCGCACTGTCAGCTGGAGGAATTTCCGGGTGCTGAGCATGAGCTTTTAATGGAACGGGACGAGGTGCGAGATCGCTTCTGGACCGCCTTTGATGGATTTGTTGAAAAAATTGGTCATTCCGCGATTTGATTGCGATAACCAGAATGTAAAGAGCTTCCTCATGCTGAGGAGGGGCGATGAGCCCCGTCTCGAAGTATGAGGCATGTTTCGTCTCATCCTTCGAGACGCGCGATGCGCTCCTCAGGATGAGGTGTTTCCCATGACGGGCCCCCGGGGCTAGTCCTGGGTTACAAATCCCTATTCATAATGATCATTATTCGGTCTTCGGCTTCTGTGCAGCAGGTCTTAAAATCTCAAGCGCTTCAGTGTGCAGATCACGGGTGCCTGCCGCCAGAACCTGGCCGCCCAGATCTGCCGGGCCGCCGTTCCAGTCAGTGACGATGCCGCCTGCCGCTTCAATGATCGGGATCATGGCCTGAATGTCGTAGGGCGCGAGGCTGGCCTCCACCACAATGTCATGCAGGCCGAGACTCAAGGTGCCATAGGCGTAGCAGTCGCCGCCATAAACATGGATGCGGGTCTTGCTGGCCAGCTCATCATAGGCGGCGCGCAAAGGGGCGTCTTTAAACATGGAGGGGTGGGTGCTGGAGAGGCTGGCTTCAGAAAGTGCCGGGCAGTCCCGTGTTTCCAGACTTATGGTTTGATCGGAGGTTTGCAGTTCAGCAATGCCAATCTGTGGGGCGCCGATAAAGCGCTCACCGGTAAATGGTTGGTCCAGGATGCCGAGGATGGGTTTTGAGCCATTGTGAAGCGCGATCAGCGTGCCCCAGGTGGGCAGGCCTAAGAGGAAGGGGCGTGTGCCATCAATGGGGTCAAGGGTCCAGGTGAGGGCGCTTTCGCCTTCCTTGTAGCCAAACTCTTCGCCGAAGATGGAGTGTTCCGGATAGTATTTTTCAATCAGTGAACGGATGGATTCTTCTGCCTCGCGGTCGGCAACCGTCACCGGATCATAGTCTTCTTCTGTCCGCTTGTTTTCCATGTGAGGATTTTCACGGAAGTGCGGCAGGATGGCCTTGCGAGAGGCATCTGCGAGCCGCCCGGCAAATTCCGCCAATTCCTTAAGTTCAATGTCGGCAAGTAAAACCGGATTGGGATTGCGGAATGGGCGGGACATGTCATTTTTCCTGCGTCTTGGGCGACAGCGCCAGACTAGACAATTTCGGCCGGTTTGTCAGGCCTCGACTTCCTGGGTTTTGCGCTTGCGCATATGTGGCACCAGCTCGCGCTTGCGCAGGCGGATGTTCTCCGGTGTTACTTCAACCAGCTCGTCGTCGTTGATATAGGCGATTGCCTCTTCCAGCGACATGCGGCGCGGGGTTGTGAGCTTGATCGCATCGTCCTTGCCCGCGGCTCGGATGTTGGTGAGCTGCTTGGCTTTCAAGGGGTTGACGTCCAGATCGTTGGAGCGCGAATGCTCGCCAATGATCATGCCCTGATAAACTTTTTCGCCGGAGCCGATGAAAAGGAAGCCGCGATCCTCGAGATTAAAGAGCGCGTAAGCCACCGAATCGCCGTCACCATTTGAGATGAGAACGCCAGCCCGGCGCCCTTCGATAGTGCCCTTGTAAGGGGCGTAGCCGTGATAGACCCGGTGCAGAATGCCGGTGCCCCGGGTGTCGGTCAGAAATTCGCCGTGATAGCCGATGAGAGCTCTCGATGGACAATGGAAGAGCAGACGGGTCTTGCCGCCGCCCGAGGGTTTCATTTCCTGGAGGTCCGCCTTGCGGGCGTTCAGCTTTTCAATGACGACCCCGGTAAACTCGTCGTCCACATCAATCTGGACCTCTTCGATGGGCTCCAGGCGCTGGCCGGTCTCCGGATCTTTTTGAAACAGGACGCGCGGCCGTGAGATGGACAGTTCAAAGCCTTCGCGGCGCATGGTTTCGATGAGGACGCCCAATTGCAATTCGCCGCGACCGGCAACCT
>SBGZ01000071.1 GCA_006226415.1 Alphaproteobacteria bacterium
TTGGCCGGACCGGCAAAGCTCATCGCGGTCGCAACAGCTGCTGCGCCGAGAAGGGCCTTCCGGGTCATTTTTTTCGTTTCAAACATATCTGTTTAAACCCCCAAGTAGTGGATTCTCTTTGTTAATCACGACCGGACGACGAATGCCCCCCTGCCCCGATAAGCCTCGTTCCTTGCCCCGGAAAAAAATTTCGAAGAGTTCGAAATCCCCCCAAAACAGCGAAACGCCAGTAACAATGAGATTCGCTCCCAAAGTACTATTACTGTGGACGGTACCGGTAGTCGCTGTAGGGGTCAATTGAAGTGAGGCGCAGAAACTCAAGAAGAATTCCAGTGTTGCGCCGAAGTCGCACTTTTTCCACAGGGCGCGACTACCCCACCTCGTCGCGGTAATATGGTAAATTCAGGCAAGCTGTTTTCGATTGAAATCTTTTAACTCAAAAACGCCCATTTCCTGTAGTTTTCCGGGCTTTTTGTTTACCATACATCTCACAATCGAGCCCAATTTTGGTGATTTTTCCAAAGGGGGCGCCACCGCACTCAAAGTTCCCTCCAGCCGTGTTCCATATCATCTGTTGCTCGCATTGAGGGATTTTGCGACACCGGCGCGGCGGCAACTGTGTCGAATCTGCCGTTTGAAACGAGTCGGTGGCCGTCGTGCCACCTCCCCCTCCCTTTTTTATGTAAAACTGGCAACACTTCTTGCCTTTTAGGCAGGAGTAATATCTTAAGGCCTGTATAGTAGGCTGGCATTTGTTTTTGTTGCAGGGGCACTCGGGGAGTGTCTAAGGGGGCGTATGGGGTTTCGTATTCAAGCTACTGTCTTTGTTGGGCTTTTATCGCAACTTGCCGTTTCTGGCTGGGCCTATGGCCAGGCCTCGGACGAGGCCTTGCCTGCGCGCGCGCTGACACACGAAAAATCCTTTACCGCGCCTAAGGCCACTAAAGCTCCCAAGATTGACGGCGACCTTTCGGATGCTGCATGGCGAAATGCCGCTCGAATTGATGACTTCCATCAAATTGAGCCCGAAGAGTTTGCCAAGCCGTCCCGCCAGACCGAGATTTGGGTCACCTATACAGCTGACGCCCTCTACATCGCCGCCTATATGCACGACGAGGCACCGGAGCTTTTGCGCGCCAGCCAAATGATCCACGGCGCGGGAATGCGGCCGGATGACACCTTGGCCATCATCCTCGACCCCTTCCTCTCTCGACGTTCTGGCTATGGCTTTTTTACAAATCCCAACGGGGTTCGCAGAGAGGCAATTTTCGAAAACGTCAACCAGCTGAATTTTGAGTGGCGCGGCATCTGGCAGGTCGAGTCTCGGGTCGTCGAGGACGGGTGGGTCACCGAGATCGAAATCCCGTTCAAAACACTCAACTTCAATCCGAACCTGGATACCTGGGGATTTTCCGCGATCCGGCGTATTCGGCGCGAGAATGAAGAGGTTGCCTGGACCTCCAACAACCGCGCCGTCAATCCGTCCAGCTTGGGGACTGTCACGGGCCTTAATGGCCTTGAGCAAGGCATGGGCCTCGACATTTTGCCATCCCTCTCCTTCATAGAGACCTATGACCACGACACCGGGCGGGGAGACTTTGATACAGAACCCTCGGTGACGGCGTTTTACAAAATCACACCCTCAATGACCGCCGTGGGCACGGCCAATACGAATTTTTCCGATGCACCGATTGACGACCGGGTTGTCAACCTTTCCCGCTTCGCACTTTTCCTGCCAGAGCAACGGGATTTCTTTCTTCAGGATGCGGACATTTTTCGTTTCGGCGGCATTGATGGCAATGGCACACCGTTCTTTTCACGCCAGATCGGCCTGAGCGATACAGGCGCGCCGGTTCAGCTCAATCTGGGCGGCAAGCTTACTGGCCGGCTCGGCGACCTGAATGTTGGTGTCCTCGATGTTTTGCAGTCGGCGCACTACAACCGCAATGGCGACTATGTGGATCGCTCGAATTTGCTGGTCGGACGGGCCTCAATGAATGTGCTGGGCGAATCAACCGTAGGGGCGATCTTCACCTCCGGCTCGCCAAATTCAAATGACGAGAACATGTTGGGCGGGGTCGACTTCAATTACAGAAATTCCAACTTCTTCGGTAAAACGCTCAAAACCAGCTTATGGGGCCAGCAAACAGCCACCGAGGGCGATAGCAACAACGCGGCGGCCTATGGTCTCTTTGTCAACCTGGAGGGCGGCGAAGGGTTGTGGCTAGACAGCTGGTATCAGGCTTTCGAGGATAACTATGATCCTCATCTTGGGTTTGCAAACTGGACCGGTATACATAACTACGGCCTTGTTACCGGTTACACCTTTCGGCTTTCCGATTCATGGATTCGCTCCATCACGCCGGTCTTTGTTTATGAGATGACGCGGGGCGAAGATTGGCGCGTGCAAAGTGAACGCATCGCGATGCAGCCATTTTGGATTCGCTCAAGTGAGGGCTATGAGTACCGCCTTCGCCTTCGACACGAGCGCGAGGTGCTTGACAATTCCTTCGAGATTGTTGACGGCGTTAACGTCAGCGTAGGCGACTATGGCGGATATCGCACCAACTTGATGTTCATGACACCTAACTCAAAGAAGATCTCAGGCTTTACAGAATGGGACCTTGGCGAGTTTTATGGCGGGCATCGTTATTCTTTCGACACCCGCGTCGACTGGCGGCCCAATAAACACTTCCTTCTTGGATTGGGGTATGCCCATCACGAAGTTGATCTGCCAGAGGGTGATTTCATTACGCGCCTGGCAACGATGCGCGCCAATGTGGCCTTTTCCACAAAGTGGGCCTGGCGCAATTACGTCCAATACGACAACAACTCCGACACAGCCGGGGTGAACAGCCGTATCGAGTTTTCCCCTTATGCCGGACGGGCCTTTGTTTTCGTCTTTGATCAAAGCCTTGATGTCTTTGAAGACTGGGATATTCGGGCCGCTCAAACTCAAGCCACTTTCAAGCTCAGCTATACTTTGCGGTACTGACGCACAACGGGCGGTATTGATGTACAGCGGCGCGCTGACCGCTCGCTCTTGCTATCGTTGTATCAGGGGGACGGTTTTTCTCTCGCGGCCTTGATTTTGCCATGTTCAAGCCCCATTCCAATATAGGTAGAGGGGCGTGACTCCACCTTTATTGTAAATGCGTTTACACTTTAAGCGAACCAGCTTAGGTAAAAGTGTTTGCATATGGGCGATTGCCTCTGCAATGAGTTACTGTTGCCATCGCTCGAAACCGGGGCCAACCAGATGTCTGAAGGAACACCAGACACACAGGAGCTACGTCGAAAGCTGACGACCTTGCTGCATGCGGATGTGTGCGGCTACAGCCGACTTATGGGTCAAAACGAGCTGGGCACTCTCAAAATTCTCAAAGAGTACAAAGCGGTTGTTGGCGAACTGCTCAAGAAGCATCACGGACGCGCCATCAATTGGACTGGTGATGGTTTGCTCGCGGAATTTGATTCTGTCGTAGAAGCTGTGGCCTGCGGCGCGGAGATGCAGGCCGAACTTTGCAAGCGCAACGAACTGCTGTCCGAGGATGACCGGATGGACTTCCGCGTCGGCATCAATCTGGGGGACGTCATGGTTGATGGCCCCGAGCTTTTTGGCGAGGGGGTCAATATTGCCGCCCGCCTTCAGAGCATTGCCCCTGTCGGCGGCGTCCTGATTTCAGGCACCGCCTTTGATCAGGTGCAGGGCAAGCTTGGCTATGACTTTGATTTTGTCGGACGGCAAAAGGTCAAAAACATTTCCTCGGAAGTTCCCGCCTATGCGTTGGTGGTCAATCCGGACGCCAAGGACAAGGCATTGCGGATCACCAGCTGCTCCGACCCTGGGGCAGCCTACCGACAGTTTTCATCAGTCGCTGTTGCCGATTTTGCGCCTGTTGCGGATGCCAACAAGCTGATCTATGCAGGGTTCTGGCGACGCGCCATTGCTTTTTTCCTGGACTGGTCGATCGTGCTCGTCACATCCACAATGTTTTTTGACCTCATTGGTGTTTCATCGGGCCTCGCCCCAATTCTGATCTTCTACCTACTCTTTATGACCGCGCTTGAAGCAAGCCCTTTGCAGGCTTCGCTGGGAAAGAAGATCATGGGGATCAAAATTGTTGACGAAACCGGATCAACTCTCACGCCGCCGCGCGCTGCAATCCGCAATGCCTCAAAAATTCTTTCTGTTTTGCCCGTCTTTATCGGATTTTTTATGGCGGCCTTTACAGATCAACGCCAAGCGCTGCACGACAAGATTGCTCACAGCCTGCTCCTCAATGAAGACACCCTTGCTCAGCAGCAAGGGCGCCCTCAAAAACTTTGGACCTGAGCTGGTTTTTATTCAATCACCAGATCGCCGACATCCATCCGCAAACCAGGTTCCACTTGAACGGCCTCCCAGGCTTTTAGTAGCTCCGCGACTTTCTCCTCGTCGGCAAACCGAAGCATCACATGGGCTGCTCGGGCAGAAACATTAAATGCTTCCATAAAGAGCTCAACCGGCTCCTTTCGGCCAGGATAAGGTTTGATAGCCACCCGATCGTCGGGGGCAAAGCCCGCCAGGTCCTTGGCTGCGGCGATGGCCGTGCGGTAACCGCCCAGCTCGTCCACCAGCCCAAGCTCCAGGGCTTGCGAACCTGTCCAGATGCGGCCCTTGGCCACCGCCTCAAGTTCGTCAAAGGACATGCCCCGCCCTTGTGCGGCCTTACCGACAAAGTCGTTGTAGGTGCCCTCCGCCAGGGTATTGATCGTTTGCCATTGGTCGTCGGTAAAGGCTTGTTGATCTGAGAAGAGGTCTAAATTCGGTCCTCCCATCTGGACCATGGAGACCTTGGCACCGACCTTTTCGAAAGTCCCCGAAAGATCCATTTTCCCCATAACCACCCCGATGGAGCCGGTAATGGTATTTGGCAAGGCGACAATTCGGTCCGCGCCCATTGATATATAATAACCACCCGAGGCCGCCATCGACCCCATCGACGCCACAACCGGTTTGCCTTGGGCTTTGGCGTAATTCACAGCATCCCAAATCTCATCAGAGGCATCTGCTGAACCGCCGCCAGACGACACACGAAGAATAATCGCTGCTATATCTTCGTCGTCGGCTGCTTCTCGAATAAGGTCTGCGTAGGTCTCTCCGCCAATTGACGCAGAGCCGGACTTGGAGGATCGGCCCGCATGGATGTCTCCTTCCGCCATGACGAGCGCAATGGAGCCGACAGTCTCTACCTTGTGACGCGTTGGGCCGGCATAATCCGCCAAAGTGACAAACTCGGCCCCCTCCCCGGCTCTGTCCAAGGCTGCGTTTTGGGCGTCGTAGCCATAGCCGAGCCGGTCAATCAATCCAGCCTGAAGCGCGCTGGCTGCCTGGTATGGGCTTTGATCCAGGAGCGTCTTCAAAGATGCCCCTTCCATATCCTGACTTTCGGCGATCTCATCCAAGGTATTTTGATAGAGCGCGGCAACAACGGCTTCATAGGACTCCCGATGCGGTTCAGAAAAGTCGTTGTGGGTAAACATTTCCGGGAGTGACTTATATTCTTTATACTGAACGAACTGCGGATTGACCCCAATCTTTTCCATCAGGTCACGCATAAATATCGATCCGATGCCAACACCTGTTGCTCCAAACACCCCGGTTTCCTGCATCCAGATCTCGTCGGCATCTGCAATGGCTGCATAGCCACCCAGCCCGGCACCAAACATGCTTTGTGAATAGGCCGTTATGAATTTGTTGTGTTCTTTAAACGAACGCAGGGCATCGCGAATTTCTTCGGCCTGAGAAAGACCAACGCCCGAGGCTCCTCCAAACTCGATGTAAATCCCTTTTACGCGGTCATCGGTCTCCGCCATATGAAGCTTGTCCAACAGGCCGATCAGTGAGGGGCCGCTGTCTCCGCTGAAATCAAACGGCGACTGCGTCGGCTGATCCGTCAGGGGTTGGCGTAAGTCTATGTGCAACACGATTTCGCTCGGCGCTGGCGCGGCCTTTTGGGCGGAGCTGGCAAGCATGCCGACAAACCCCGCGATGAACAACGGCGCAATAAAAAAGAAGAAGATTGTCAGCGAAGCAAGGCCTGCCAAGAGATTGACAAAAAATCGTTTCATGTTTTCCCCGATCGAAAAATCAGCTGTGTCCGCTCCGCGCCCCGCCGGAGCTGTTTCCTTGACAAGAATGTAAGGCCCCTACCGACGTCCGCCAAGGGGCATCGGCACGAATCTCAGTTTTCTTGACTATAATTACCGATCACGCCCTAACGCTCCCTTTACAAAATTGTGGTCTGATGACCATTGGTGTTTATGGATCGGGGGATTCAGGGAAATGGCCTACGGGGACCGAGGACCGCAAAATCAACAGTTTACGTCTCTTCCCAGCCGTGCGGGAGACGCGCGCCACACCCTGGCGGCGGGGCCTCTCGCAGAAATGACTCAAATGCTGGCCGAACACAGCCCAACTTGCACGTCCACAGCGTTAACCCTCTTGCGAACGCATTTCCCTGAGCGCCCTGTGGAAGATCACTTGCAAGCCTTGACTTTCTTTTGCGAGCGCCTTTCCAACGCCTCTCAGTAAAACGCATTTACACGCCCTATGGTTAACGGGCTGATGTGACAAAGGCACACTCGGCGCCCATTTGTCGCACAGGCCTCTTGTCCTCCTATGCCAGGTCACCATATAAGGGGCCTATATATATCGGCCCATCATAGGGCCGAGGGGTTTTGGGGGGTCAAAACTTTTGGTGGGCGACCGAATTGTCGGTGCGCTTTGATGGGTGATTTATGGCGCTTGATGTCAAAATGAAATGCCTGGGGGTTTTATCCTGGGGGGATGCCTCTGGGTATGAAATCCAAAAGGAATTCAGCGAAGGAACCGCAGGCCATTTTGTGGATGCGAGCTTTGGCTCCATCTATCCGGCTCTTAATCGGCTGATGGAAGAAGGGCATGTGACCTGCAAAACCCACGCGCAGGATGGTCGCCCGGACAAGAAGGTTTATTCCATTACACCTGCGGGTCGGCTGGCCTTCCAGCAAGCCCTCAAGAAAGCCCCTTCTGATGACAAGTTTCGATCCGAGTTTTTGTTTTACATGCTGTTCGCTGACGATCTCGCGCCGGAGTATCTGGCAGAGCTTCTCGACAGCAAGACGGCGGAAATTGATGCCACCATTGAGCTGATCAAAGAAAACGATGGGCCCCTTTCCCCTGGGCAGGAATTTGTGCGCGGCTACGGACTTGCTGTTCACGAAGCCATCAAGAAATACCTCTCAAAAGAAAAGGCGCGTTTTATCAAATCAAGCACGCCTGATACCGCCAAAGCTGGTTAGTAACGGAAGTTAGTCATGTTTAGTCGTAGAAAAGACAAAGAACCTAAAAGAAAAGCCAAGGGGCCGATTATTCGCGCTTCCTATGTCTGGGCCGTTGTTTTCACGGTCCTGATTACTGGCTGGATGTTGTCGGGACAAATCGACAAACCGGACCTTGCGACAAGCGTTGCCATTGCGGAGCAAACCCCCGCGGGCGCGAACGAGTATCTGCGGGTCCAGGGTATTGCTAGTGTGGCTCAGCCGTATCAGAAGGATCTGACCATTCGCGGCCGCACCTCTTCTTTGCGCACGGTATTTGTGCGTTCTGAAACGGCGGGCCGGGTCGCTGAACTGCCGATCGAGAAAGGCACAATAGTAAAAGCAGGTGACGTTCTTTGCCAATTAGAGGTCGATGCCCGTGCCGCCCAATTGGAGGAAGCCAAAGCGATCGCGGCCCAACGCAAGCTCGAGTGGCAGGCATCAGAGAAATTGCTCAAGCAAGGGCACCGATCCAGGACACAAAATGCAGGCAGCAAGGCCGCTTATGAAAGCGCCCTTGCCTATCTCAAGCAGAAAGAAGTCGAAATCGCTCGCACAGAAATTCGCGCACCCTTTGACGGGGTCTTTAATGACCGGCAGGTTGAAGTCGGCGACTATGTTCAGCCGGGCCAAGTTTGCGGGTCCGTGGTCGACCAGGACCCTTACCTCGTCGTTGCGCAAATTTCGGAACAGGAAGTCGGCACGCTCATCCCTGGTTCGGAAGGTCATGCGACCTTGATTTCTGGTGAAACTGTCACCGGGCATATTCGCTATGTCTCGACCAGCGCTGACCCGGCAACCCGAACGTTCCGTGTGGAACTGGAGGTCGACAATCCCAACGGCGTCCTGCGGGACGGCGTGACGGCGGACCTCTCTTTCCCCTTACAGATGGTGATGGCTCACAAAATCTCACCAGCCGTTTTAGGGCTTGATGCGCGCGGTGTCGTCGGCGTTCGCACTGTCGATGAAGACAACATTGTCGCCTTTGCGCCCGTGGACATTATCGCCGACACAGGCGACGGCGTCTGGGTGGCAGGACTGCCTGAACACGTGACGATCATTACCCGGGGCCAGGAGCTGGTTCAGCCCGGACAAAAAGTTGACGTCACCGTAGAAACGCCGAGCGCCAGCTAGGCAGCACCGGTCAAAAGGCGCGAGGCCCCCAAGATGAATTCCGTAATTGACGCCATTCTCAGCCGCACCCGCACGGTGATGACACTTCTCATCCTCACGGTGTTGATTGGCTTTTCGACCTATATAAACATCCCAAAGGAAGCCCAGCCTGATATTCAGGTGCCCGTTGCTTTCGTATCGATCCCCTATCCTGGTATTTCACCCGAGGATGCCGAACGCCTTTTGATCAAGCCCATGGAGGTGCGTCTGCGCACCCTTGAGGGGCTGGAGAAAATGACCTCCTACGGCACCACGGACCACGCGGGGATCGTCCTTGAGTTCAGCATGGACATGGATATGGATCAGGTGCTCATCGATGTCCGAGAGCAGGTGGCACTCGCCCGAGCCGATATCCCGCAGGAAGCCGAAGAGCCTTATGTGCAGGAAATCAACCTGGCAGAAGAGCCCGTGATTATTGCGGCGATCTTTGGTGATGTGCCTGAACGCACCATGTTTACGCTGGCCCGGAGGGCCAAGGACAAAGTTGAGGGTATTAAATCTGTCCTGAAGGCAGACATGCTGGGAACGCGCGAGGAGCTGGTCGAGGTTGTCATCGATCCGGCCAAGCTGGAAGGCTACAATATTTCCTATCAGGAACTTTTCAACGCCGTGCAGGCCAACAATCGTGTCATTCCTGCCGGGTCGCTGGACACGGGACAAGGCGCCTTCAACGTCAAGGTGCCGGGCACCTTTGAAACCGCCCAGGATATTTTCAGCCTGGTTGTTCGTGAAAGCGGCGATGGTGTTGTGGTTTTATCGGATGTGGCTGAAATTCGCCGCACCTTTAAAGACCGAACCGGATTTGCGCGGGTCAACGGCCAGCCGGCCTATGGGTTGGCGGTCTCAAAGCGCATTGGTGAAAACATCGTTGAAAATAACGACGAAGTTAAGCGAGTTCTGGATGAGCTTGCCGCCACATGGCCGGAGAATGTGAAAGTCGACTACATCTTCGATATGTCGACCTATATTGACGACCGTATCAACAGTTTGCAGGGCTCTATCATCACGGCCATCTCGCTGGTGATGATAATCGTCGTGGCGGCCCTGGGGTTCCGTTCGGCCGCACTGGTGGGTTTTGCTATTCCTTCCTCGTTTATGATGGCCTTTATCCTGCTCTCCATGACGGGCATCACCATCAACTTTATGGTCATGTTCGGCCTGGTGTTGGCGGTCGGTATTCTTGTGGATGGCGCCATTGTGGTGGTGGAATATGCTGACCGGAAAATGGCAGAAGGCCTCGATAAGATGGAGGCCTTTGGCTTGGCAGCCAAGCGCATGTTCTGGCCCATCGTTTCCTCGACCGGCACGACGCTTGCCGCCTTCTTCCCGATGCTCTTCTGGCCGGGCGTTTCCGGCGAGTTCATGAGCTACTTGCCGATCACCATGATTTTTGTGCTCGGCGCCTCGCTCGTCGTGGCCCTTGTCTTCCTGCCAGTCACGGGTGCCATCTTCGGGAAGGCCTCAGATGTCGGCGCGGAAGCTCTGGCCTCTCTGTCTGCGGAAGAACAGGGTGACCCGCGCGATCTGCCCGGCTACACCGGACAATATGCCCGCGCCATCGGGAAGATGATCAAGACCCCCTGGCGCTATATCGCCTCGGCTGTTGGGCTTGTTGTGATCATCTTCTTCGCATTTGGCGCGGCCGGGGTGAAATCGGAGTTCTTTATTACGGCCGACCCCGACAATGCGACCATCCTCGTCAAGGCGCGCGGTAATTACTCAGCCGAAGAACAGCTGCAGATGGTCAGCCAGGTTGAAAACATCATTTTGGAAATTCCCGGTGTGCGAGCCACCTTTGCCTCAACCGGATCGGGCGGTCTCAGCTTTTCGCAAAATCAGCCGGTTGATATGATCGGAAATATCTTCATTGAGCTCACCGATTATCGTACGCGGATTTCGGGGAAGGAAATCCTTGAGGAAATCCGCAATCGGACGGCGACCCTGCCAGGTATGGAAGTTCAGGTCAGTGAAATTGAGCAAGGTCCACCGGTTGGTAAAGACGTGCAGGTCGAAGTGCGATCTGATTTCGGCGACCTCCTAATACCGGCGGTCGCGAAAATTGCGGACTACATGAAAACCCAGGTTCCGGGTCTTATTGAGTTTGAAGACACGCGCCCCTTGCCGGGCATTGAATATCAGGTCGAAGTGGACCGGGAAAAAGCGGGGCAGTTTGGCGCCGATACCACAACCATTGGCGCCTATGTGCAACTTATCACCAACGGCATTCTCGTTGGCAAGATGCGGCCTGATGACGCCATTGACGAAGTCGACATCCGCGTCCGCTTTCCTTCGGATGCGCGGTCTTTCGACTCCCTTGGCAATTTGAAGATCCGCACCCAGCGCGGCCAGGTGCCCCTCTCAAACTTTGTCAAGATCGTGCCACGGCCCAAACTCGACAAAGTGGACCGCGTTGACGGCAAACGCATCATGCGGGCAACGGCGAACACCAAACTTGGCTTTAACACCAATGAACAGGTGGCGCAGCTCCAAAACTGGATCGCGACCGAGGCCAACCTGGATCCGCGGCTTGATATCGTTTTTCGCGGCGCCAGCGAAGAGCAGGCTGAATCAGCTGATTTTCTCGGCAAAGCCATGATTGGCTCGCTCTTCCTGATGGCGATGATCCTGCTCACCCAGTTCAACAGCTTCTACCACTCCGTCATCATTCTATCGTCGGTCATATTGTCGACCGTAGGGGTCATGCTGGGTATCATTGTTACGGGGCAAAGTTTTTCCATCATTATGACCGGCACAGGTATTGTCGCTCTGGCCGGGATTGTGGTGAACAACAACATCGTATTGATCGACACCTTCCAGAGGTTTATGCGCGAGGGATTTGAAGTTGAGCAGGCTATCATCTCGACGGCCTCACAGCGCCTGCGCCCGATCCTTTTGACGACAACGACAACGATCTTTGGGCTTCTACCCATGGCCTTTGGCCTGAGCGTCAACTATTTCACGCGCGAAATGACCCTGGGCAGCCCAACGTCCATGTTCTGGGTGCAGCTTTCGACAGCGGTTTGTTTTGGCCTGGCCTTCTCAACCATCCTGACGCTCTATCTGACACCCTGCCTTTTGATGGCGCCGACCAAGCTCAAGATTTTCTGGCTGACGATTACCGCGCCGTTCCGCTGGATCTTCCGCAAGCTGACAGGACGTGGCCGCCCGGCAGCGGCTGAATGATCCTTTAGAGAGCGGCAGCGCTTTCAAGGGTGGCCTGAGCCTCGGCGGCCTCAAGCTGACGCTTCCACATGGTGGCGTAAATGCCGTCTTTTGCCAGCAAGGCATCGTGGGTGCCGCGCTCGACGATGTGTCCTGCATCGAGAACAATGATTTCATCGGCATGGATGACCGTGGAGAGGCGGTGCGCAATGATGAGCGTTGTGCGGTTTCTCGAAATGGCATCCAGCGACGACTGGATTTCCTTTTCCGTATGGGTGTCGAGCGCAGAGGTTGCTTCATCGAGCAACAAGATTGGCGGGTTCTTCAAAATCGTGCGGGCAATTGCCACGCGCTGCTTTTCACCACCTGAAAGTTTAAGTCCCCGTTCGCCCACCATGGTGTCGTAGCCATCTGGCAATCGCTCAATGAATTCATGGATTTTGGCAGACTTAGCCGCTTCCACCACTTCTTCCTTGGTGGCATTGGGGCGGCCATAGGCGATGTTGTAGTAGATCGAGTCGTTGAAGAGGACTGTGTCCTGCGGCACCACGCCAATTGCACGGCGCAAACTATCTTGCGTGACGGTCTGAATATCCTGACCGTCTATGGTGATGCGCCCGCCGGAGACTTCATAAAACCGGAAGAGCGCGCGCGAAATGGTGGACTTACCCGCCCCGGTGGGCCCGACAATGGCCAACGTCTTGCCTCCTTCGACGTGGAACGATACCCCGTTGAGGATCTTACGCGCTGGATCATAAGCAAATTCAACGTTCTCAAAGGCCACCGTAGCCTTGGCGACCTTGAGTGGCTGGGCTTCTTCTGAATCCTTGACCTCCTCGTTGAGATCGAGGGTTTCAAACATGCGGCCCATGTCGACCAGGCTTTGCTTGATTTCACGGTAGACAAATCCCAACATGTTGAGCGGTACCGCGAGCTGCAAGAGATACATTTGCACCATGGTGAATTTGCCGACAGACATGGTGCCCGCCTTGATGCCATAAGCCGCCATCAGCAGAAGCGCGACAAACCCAAGCGAGATAATGAGCGCCTGTCCGCCATTCAGGATCGAAAGGGAGACATAGGAGCGCACCGCCGCTTTTTCATAGCCCCGCGCTGCCTTCTCAAAGCGCTCGGCCTCGACGCCCTCGTTGTTGAAATATTTAACGGTCTCATAATTGAGAAGGCTGTCCACAGCCTTGGTGTTGGCTTCCGTGTCGCTGGCATTCATTTTGCGCCGGAAGGCGAGACGCCATTCGGTAATCGAAAAGGTGAACCAGACATAGAGCGCCACGGTGCCCAGAACGACCAGCGCAAATTCGTACCCCAGCATGATCCAGAGGACGGCGCAGGCGAGCCCAATCTCAATGATGGTCGGCACCAGATTGAACATGGCGATCCGCAAGAGGAATTCGATTGCCTTGGTGCCCCTGTCAATGACCCGGGCCAGGCCACCTGTGCGCCGCTCCAGGTGATAGCGCAGGGAAAGCTTGTGAAGGTGCCGGAAGGTTTCCACCGAGACGTCCCGCTGGGCATGGAAGCCGACATCCGAGAAAAGAGCATCCCGCAATTGCTGAAAGGCATTGGCGGCAAAGCGGGCGAAGCCAAAGCCGACAATGAGTGCCACCGGCACGGCTAACGCCTGAACGGCGGGATCGGCATTCTCGATCTGTGTCAGAAGATCAACCGCATTGCCGAAGAGCACCGGCACGATGACATTGATAATCTTGGCCAGGATCAGGCAGGCGACAGCGGCAAATATCCGCACCTTGAGATCCACCCGCCCTGCGGGCCAGAGGTAAGGCAAAAGGCGCAGAAAAATGCGCCAATTATCCTGATCCTTTTTCATCTCCTCGCGGTGCACCGCCTCCGCGATGTGATCGCGCTGATGCGGATTGGCGGTAGCTGGCGGCGTTGATTGGCCCTGTGGGCCGGAAGCATGGGTGGAATCGGTCATCGGCAAACCTTACAGGGGCCGATGTTGGGTTAAAAGCCTTCTGGTGCCTGGATGTGAGGGGTGACCTAAACTGGAGCGTTTTCCCGAGAGGGCACGAAGCGACCGAGCAGGGAATCCAGGGCGGTTTTGCAGAGCGCCTCTGGGCCCCCGCCTTCACGGGGGACACGAGCTCTTTTGACGTCAAGGAAACCCACCTTTAATTCAACAGGTGGATCTCGTCGTCGACTTCGTATTTCTTGGGGAGATCAAAGATCTGGCCGGGATAGATCAGGTTGGGATCGCGGATCTGGTCCTGATTGGCATCGTAAATGATGGTGTACTCAAAGCCTGAGCCATAGACCCGCCGGGCGATGCGCCATAGGGAATTGCCCGGCTGAACCACGAGACGGCCACCTCCCTTTGCCACAGCGGCCAGGATGTCAGAGACTTCTGCCCGCTCAAACGGCACCTCAACGCGGGCCAGAACACGCCCGTCCTCGCCCAATTGGTCGATGCGCAGGGAATAGACTCCCGGGTTCATGGTTCCGCTGGGGGCAAGCGACCAATAACCCTTGTCATCGGCCGTAGTTTCGCCAATTGGATTATTGTCGGCATAGACACGCAATGTCGCGCCGGGCGTAGAGCGTCCTGAGAGATGAACGGCACCCTCTTCATCGTAATCAATGATATCGAGAGCCAGAATGATGCCCTCAGAATCGCGTGGGTCCTGCAAAATGCGGCTTGGACTACCAGGCTCCCCTAATATGACCAGTGGTTTCTCGCCCGCGCGCTCCGGCACGGCGATGACAACAACCTGCTCGGATTTGCGGGTTTCGCCTGATGGGGTGGTCATTTCCAGGGTCAGTTCCTGAGCGCCCTCGCTCAAGGGCGTATCAATGTAGATCGCCCACTCGCCGTTGTTGTCGACGTCTGCGGTCGCCACCTCCTCGCCATTGGCGAAGACTTTGACCGTTGCGCCTTTCTCGCCGCGACCGGCGATTACTGCCGTCCCCTTGGCATCGACCCGGACCACGTCAAATGTCGGCAGAATTGGGCCTTTTTGAGCCTTGGAGGAGGTCGCCGGCTTGTCGTCCTTGCCCGGGATCATGGAAGAGATATTGGCGGGAATTTTCGACACGTCGCCGTCGCTCTTCAGATAAAAATATCCTCCGAGCGCCAGGGTAACAAGGACCAGCCCTGCAAATATGGCAATGAGACGCGGTGACATGAAAACTCTTTAACGACTTCTTAAACTTACCCAAACCCTAATGGCCGATTATGGCCGTACAATGACCATATTCCCACTAAAACCCCAAAACATAGTTAAGGGCATTGCCAATGGGGGCCGAACCCCCTTAGAAGGCCTTTTATGAACAAACTGAAGTCTCTTTGTATTTACTGCGGCTCCCGGATCGGATCGACGCCCGCCTTCGAAAAAGCAACTCTGGCGCTGGCTGACACGCTGGCGGCCAAAGGCGTGCGCCTAGTTTATGGCGGCGGCGGTATCGGCCTGATGGGCATTGCGGCCAAACGGGTCATGGCCCAAGGCGGCGAAGTGGTCGGCATTATTCCGGAGTTTCTGCAAAAGCAGGAAGTTCGCTACGATGGCGTGACCCAGCTTATCCTTACGGACTCCATGCATGAGCGCAAACAGCTCATGTTTGACATGTCAGATGCCTTCTTGGTGCTGCCAGGCGGCATCGGCACCCTGGACGAGACCGTGGAAATGATGACCTGGCGGCAATTGCAGCGGCACTCAAAGCCCATCGCCCTGGTCAATCTGGATGGCTACTGGGACCCTTTCGTGGAGCTGATCGACCATGTGATCGACAATGGTTTTGCCGAAACCAATATCCGGAACAATCTGATTGTCGCCAATTCGGTCGAGGAGGCCCTCACTCTGATTGAGGCGCAGCTTTAGGCCGGCGCTCGCGCCAAACCAAATCCCCCATGTAAATGGCAAGGGCTGCCCAGATGCAGCCGAAGGCAAACAGGTGCCCATTTGTAAAGGGCTCGCTATAAGCCAGCACCGCCAGCAGGAACTGTGTGGTCGGGGCAATGAATTGCAAAAGCCCCACGTTCGTCAGGCTGGTTCTGGAGACAGATTCGCCATAGCCCCATAAGGGCACGAAGGTCACCACCCCTGCCCCAATCAGCATGACCCAGATCAGGGCCGAATAGCTTTCTACATGAGCGCCGCCGGTCACCTGCAGGACAGTCAGGATGACCAAACAAACGGGCGCCGCAAACATCATCTCCAAGAACAATGCGTCCATGGCGACAAATTGAGCGAATTTTCGCAAGTAGCCATAAAAGGCAAAGGTCGTGGCCAGAACCAACGAGGCCCAAGGCAGCATGCCTGAAATGACAAGCATGCCGACAACTCCCGCGGCGGCCAGGGCGATCGCAGCGCTTTGAACCCGGCTCATGCGCTCGCCTAAAAGCAGGAAACCGAGCAACACATTGAGCAATGGATTGATGTAATAACCGAGGCTCGCCTCAAGAATGCGGTCGCTCATGACCGCCCAAACGAAGATCGACCAGTTCGCCGCCAGCAGCGCGCTACTGCCCAGCAAAATCATGAAATTGCGAGGGCGCTTCAAGAGGCCCAAAGCAAGCTTCAACCGGCGCCGATACCAAAGGATGATCATCAAAATGACCGTCGCCCAAATGACCCGATGGGTGACGACCTCGACCGGCCCTACATAGGACAGCCACTTCCAATAGATGACGCTAAAGCCCCAAAACAAATAGGCACCGGCACCCAGCAGAATGCCCGTCATGTTTTCGGAAAGCGGCTTTCTCATGAGAGGGGTTTCGCTTTCTCAATAAAAAGCTTGTAGTTGAGGCTGTCTGTGAGCGCCTGGAAGGAGGCATCTACAATATTGGCCGAAACACCGACGGTCACCCAATTGCGCCCTTGGGAATCTTCGCTCTCAATCAAAACCCGCGTGACCGCCTCTGTGCCGGCGTTCAGGATCCGCACCTTGTAGTCCGCCAAATTGAGGTCAGCGATTATTTCCGAGTAAACGCCCAGATCCTTGCGCAGGGCCATATCGAGAGCATTGATCGGGCCATTACCCTCGCCGACAGAGATGATCTTCTCGCCGTGAACGGAAATTTTGACCGTCGCTTCCGACATGGTCACCAGGGCGCCCACGGCATTGAATCGGCGCTCCACCAACACACGGAAGCTCTCCACCTTAAAATATTCCGGCATGTCTCCCAGCACACGGCGGGCCAGGATCTCAAAGGAGGCGTCCGCGCCGTCAAAGGAATAGCCGGCGAATTCGCGTGCTTTGACCTCTTCAAGGATGCGGGAAATGCGCTTGTCATCTTCCCTGATTTCGATCCCCACATCTTTCAGGCGCGCCAGCACATTGGAGCGTCCGGCCTGATTGGAAACGAGGAAGGTGCGCTCGTTGCCCACGCTTTCCGGCGTCACATGCTCATAGGTGCGCGGGTCCTTTTGAACCGCCGAGACGTGCAGCCCGCCCTTGTGGGCAAAAGCGGCCGCCCCCACGTAGGGCGCATGGCGGTTGGGTGCGCGATTGAGCACTTCGTCAAGCAGCCGGGATGCCTGGGTAAGATGGGTGAGATCCTCTTTGGAGATGCCCGTTTCAACAAGGTCGGCATATTGTGACTTCAAGACCATCGTCGGGATGATGGAAACGAGATTGGCGTTGCCGCAGCGCTCGCCCACCCCGTTCAAGGTGCCTTGCACCATGCGTACCCCCGCCCGGACAGCGGCCAGAGAGTTGGCGACCGCGTTCTCCGTATCGTTATGGCAGTGAATACCAAGATGGCTCCCAGGTATCTCTTTGGTAACCTCAGAGACAATGGCTTCTATTTCTTCCGGCAGGGTGCCGCCGTTGGTGTCGCAAAGCACAATCCAGCGGGCGCCGGCTTCATAGGCCGCCTTGAGACAGGCCATGGCGAAGGCCGGGTTGGCTTTGTATCCATCAAAGAAATGCTCCGCATCAAAGAGCGGCTCGCGGCCCCGCCCCTTCAAATGCGCAATTGAATCGGCAATGCATTCCAGATTTTCTTCCTGCGAAATCTCCAGCGCCACATCCACATGATAGTCCCAGGTTTTGCCCACCAGGGCGATGGGGCCCTCACCTGCCTCCAGCAAGCCTGCGAGACCTGGATCATTGTCAGCGGAGCGCCCGGCCCGCTTGGTCATGCCAAAGGCGCAGAACTTGGAGGTCTTCAGCTTCGGCGGATTTTGGAAGAACTCGGTGTCTGTGGGGTTGGCGCCGGGCCAGCCGCCCTCGATATAATCAATGCCAAGCTCATCCAGCCGCTGGGCGATGACTTTTTTGTCCGCGACGGAAAAATCTATGCCCTGGGTCTGGGCGCCATCGCGCAAGGTTGTGTCGTAGAAATAAAGGCGTTCGCGGCTCATGAGATGAGCTCCCATGTTGTGCCTTCCGGACCATCCTTGATTGCGATCCCCATTTCGGCGAGCTCATCTCGCACCGCATCGGCTTTGGCAAAGTCCTTCGCCTTGCGCGCGGCATTACGGGCCTCGATCAGCTCAGCGATCCTGGCCTCGTCCACCTCAACCCCTTCGGGGCGGAAGGCAAACCACTCTTCTGCGGTTTGGGTCAGGAGACCCAAGAGGCTTGCCGTCGCTTTGAGGACTTCAGGACGCGCTTCGCCCTTGGCGACCTTGCTGGCAATCTCGTGGAGCTCGGCCAGCGCCTTGGGCGTATTGAGATCATCGGCCAGGGCCTCAACGACAGCTTCCGAAACATCTGATTTTGTCACTTCGCCGGCCTTTTCGGTGAGGCGGTACCAACGGTCGAGCAAGGCCTTGGCCTCGCGGATGCCATCCTCGGAGAAGTTCATGAACTGGCGATAGTGGCTGGTAAACATCGCCAGACGCAAAGCCTCGCCCGGCCAGGCTTTCAAAAGGTCATGGACGGTGTAGAAATTGCCGAGACTTTTCGACATTTTCTCACCCTCCACTTCAAGGAAGCCAGCGTGTAGCCAGAAGTTCGCCATAGGCGCCCCATGGTGCACGCAGGTCGACTGAGCGATTTCGTTCTGGTGGTGCGGGAAGATAAGATCGACGCCGCCCGCATGAATGTCAAAGGTCTCGCCGAGAAGCTGCTCGGACATGACCGAGCATTCGGTGTGCCACCCAGGACGGCCCCGACCCCAGGGGCTTGGCCAACCCGGCTGGTTGCCTGTCGAGGGTTTCCAGAGAACGAAGTCCACCGGGTCTTTCTTGTAAGGCGCCACTTCCACCCGCGCCCCGGCGACAAGGTCATCGAGGGAACGGTTGGCGAACTTGCCATAGCTCGGGTCGCTTTTGACGTCAAAGAGCAGGTGCCCTTCCGCCTCATAGGCGTGGCCCATGTCGACCAGCTTTTGCATCATGGCAATCATGCCGTCGAGATAATCTGTTGCGCGCGGCTCATGGGTGGGCTGCAAAAGCCCGAAGCGCGCCATGTCGTCCTTGAAGCCTTCGGAGGTCACATCCGTGACGTCCCGAATGCCGACGCCGCGCTTTTCCGCCCGCTCGATGATCTTGTCATCGATGTCCGTGATGTTGCGCACATAGGTAACGTGAGCCTCGCCGTAGATATGGCGCAGCAGGCGGAACAGCAAGTCAAAGGACGAGAAGGTCCGGCCATTGCCGATATGGGCATAGTCATAAACCGTGGGGCCGCAGGTGTAGACACGCACGTTTTGGGGGTCGATGGGCTCGAACCGTTCCTTCTTTCGGGTCGCGGTGTTGTAAAACTGAATTTCCATGTCGGTCTCTTGATTCTTGTTTTTATCTTATGGCCTGAGGACCTCTCAGGCACACATTCATTCTTCTCGCCGCAGCGATCTCAAGAAACTCAAAGATTGATAGTTGGGGAGAGAATTGAGACGGCCGCAGATTTGGTTTAGCCACAAATAATCGATTGGCAGCAAATGCAGCCAATACAAATCTGGCAAATCTGGTTTTGACACCGGGTCATCAATCTCAATTCCTTCAACGGGCCGCTCAGGCCGTTTCGCCCCGCAGCCGGGCTTTCGCGCGTTCAGGGCCGATGAGCACTAGCAGGTTTTCCATGGAAGGTCCACGGTCCAGACCGGTGAGTGCTTTCCTGAGCGGCATGAAAAGGGCCTTGCCCTTGGCGCCGGTTGCTTCTTTGACGGCACTCGTCCAGGTACCCCAGGTCTCAGGGGTGAACTCCCCTTCTGGCAATAATTCCAATGCCTTAGAGGCGAACTCTTGATCTTCCGTTAAGGGGGTTACCGGGCCTTCGACCACGTTCACCCAAGCTTTGAGGTCCGGCAGAACTTCGATGTTTTCGTGCACCGCCGCCCAGAGGGCTTCGCTCACCTCCAGGCCCTGCACTGTCAGACGCGGCTTGACCTCCTCGTAGGTGAGCCCATGCAGCATGCGGGCGTTGAGGCCTTTCAGCTCGGCTTCATCGAAGCGGGCGGGCGCGCGGGAGATTTTACCGAGGTCCATTTCCTCCACCAGCTTGTCCATGGCCGTGCAGGGCTCGACCGCATCGGAGGTGCCGATTTTGGCGAGGTAGGAATTAAGCGCCATGGGCTCTACGCCGCTCTCGCGCATTTGCCGGATCGAAAGGGACCCGAGGCGCTTGGACAGACCTTTGCCATCGGCGCCCACCAGGAAGGGATGGTGCCCGAAGATCGGCGCCTTGCCGCCCACCGCCTTGAAAATCTCAATCTGGGTGCCGGAGTTCGTTACGTGATCCTCGCCCCGGATAATGTGGGTGATGCCAAAGTCAATGTCGTCGACGCAGCTTGGCAAGGTATAGAGATAGGTGCCGTCGCCGCGGATCAGAACAGGGTCGGAAACCGAGGCGGTGTCGATGGACACAGGCCCCCGGATCATGTCTTCCCATTCGGCAGGCGCGCCGGAGAGCTTGAAGCGCCAATGGGGCTTGCGGCCTTCGGCTTCAAATTTCGCCTTCTCTTCATCGGTGAGGCTCAAGGCGGCGCGATCATAGACCGGCGGCTGGCCGCGCATGCGCTGACGCTTGCGCTTCATGTCGAGCTCA
This sequence comes from Alphaproteobacteria bacterium, assembly GCA_006226415.1. Lineage (GTDB taxonomy): Bacteria > Pseudomonadota > Alphaproteobacteria > M2410 > M2410 > M2410. The sequence goes on from SBGZ01000071.1 coordinate 20,650, forward strand.
TCGGCCGTCTCATAGCAGGGATACAAAAGCCCTTCGGCTTTCAATTTTTCCACCACCTGGTCGTAACGGTCAAAACGGTCCGACTGATTGGCGGTCAGATCATGGGTCAGGCCCAGCCAGTCCATGTCCTCGAAAATGCCCTCGGCATATTCCTTGGTGGAGCGTTCCAGGTCCGTGTCATCGATGCGCAGCATGAACTGGCCCCCATGCTTCTTGGCAAAGAGGTAGTTCAGCAAGGCCGTGCGGACGTTACCTACATGGATCCGTCCGGTCGGGCTCGGGGCAAATCTAACGATGACACTCATCGGAAATCCTAAAACTTTCTCACGGATCCGCGTCGCGATATCCATTGGTGATCGGGTATCGGCGGTCGCGCCCGAAACTTTTGCGTCCAATTTTGACGCCGGGGGCCGCTTGGCGCCGCTTATATTCAGCCACATAGAGCAAATGCTCCACGCGCTTGACCGTGGCGAGGTCATGGCCTCTTTTGACGATTTCGTCAACCGGCATTTCATTTTCGACCAGGCACTCGAGGATATCGTCCAGCGCCTCATAGGGCGGCAGACTGTCCTCATCCTTCTGATCGGGCCTCAGTTCCGCGCTGGGCGGCTTGTCAATGATCGTGACGGGCATAACCGGACCGTCCGGGCCTAAGGCGCCTTCCGGCTTGTTGGCATTGCGCCAGCGCGACAGGGCAAAAACCTGCATCTTGTAGAGGTCTTTTAGGGGGTTAAAGCCGCCTGCCATGTCGCCATAGAGGGTGGCATAGCCCACGGATACCTCGGACTTGTTGCCCGTGGTGAGCACCATGTAACCCAGCTTGTTGGAGAGCGCCATGAGGATGAGCCCGCGCGAGCGGCTCTGGATATTCTCCTCAGTCACCCCGGTATTCGTGCCCTCAAAATGAGGGGCAAGAACCTCGCCAAAGGCCGCAACCGGCTCCTTGATGGAGATATTATCAAGATGGGCGCCCAGCATCTTGGCGCAGGCGGCCGCATCACTCAGGCTTTCCTCGCTGGTATAGACCGAGGGCATCATGACACAGTGGACGCGGCTTGGGCCCAGGGCGTCGACCGCCATGGCGGCCGTGAGCGCGCTATCGATACCGCCGGACAGGCCAATGATGACGCCGGGGAAGCGATTTTTCTCCACATAATCTTTAAGGCCGAGCACGCAGGCCTGATAGATCGCCTCATCGTTATCGCGGAACGCCGCCCGCTCGCCGATGGCGCAGGTCCAGCCCTCTTCCCCCCTTGTCCATTCGGTCATGACAAGCGCCTCGCGCCAGGAGGGCATTTGGCTGGGCAATGAAAGATCTTTGTTGAGGACAAAGCTGGAGCCATCGAAGACAAGCTCATCCTGGCCGCCCACCTGATTGAGATAGACAAGCGGCAATCCGCTTTCCGTGACCCGCTTAATGGCATGTTGCAAACGCAGGTCATGCTTGCCCGCCTCAAATGGCGAGCCATTGGGGACCAGCAGGATTTCCGCGCCGGTCTCTTCCAGGCACTCCACCACATCCGGATACCAGATGTCCTCGCAGATCGGCGCGCCGATCTTGACACCCCTGAAATTGAACGGGCCCTGCAGGTCCGCGGAATGAAAGACGCGGATTTCGTCAAAGACACCGTAGTTGGGCAGATGGTGCTTGTAGCGCGCCGCCTTCACCTCGCCGCCCTCCAAAAGCAGGACGGCATTGTAGAGCTTGCCTCCTTCGACCCAAGGACAGCCGATCAGGAGGGCCGGGCCGTATTCTGCGGTTTCCCTGGCCAGCTCTTGGGTCATGGCGCGGACATCGTCCTGAAAGGCGGGTTTGAGTACCAGATCCTCCGGCGGATAGCCGGTCAGGAACAACTCAGAAAACATGAGGAGGTCAGCGCCCGCCTCGGCGGCCATTGCCCTTGCCTCACGCGCCCGCGCGACATTGCCCGCCAGGTCACCGACCGTTGGGTTAAGCTGCGCCAGCATGATCTTAAGCGTGTCCGTCATGATGGCTCACGTTCTATAGGGGCTTGAGGGCCCAAGCAATTGAAAAGACGGGTAAAACCATCACGTTTGCTCGAATTGATTGCAATCGGGTCAAACATTCCCCTATTCTTCCCAGACAGGGACCATGAGATCGGGGGATCCAATGAAACGAATTTGTCTGGGCACTCTTACAGGCCTCACACTGGCTATTCACATGACTGCTTTGCCCGTTTTGGCGGAGGAGACACCCGCCGCCTGCCAGGAGATTCCAGTCCAGGAACACTATGGCAAGGAAAGCCAGCACGGCGGCAGTTATTTCGTATTAGCCAGTCTGCTTGAAGCGGATGGGATAGATGACTTTAGACTTCATTATCAAATACCCGACGGGCTCTGCCTGAGAGAAGCACTTGACATTGAAGGCTACGAAAACGTCAGTGTTTTTTATGCCCCTCCGGCAAAAGGTTTTGAGCAGCAGCTTCATTATAAAATTGATGCCGTCAAAGACGGTGAGCAACGCTCCATTGTCGTCATTTACAATGGCATGTTGGCAATGTCGGCAGAACTGGGATACTACGTCGCCGAATTCCGAAATGATGAAATCTTGATGTATGCGCTATACGACGACGTGCCGCGATACCAAGACATTCGCGACATGTCCGTTCGCATTCTTTCCGGCGAGTTTCCGCCTGCGGTCGGCCTTTCCTGGCCGGAGGGATCTCCCGAAGCCCTGCTTGACGGATACGACACTAAGCGTTTGACGAAATAGTCTTAAAGAAAGGCGCGGGTTCAGGGCCCACCGCACTGCCCACGTGATTTGCCCCTGGGTTCCCGCCTGCGCGGGAACACGTTTCATAAAGACCGGTATCCCCCGCGAAGGCGGGGGTCCAGGGCCTAACTCTCTCACCTCATGCTGAGGAGGCGCGCAGCGCCGTCTCGAAGCATGGGCGGCAAGTGTTTCAAGGTGCCATGTTTCAAGGTGCCAGGTACACTTGAAATTCGGGAACACGTAAAAAAATGCTGGCCTCCCCCACAGGATGAGGCCTTTTAACGTCATTAGGTCAATTCACTTCCAGGACCGCGTCGCAGATGTCGTGGACGTTTTCGTCGGTGAGATAGGGGTGCATCGGCAAAGCCAGGATGCGGGTGGAAGCGTCCTCGCAGTGCGGCAGGCCGCCATCGGGCGCATAGGCCGAGAAGGCATGATGCACGTGGAGGCCCATGGTGTAGTAGATCGCCGAAGGGATCTTCTTTGATTGCAGGTGCGACTGGATGCGAGCGCGGTCATCGCCGCTCCGCGCGAGGCCAGAGAAAAGACCCCAGGAGCTCTTGAAGCCATCGACTTGCGGCGGCAGGCCCAGACGCTCTGACAGGCGCTCGTAATAGATCTGGGCCGCGCGGTTACGGTTTTCCCATTCGGCATCAAAGATCTTGAGCTTAACCAGCAGGATTGCGGCCTGAATGGTATCAAGGCGGCCGTTGATGCCAACGCGCAGGCTTTCCTTGCGGGCATCGTCGGTGCCATGGAAGCGGATCGACTTCCAAATATCCGCGCGTTCCTTGTCCATGGAGAAGATCGCACCGCCATCGCCGTAGCAGCCGAGCGTCTTGGACGGGAAGAAGCTGGTGCCGGAAACCGGCGCCAGGGAGCCAACCGGATTGTCACCAATAGCGCCGCCAAAGCTTTGCGCCGCATCGGCCATAAAGAAAAGCCCGTGCTTATCAGCAATTTTGGTAAGGGTGGGATAGTCCGCAGGCAGACCAAAGAGATCAACGGCGATGATCGCTTTTGGCGTCAGCTTGCCGCCGGCAAGGGTGGCATCAATCTGGGCCTCAAGGTGATCGGTGCAAATGTTGAAGGTCTTCGGGTCGATGTCGACAAAGACCGGCGTTGCGCCCACGGCGAGCACCGCATTGGCGGTCGCGTTATAGGTAAAACCCGGAATAAAGACCGCGTCGCCCGGGCCGATCCCCTCGCCCATCAGCGGGATGATCAGTGCATCGGTGCCGCTGGCGCAGCCGACGACTTCGACCGCGCCGGTGCGGCGGGCCAGTTCGGCCTCGAGCTCATCGATTTCCGGCCCGGAAATATAACGGCCATGATCGAGAACTTTCTGAATCACCGCGTCCACCTCGGCGCGGATGACATTTTGTTGGGCCTTCAGGTCCATGAAATTAATCGGACCGTCCTCAACGCCGGACCGGGCAATCAGATCGACAGAATTTGTCATGGGGAATTCGTTCCTGTGATGAATATCTTAAAAGAGTTACGCCTGACAGGCGGCAATAATGTCGAGCGCCGTGGCCAGAGCCCGGCGGGCATCGGCACCGGACACTTGAGGCTCCTCGCCGCCGCGCACCGAATAGGTGAAAGCGCCGATGGCATGGCCGAGCGGATCGTCGGCGATGGCCGGCAGCCCTTCCTCGTGAGACTCAAAGGCGGACTCAAGCTCGGCGCCCGTGGTGTTCTTGATGGTGCGGTTGATGAAGTCGATCTCGACGGTGCCATCGTTATAGTCGATCTTCATAAAGCGCTTGCGGGCGTCCGCGATGCGGCTCGCAAAGAGGCGAACCTCGCAGCCATCGCTCAAGGTGAGGCGCGCATCCACTTCGTCTTCATGCTCCCCGTGTACCTTTTTGCAGACCGCTTCGATTTTTTCGACCGGTGCGGGCGCGGCCTGATGCACCAGATCAAGGTCGTGGATCATGAGATCCAGAACCACGGAAACATCCATGGCGCGGCCGGTGAAGGTTCCCGCGCGGTGACATTCAATGCGGCGCGGGGTGCGGTTGCGCCCCAAAAGCCCGAAAGCGGCAAAGACAAAGCGCTCCTGATGGCCGACCTGCAAGAGCAGATTATTGGCGTCTGCCAGACGAATAAGCTCATCGGCTTCCACGACGGAGAGGGCGATGGGCTTTTCCACATAGACATGGAGGCCCGCCTCCAGCGCCTGTTTGGCCAACGGATAGTGGTAGACCGCCGGGGCGGCGATGGAGACCAGATCCACCTCTTCGGCCATCTCGGTGATGGAAGAAACCGCCTTGGCGCCCAACTCATCAGCGAGCTTTTGCGCGGCTTCCGGGTTCGCGTCCATGACGGCGACCAAAGAGGTGCCCTTAAGGGAAGCGTATTTTTTGGCATGCAGGCCGCCAAAGAAGCCCGCGCCAACAACACCCGCTTTGAGCTCCCGGGTCAGGCTTTCGTTTTTCGTCATCTGGTCTCAGGCCCCTTTGTTTCAGCCATTTTTGTTAGTTTTACGGAAAGTGATGAATGCCACTTCGACTCACCTTCCCGAACAGGGTAAACATAGATCATATTTTGCGCTTATTGCGCACCCCGCCGCACCAATCAAATCAAGGAAAATTACAGAAAATGACGAATCTCAAGTCCCGCGAAATTGTCCTGACCGCCTATCC